>NZ_AKJX01000284.1 GCF_000276605.1 Acidovorax sp. CF316 | reverse complement strand
GGTCGCCTTTTCTTGGCCTACGTTCTTTTGGCGAAGCAAAAGAAGGTAGGTGCGCCGCCGGGCGCACACCCCGGCTCCCGCCCTTGGCCAAGGCATGAATCAACCAACGCCAACAGCCACGCCCAAAGCCAAGGGCTCAGGGCTCAGGGCTCAGGGCTCAGGGCGCCAGCGTCTTCGGCTCGTAGTCACAATACTGCGGCACCACACACTCCCAACACCGCGGCTTGCGCGCCTGGCACACATACCGCCCCAGCAAGATCAGCCAGTGGTGCGAATCCACCGCATACGCCTGCGGCACCCGCTTCAGCAACTGCAACTCCACCGCCAGCGGATCCTTGCCCGGCGCCAGCCCCGTGCGGTTGCTGACACGAAAGATGTGCGTATCGACCGCCATCGTGGGCTGGCCGAAGGCCACGTTGAGGACCACGTTGGCCGTCTTGCGGCCCACGCCGGGCAGGGCCTCCAGTTCCTCGCGCGTGCGGGGCACCACGCTGCCGTGCTGTTCCACCAGGATGCGGCAGGTCTCCAGCAGGTTCTTGGCCTTGGTGCGGTACAGGCCGATGGTCTTGATGTAGCCCTCCAGCCCTTCGAGGCCGAGGTCCAGGATGGCCTGTGGCGTGCCCGCCACCGGGAACAGCTTGCGCGTGGCCTTGTTCACACCCACGTCGGTGGCTTGGGCAGAAAGCAGCACGGCGGCCAGCAGTTCGAACGGGGTGGTGTACTCCAGCTCCGTGTTGGGCATGGGGTTGGCCGCCTTGAGGGCGGCGAAGAAGGGCTCGATCTGCTCGGTTTTCATGGTGGGGTGGGGGGATGTCTTCTTGTCGGATGCGGCATTGTCCTGCAGAGGGTTCTTGACGGCGATTTGATGGCTTCACCCCGTCTTTTTACGGCGAATTGATGCGGTGTTGCCTAGACTGCATGGCTTGCCTGCTCGCAGCACGCCTGCGCTATCTGCGGTGAACCCTGAACAGCACCATTTTTGCAGAGGGTCCCAGGCGCGATGGCGCGCAGGCCAAGGGGCGCAACAGATCAGCAGAAAAATCGCTGCGGTGGAACATGAACGAGCTAGAGACTTCTTTTGCGCCTGAAGGGCGGGTGGTTGCGCAGATTTCCAAGGCGGTCATTGCCCATGACCGTGCATCCATCGGTGCAGGAGAGCCTCAGCCGCTGGCCTGCCTGGTCCGCGAAAACGGTCACCTGATCGGTGGCGCGGTGGGTCGGATCGAGCTGGACCGGCTGTATGTGGAATACCTCTGGGTGGATGCCGGGCATCGGCGCAAAGGCCTTGGCAGCAGACTGCTGGCCGGCATCGAGGAGGCCGCCGGAGGAGCCGGATGCAGCGAAAGCCTCATCGAATCGCTGTCGCAAAAGACGGCCGCGATGTACGAGCGTGCCGGGTACCGGGGTCATGCCCAGATCGACAACTACATCCCGGGGCTCACCTTGTACGTGCTGATCAAGCCCTTGACCTGATTGATCACCCCGCTTCCCGCGCCACCAGCTGTGCGCTCAGGAACTCCAGGAACATGCGCGCCGCCGCGGGCAGGGTGCGGCCGCTCAGCGTCTGCAGCTCCACGGCGCGGGCGCTCATGCCCCGTTCGCGGATCTGGGCGGCATGCAGTTCGCCGCGGCGCACGCGGTCGCGTACCGTCACCTCGCCCGATATCGACAGCCCGCCGCCGTGCAGCACGAAGTGGGTCAGCGTCTCGAAGTGGTTGCACACCAGCACCGGCTCGAACACCAGGCCGCGCTGGCTGCAGCCGATGTCGAACAGCTGGCGCACGGTGTTGTCGCGCTCGGGCAGGGCAATGGGGTGGGGGTGCATCTGTGCCAGCGTGACCGAGCCAAAGCGCGCCAGCGGGTGGTCGGGCCGCATGATGGCGATGACGGGCGAGGCCTCGCGGTGCTGCACCGTGATGTCGCGCTCGGCCGTGCGGCTGTAGGTCAGGCCGATGTCCGCGTCGCCGTTGAGCACGGCCGTGGTCACAGCCGCCGGGCTGGCCACCCGCACACGGAACTGGATGCCCGGGTACTGCGTGCGGAACTGGGCCATCACGCGCGGCAAAAACTCGATGGCAAAGCCTGCCGAACTGCACACCTGCACCAGCCCGGTGTGCAGCCCCTGCAGCGCCTCTATGTCGGCCACCACGCGGTCGGCCTCGAGTGCACCGCGCCGCGCATGGGCCGCTAGCAGTTCGCCAGCCGCGCTGGGCACCATGCCGCGCGGGCGCCGGTCGAACAGGGGCACGCCCAGCAGGCCCTCGAGCGCCGCCACCTGCCGGCTCACGGCCGAGGGCGATACGTTCAGGCGCGTGGCCGCTTCGCTCACCGAGCCGCTGCGCACCACCTCCAGGAAATAGCGCAGGGCCGTGTCCTGCAGTCGGCTGGAAAGCATGGTAGAGGCCCTTCTGTCTGGTTTGCGTAAAACGCAACGATAGTGTCTGAAATCGCCGATTGTAGAAAACCGGCGGCGTGCTTATGCTGACTTACCTCCGACACATTGCGCCTGCACCCCCATGCCTGACTTCTCCACACCACCCGCCATGGGCACCGCTCCCCGCGGCATCGTGGCCCACACGGCCACCGGCCTGTCGCGCGCCATCCATGCCCGCGAGGTCTCGTGCGTGGAGGTGCTCGATGCCTACCTGGCCCAGGTGGACCGCCTGAACCCCGTGGTCAACGCCCTGGTGGCCATGGCCGACCGGGATGCGCTGCACCAACAGGCGGCCGAGCGCGATGCGCAGCTGGCCCGCCGCCAGAGCCTGGGCCCGCTGCACGGCATGCCCCAGGCGCCCAAGGACATCGCGCCCGCCGCGGGCATGGTCACCACGCGCGGCTCCCCCCTCTTTGCGGGCCAGGTCACGACCACCGATGCGGTGGTGTTCGAGCGCATGCGTGCCAGCGGCGCGCTCTTCATCGGCCGCAGCAACTCGCCCGAGTTCGGCCTGGGCGGGCACACCTACAACCCGGTGTACGGCACCACGCGCAATGCCTTCGACCCGTCGCGCTCGGCCGGCGGCAGCAGCGGCGGGGCGGGCGTGGCCGTGGCCCTGCACATGCTGCCCGTGGCCGATGGCTCGGACATGATGGGATCGCTGCGCACGCCGGCCGCGTTCAACAACGTGTATGGCCTGCGCACCTCGCCCGGCCTGGTGCCGCATGGGCCGTCGGAGGAAGTGTTCTTCCAGCAGTTCAGCGTGACCGGCCCCATGGCGCGCAACATCCCCGACCTGGCACTGCTGCTGTCGGTGCAGGCCGGGTTCGACGCGCGCCTGCCGCTCACGCGCCGCAGCGACGACATTGCCGCCTTCGGCCAGCCGCTGGAGCGCGACTTCAAGGGCGTGCGCATCGGCTGGCTGGGCGACCTGGGCGGCTACCTGCCCACCGACCCGGGCCTGTACACCACCTGCGAGAAGGCGCTTGGCCATTTCCGCGCGGTGGGCTGCACGGTCGAGAAGGCCGTGGTCGATTTCGACCTCGCGCAGCTGTGGAAGGCCTGGTTGGACCTGCGCAGCTTCAGCGTCGCGGGGGCCAATGCGGCCCTGTACCACGATGCGCCCAAGCGCGCCCAGCTCAAGCCCGAGGCGGTGTGGGAGATACAGCGCGGCCTGGCGCTCACCGCCATGCAGGTCTATGACGCGGCGCGCGTGCGCACCGCCTGGTACCAGGTGTTGCGCGGGCTGTTCACGCGCTTCGATTTCCTGGTGCTGCCCGCTGCCCAGGTGTTCCCCTTCGACGCCAGCCTGGACTGGCCGCACGAAGTGGCCGGGCGCCGCATGGACACCTACCACCGCTGGATGGAGACCGTGGTGCCCGCCACCATGGCCGGCCTGCCGGCCCTGGCCACGCCCGCGGGCTTCGGCCCCGAGGGCCTGCCGGCCGGCCTGCAGATCATCGGGCCCGTGCAGTCCGATGCGTCCGTGCTGCAGCTCGGCCATGCGTACGACCTGGCCAGCGGCTACTCCAAGGTCCGCAGCCCCTTGCTGCGCTGAGCCTACCCGCCGATTTCCGCCGTCGCCTGCGTTCATTCGCGGCGCTTGTTCTTGCCCTGGAGGTATTCCCCATGCCCGTGCCGCGTTCCCGTTTCCTGTCGTGTCTGGTGGCCGCTGCGGCCGTTCTGGCGATGCCCGCCGTGGCGTGGGCCCAGCCGCAACAGGGCTACCCCGAGCGGCCCATCAAGCTCATCGTGCCGTTCGCGCCCGGCGGCGCCACCGACATCCTCGGCCGGCTGCTGGCCACCGCCCTGGGCGAGCGCCTGGGCCAGCCCATGGTGGTGGAGAACCGGGCCGGTGCCGGCACCGTGGTGGGGGCGTCCATCGTCGCCAAGGCGCCTGCCGACGGCTACACCCTGCTGCTGGGCGCCAACACCACCTTCACGCTGAACCCGGCCATCCGCAACAACCTGCCGTACGACCCCCTGCGCAGCTTCACGCAGCTGGGCCTGGTGGCCGACATGGGCCTGCTGCTGGTGGCCCACAACGACACGCCGGGCAGCACGCTCAAGGACGTGATTGCCCAGACCAGGGCGGCGCCCGAGAAGTTCTCGTACGGCTCGTACGGCACGGGCTCGTCCGTGCACTTCGGCGGCGAGGTGCTCAAGTCCACCACCGGCGCCAGGATGCTGCATGTGCCCTTCAACGGCAGCGCACCCAACCTCACGGCGCTGATGGGCGGGCAAGTGCAGTTCGCGGTCGACACGGTGGTGGCCTCCACCCCGCTCATCAAGGCCGGCAAGATCAAGCCCATCGTCGCCCTGGGTGCGCAGCGCCTGGCGCTGCTGCCCAACGTGCCGACCGTGGCCGAGAGCGGCTACCCCGGCTTCGACATGGGCTCGTGGTTCGCCTTTGTCGGCCCGGCCGGCCTGCCCGCACCGGTGCAGGGCAGGCTGGAGAAGGCCCTGGCCGACACCATGGCCTCGGCCGAGTTCAAGAAGAAGCTGGTGGACATCGGCATGACTCCCTCCTGGTCCAACGGCGAAGGCCTGCGCACGCGCATCGAGCGCGAACTGCCGGCCATGCGCGCGGTGGCGGCACGGGCGGATATCCGGGGCGATTGAGCGCCGGGGCGGCAGGTGCCGGGTGCCGTCGGCTCCCGGGCCGCCGCATTTGGCGACGCCCTGGGGCATTTCGTCGCAACGGGGTGGGCAGCATGCAAGTGCCTGCCTACAGTGCCGTCAAACCGCTGCCGTGGCGGATATTGAAGGCACACACCATGATGACCCTGCTGTTCCAAACCCTCGCTGCTGCAGCCCTGCTGGGCCTGGCCGGCCAGGCCGGCGCACAACAAGCGGGCTACCGCACGCTCACCGTTCCCGGCGATGCGCCGATCCAGGTCGCGCTGTTCTACCCCACCGCAGCGCCAGCGCGCGCCCTGCCCATGGGCCCCTGGCAACCCGTGGTGGCGCCGGGTGCCCCGGCAGCGCAGGCACCGCTCAAGGGCCTGGTGCTGATCTCGCACGGCACGGGCGGCTCCGAGGTGGGCCACCACAACCTGGCCACGCGCCTGGCGAAGGATGGCTACCTGGTCGCCGCCCTGCGGCACCCCGGCGACAACTGGGAAGACCGCTCCATGATCACCTCGGGCCACTACTTCAGCGAGCGCCCGCGCCAGGTCAGCCGCGTGCTCGACGCGCTGCTGGCCAGTCCCGAATGGGGCAGCCTCATCCCGGCGGAGCGAATCGGTGCCGTGGGGCATTCGGCGGGTGGGTACACCGTGCTCGCGCTGGCGGGTGCACAGGCCGAGCCCCAGCGTGCGGCTGCGCACTGCAGCACGGTGCAGGACGATCCCATGTTCTGTTCTCTGGGCAAGCTGTCGGCCACCACCCCAGTCCCGTCCGCCCAGGCGGTGCCTGCCGGCAGCACTCCCGCCCGCGATGCGCAGCGCGTCTCCGTGCCCGACCCGCGCATCCGTGCCGTGGTCGCCCTGGCCCCCATGGCGGTGGTGTTCACGCCCGAGAGCTTGGCCGCCGTGAGCGTGCCGGTGCGCGTCATCGTGGCCGAGCGCGATGCGGTGCTGGTGGGCAAGTACCACGGCGGCCATGTTATGGCCCACATGCCCAAGGCCCAGGCCAGCACCGCCGCCGGGGCGGGGCATTTCGCCTTCATGGCCCAGGCATCCATGCCGCTGCCCTCGGATGCCGGCGATGCCGCAGCCAACCCGCCGGGCTTCGACCGGGTCGCCTACCAGCCCGAACTGGAGAACCAGGTGTCGGCGTTCTTCGCGCAGCAGTGGCGTTGAGCCCCCGGGGGCAAGGGGCAGGGGAGTATGCTGCTCAGCACCCCAAGCCCCGCTCCCCCGCTCGCCATGGCTTCTTCTTCTCCCTCTTCTTCCCCGACGCCGCAGATCCTGCTCACCGGTGCCACCCGGGCGTGGACCGGGCTGCGCGCCGATTTCGTGCACATTCCCCGGGGCCGGGTGCAGGTGCCGGGCGGTGACATGCACAGCCTGGGCATGCATTTCGGCCCACCCGTGCATGCCGATTGCGAGTGCGGCGGCGAGCGCATGCGCCGCGTGCAGAAGCCCGGGGACATTGACGTGGTGCCCGCCGGCGTGGGCGGTACCTGGGAGGACGATGCCGACTGCCACATCCTGCGCCTGGGCCTCCAGCCGGCGTTGGTCGAGCAGGTGGCGCAGGACCTCGGGCTGCCGGCCGCCAGGGCGCAACTGGTGCCCCGGCTGCAGCTGCGCGACACGCGTATCGAGGCCATCGGCTGGGCCATCAAGGCCGATCTGGAGGCGGAGGTTCCGTCCGATCCGCTGTACATCGACCTGTTGGCCAACGCCCTGGCCGTTCGCCTGATCGAGACCGCGGGCGGCCACGCCCTGGCGCCACAAGGCCGCACCGCGCCGAAGATGCCGGCACGCCAACTGCGCCGCCTCACTGACTTCATCGAGTGCCACCTGGGCCACCCGCTGCACCTGGCCGACCTGGCGCAGGTGGCCGGCCTCAGCGCCACGCGCCTGAAGACCCTGTTTCGCAACAGCACCGGCATGCCCGTGCACCAGTACGTCATCTGCCGCCGCGTCGAGCATGCCCGGGCCCTGCTCGCCACCACCGCCATGCCTGCGAGCGAGGTGGCGGCTGCGGCGGGCTTTGCCCACCAGAGCCACATGGCCTCCACCATGCGCCGGCTGCTGGGGCGCACGCCCGGCGACATCGCCCGCCAGTCGCGCGAAATCGGCCCGAATCTGCCATAGACGGTCTGAATCTGCGCGACAGCTTTCACCCGGACCGCCATCCTTGGAACTCTGTTTTATCCAAGGACTTCAAGCATGTTTGTAATTGTCGGAGCCGCCGGAAAGGTCGGCTATTCCACCTCATTGGCGTTGCGCGAGGCCGGCATGCCGGTGCGGGCGATCCTGCGGGACGCCACCCAGGCCAGCCGCCTGAGCGCCATCGGATGCGAGGTCGTGCTGGCCGACCTGCAGGACCCGGCCGCGCTGGGTGGCGCGGTGGCGGATGCACACGCCGTGCAGGTCATCTGCCCGCCCACGCCGCAGGCCCCGGACGCGGTGGCAGACATGCGCCGTTCCATCGACAGTGTGGTGCAGGCGCTGCAGCGGGCCCGGCCCGGCCTGGTGCTGGCGATCTCCGACTACGGCGCGCATGTCGCCGAAGACATCGGCATGCCCAGCGTGTTCCACGGCTTCGAGGAGAGCCTGCGCCCACTGCCGATGCCCAAGGTATTCCTGCGGTCGGCCGAGCACATGGAAGGCTGGCGTGGCCTGATCCCGGTGGCCGCGGCCACGGGTGTCCTGCCGACCTTCCACCAGCATCTCGACAGGCCTTTCCCCACGGTATCGGCGCAGGATGTGGGCCGCATGGCGGCAGACCTGCTGCTGCACCCGGGCGTGGCAAGCGGCGCACGGACCGTCCACGCCGAAGGGCCGCGCCGTTATGCCGCGAGCGATGTGGCTCAAGCATTGGGCGAACTGCTCGGGCGCAGCGTCACCGCCCAGGCCATCCCCCGCGCGCAGTGGATGGAGAAGTTCGGCCGCATCGTGAGCGAGAGCACGGCCCGCCTGCTCGTGGGCATCTACGACGCCCACCAGCGCGGCGGGCTCATCGACGTCGAGCCCGGTGGGAGCGAGGTGCGCCATGGCACCACCGGGCTGGTGCAGGCGCTGCGCCTGCTGGTTCCGGGGCGGTGACGGCCCGCAGGCTACTCAGCCCTGTTTGCGCACCGCCGCACACAGCCAGCACGCAAACGCTCCCGTCTTTGGGTCCATCGCAAAGTCCTCGTCGTAGACCTCCACAGCCGGCCGCGCATCGAGTTCCCAGCCTGCGGGCACCTGGTTCGGTGCGCCCAGGGCTGCCCAGGCGGCACCGAGTTCGGCGCCCGTGCCGTGGAAGTGCTGGCACAGGTAGTCGCCGCCCGCAAAGTCCTGCACCTGGGCATCGGGGCCCGTGCGCAGGCCCACGCCGACCTGCACGCAGGCGTCGTAGCGGCATTGCTCCGGGGGCGTGCAGGCGGGGTCGTCCAGGCTCAGGCCGTAGAACTTGGGGCGCGGCTCGCTCAGGCGGTGCTCGTCGCACCACTGGCCAAAGCGCTCCCACAGCTGGCCCAGGGCCGGACCGTAGGGGCCCGTGTGGCGCATGTAGGCAAGGCGCATCTTCGGCAACTGGCGGATTTCCAGGGGCATGGCACATGTCTCCAGGGGAATTCTGTCGAAGGGCAAGTCTACGCTGCAGGAAACCTGCACGCCAATTGGCGACAATGGCGGATTCGCTGTCACCTACTGTCCAACCGGGATTCCACTCCATGCAATTCGCCGACCGCCTGAACAATGTAGAAACCTCCGCCATCCGCGAGCTGTTCAAGCTCCTGGGCAAGCCGGGCATCATCAGCTTTGCCGGTGGTTTCCCCGACAGCGCCATGTTCGACGTGGAAGGCATCCGCGAAGCCAGCAACCAGGCCCTGACGGAGGAGCCCGGCGCCGCCCTGCAGTACGGTGCCACCGAAGGCTACCAGCCCCTGCGCGAGCAACTGGCTGCCTTCATGGCCAGCAAGGGCGCCAAGGACCTGGCGCCCGAGAACCTGATCGTCACCACGGGCAGCCAGCAGGCGCTGGACCTCCTGGGCAAGACCCTGATCAGCCCCGGCGACAAGGTCATCGTCGAAGGCCCGACCTTCCTGGCCACCATCCAGTGCTTTCGCCTGTACGGCGCCGAACTCATCAGCGCCCCCATCGACGCCAACGGCGTGAAGACCGACGAGCTGGAAAAGCTCATCGCCGAACACAAGCCGAAATTCGTCTACCTGATCCCCACCTTCGGCAACCCCAGCGGCGTGATGCTGAGCCTGGAGCGCCGCAAGGCCGTGCTGGAGATGGCCGTCAAGCACCAGACCCTGATCGTCGAGGACGACCCCTACGGCGACCTGTACTTCGGCGAAGCCCCGCCACCGAGCCTGCTCAACCTGTCGGCCAGCGTGCCCGGCAGCCGCGAGCTGCTGGCGCACTGCGGCTCCATGAGCAAAGTGCTCTCGCCCGGCCTGCGCGTGGGCTGGATGATCGCCCCCGCCGAGCTGCTGGCCAAGGCCACCATGTGCAAGCAGTTCAGCGATGCGCACACCAGCACCTTCGCCCAGGCCACGGCCGCCCAGTACCTCAAGGCCGGCCGCATGCCCGCCACGCTGGCCAAGGTGCGCAAGGTGTACGCCGAGCGTGCCCAGGCCATGGGCGACGCGCTGCGCAAGGAGCTGGGCGATGCCATCGAGTTCGTGCAGCCCCAGGGCGGCCTGTTCGTGTGGGCGCGCCTGACCGGTGCCGGCGGCAAGGTCGCCGACGGCAACGTGCTGGCCAAGCGCGCCATCGAGAAGGGCGTGGCCTTCGTGCCCGGCACGCCGTTCTTCTGCGCCAACCCCGACAACGCCACCCTGCGCCTGTCGTTCGCGACGGCCGACGTGGAGAAGATCCGCGAAGGCGTGGCGCGCCTCGGTCAGGCCCTCTGATGGAGCCGACCTCGGTTCCGGACGCGAACCAGCAGCGCATCGTCGAGCGGCTGGAGAGCCTGGAGATCAAGGCCAGCTTCACCGAGGACCTGCTGGACCAGCTCAACCTGACCATCTACCGCCAGCAGGAGCTGATCGACCGGCTCACGCAGGAGGTCATCCAGCTGCGCCAGCAGGCGCCGGATGGTGGTGCGGGCGGGGCACCGCGCAACCTGCGCGACGAGTTGCCGCCTCACTATTGAAGGTACGTTGCGGCGCCGGCCTGCAGCGCAGGCGGGCTGGCAGTTTTTACCGCACTCGATAATTGAACTTGCAAGCCACGGCGAGACCGCGTGTCCGCACCGAAAACAATGCCCGACAACCATTCTTTTCCGTTGCTCACGGCAGCGCTCGCACAACACGCCTCTACGGTGAAGGCTCTGGGGTCCCAGGTGGCCGAGATGGAGGACGAAGACACCGCAGAGGACTTCGAATCTGCATTCGAGGTGACCCACTACCCGTGCGAGGCGCCTGAGGCCATCGAGCGGCTGCAGGCCCGCATCTGCATGCCGGTGCCCGAGCCGCTCAAGACACTTTATGCGGCGATGGGCGGCTTCCGGTTTCTGGACGGGTACCGCATGGCCCACATCGACCTGCTCGCCATCGACGATCTGCTGTCCTGGGCCGACCGAGGCGACGTCGATCCGGCCTGGCCCAGCCTGATGGGGGCCTTGTGCACCTTCGGCAGCCGCGAGGAATTCAGCGGCTTGAAACCCGCTTCGCAGGACGTGCTGACCCGCGAGTACGTGGTTTTCGGCTGGGCCCACCACCGCTATGAAGACCGGACGCTGCTGGTCTTCGATGCGCAAGGGGCTTTCCACAACGTGGTCTACGAGCACGATTGCGATGGCGACGAATGGGCGGCGCGCTACCTGCCAGCCTGCCAGAAAACGCTCACCGGCATCGGCCTGGATGGCATGCTCGCGGCCCATGTGCAGGCGGCGACGCGCCGTGTGCAGCGGCAGTTCGACGAAGGCGAGTACCTCGGATAAGGCGCACTGCGCCCCGGCCACCGCGGATATCATCGGCCGACACCGTGAAGCACTTGCCGGAGAGCGCAATGCCACCCTCCATTGCCTTGAAGCCTATCACCCTCGCCCTGAGCGGCGCGGGCGTGGTGCTGCACCTCTACACCGTTTTTTTCAAGGCCGAGGGCGGCATGGACGCCATCGGCTTTCTCATCGGCCTGCTTCTCTGGTCGTGCACCCCCTACGCCATCGCCGCTCTGCTGGCACGGGGCCGCCATGCGGTGTGGGGGCTCGGGGCAGCCGCGGCATGCCTTGTGGCGGACGGGTTCATGCACTACAGCGTCTTCAGCGCCCCCAAGGGCTCGACGGCGGCGCTCGGCCTGCTGTTCATGCCGCTGTGGAACCTGCTGGTCATCGGGCCGGTGGGTGCCTTGCTCTTCTGGCTGGTGCACCGGGTGGTCGGTCGCCAGCGCGGTGCGGTCGGTTGAAGGGGCTTCAGGCGCGCACTGCGCGCCACGCCGCCGCCGCCAGTTCGCTGCGGTAGATGTCTGGCGAGGGCAGGGCGCCCTGGCCGGCGCGGTCCGACAGCCAGGCGCGGCAATAGCTCTGCACCGGGCCCATCACCAACGAGGGCATGAGCTCGCAGGGCAGGTTGCGCAGTGCACCGCCCTGGCGGTGCGGCTCGAACCAGGCCACCAGCGCCCGGTTGCGGCCGCGTGCGGCCTCGGCCAGTTCGGCGCTGCGCGGGCCGGCGGCGACCGAGCCGCGTGCCTGGAACAGAAAGCGCGCCTGCACGGGCTGCGCCACCACCCAATCCAGGTAGCCGCTGACCAGGGCCTGCACGCCGGCCTCCACACCGACGGAGGCATCGAGTTGGGCCTGGATGCTGCGCGACTGTGTGTGGAAGATGTCGAAGAACAGCGCCGCGACGATGCCCTCCCTGCTGCCGAAGTGGTGGTAGATGCTGCCCACGCTGGCGCCGCAGCGTGCCCGTACGCCGTCGATGGAGACCGCCTCCACCCCTGCCTGCGCGGCGCAGGCCAGGGCGGCGTTCAAGATCTCCTGGCGCCGGTCGGTGGCCTCGGCGGGCGGGGGGGAGGTAGTGCTCTTGGTGGAACTGCGGCTTGCCATGGAAGTGCATTCTAGAATAAAGTTCTAGAAAAATATTCTAGAAACGCTTGTGCAGGTGTTTCTGGCTGCATCTTCAACCCTATGGCGCCCCACGCGCCCGTTCGACCATGAAATCCATCGCCAGCGAGCTGCCGCCCGGCCACGCCTTGTACCCCCACCTGCTCGCCCCGCTGGACCTCGGGTTCACGCAGATCAAGAACCGCGTACTCATGGGCTCCATGCACACCGGTCTCGAAGATGCGCGCGACCTCTCGCGCATGGCGGCCTATTTTCGCGAGCGGGCCGAGGGCGGGGTGGGGCTGATCGTGACGGGGGGCTTTGCGCCCAACATCGCGGGCTGGACCAAGCCGTTTGCGGGCACGCTATCCACGGCCGGTGCCGCGCGCCGCCACAAAGTGGTGACCGAAGCCGTGCACGGTGCGGGCGGCAAGATCGCGCTGCAGATACTGCACACCGGCCGCTATGCCTACCACCCGCTGGCGGTGGCACCCTCGCGGCTGCAGTCGCCGATCACGCCGTTCACGCCCTTTGCGCTGTCGGCCAGCGGGGTGGAGCGGCAGATCCGCGCCTTCGTCAACTGCGCCCAGCGCGCGCGCGAGGCGGGGTACGACGGTGTGGAGGTCATGGGTTCCGAGGGCTACCTGATCAACCAGTTCCTCTCGGCCGCCACCAACCGGCGCACCGATGCCTGGGGCGGCGACTACAGCCAGCGCATGCGCCTGCCGGTGGAGATCCTGGCGCGCATGCGCGAGGCTGTGGGGCCTGACTTCATCATCATCTACCGCCTGTCCATGATCGACCTGGTGCCCGGCGGCAGCGCCTGGGACGAGATAGTCACCCTGGGCAAGGCCGTGGCCACGGGCGGCGCCAGCATCGTCAACACCGGCATCGGCTGGCACGAGGCGCGCATACCGACCATTGCCACCAGCGTGCCGCGCGCGGCCTTCGCCTGGGTCACGCAGAAGATGAAGGCCGAGTTCGCGGCGGCCGGCATTGCCACGCCGCTCGTCACCTCCAACCGCATCAACACGCCCGAGGTGGCTGAAACAGTGCTGGCCGATGGCTGCGCCGACATGGTCTCCATGGCGCGCCCGCTGCTGGCCGACCCGGCTTTCGTGAACAAGGCGGCCGAGGGCAAGGCCGACCGCATCAACACCTGCATCGCCTGCAACCAGGCCTGCCTGGACCATGTGTTCAAGGCCAAGACCAGCAGTTGCCTGGTGAACCCGCGTGCCTGCCACGAGACCTTGCTGGTCTACAAGCCCCTGGCGCCGCAGCAAAAGCCCAAGCGCATCGCCGTGGTGGGCGCAGGCCCGGCGGGCCTCACGGCCGCCACCGTGGCCGCCGAGCGCGGGCACGAGGTGCACCTGTTCGATGCCGCCGAGGCCATCGGCGGCCAGCTCAACATGGCCAAGCAGGTGCCGGGCAAGGAGGAGTTCCACGAGATGCTGCGCTACCTGGCCACGCGCGTGCAGGACACGGGTGTGCACCTGCACCTGGCCACGCCTGTGCAGGCGGCCGACCTTGCGGGCTACGACGAGGTGGTGGTCGCCACGGGCGTGAGCCCGCGCGACCCGAAGATCCCCGGGCAGGAGCACCCCAAGGTGCTCAGCTACATCGACGTGCTGCGCCATGGCAAGCCCGTGGGCGAGCGCGTGGCCGTCATCGGTGCCGGGGGCATCGGCTTCGACGTGGCCGAGTTCCTGGTGCACGGCCAGGGCCACTCGACTACGCTCGACCTCCCCGCCTGGCAGGCCGAATGGGGCATCACCGACCCGGCCGAGGCACGCGGCGGCCTGGCCCCCAAGGGCCCGCAGGTGACGCCACCGGCGCGCCAGGTCACGCTGCTGCAGCGCAAGAAGGGCAAGCTCGGCGAGGGTCTGGGCAAGACCACGGGCTGGATCCACCGCACCACGCTGAAGATGAAGCAGGTGCAGATGGTGGGCGGCGTGAACTACGAGCGCATTGCCGACGAGGGCCTGCTCGTCTCGCATGGCGAGCAGCGTGAGGACCCGACCTGGATCCCCTGCGACACCGTGGTGCTGTGCGCCGGCCAGCTGCCGCTGCGCACCCTGGCCGACGAGCTGCTGGCGCTGGGCAGAAAGCCCCATGTGGTGGGCGGTGCGCTGGAGGCGGGCGAGCTCGACGCCAAGCGCGCCATCGACCAGGCAGCGCGCCTCGCAGCGGCACTCTGAGCTTTTACGCGCGGGTGTTCCGTTCCCGCACCAGGTGGATGTGCGCCATCAGGTTCGGGTAGAACATGCGCGAGCCCGGGGCCTGCGGGTCGCTGCCCAGGGCCTCGAGCTCGTCGCACAGTTCCAGGATGCGCGGGTTGCCCGCCGCCTCCGCGGTGGACAGCGCGAGGCGGTTGTACGGGTCGGTGTAGAGGATGGACTCCGACAGCGGGCGCGTGCAGCGCACGGCATCGAGGCCCTGCACGGTGGCCAGCTGGTCCAGCAAGGGGGCGAGCACGGTTTCGCAGCGCTGCGCCAGTTGGAGAACGGTCTTCGCCAGGCCCTGGGGTCCGCGCAGCACGAGCGCGGTGTTGCCATCGCCATCGCTCTCCACGAGCAGTTCCGGGTCGCCGCGCAGCCAGTGTGGCAGGCGCAGGAGGGCGGTGTAGGGCAGGGGGCTCTCGGGCGTGTCGTTGAAATACTCGGGCAGGCCATGATCGCGGATGCGCTCGGCCACCGCGTCCAGGCGCGATGCCACCGTCAGCGCCAGCGTGAGGGTGTTCTGCGGCGTCGACCTGACCACGACGAGCAGCCAGTGCTTGCCGCCAGGGAAATCACTGCAGTACAGGTGTCCTACGCGCTCAGGTGAGGGCGCATCGGTCATCTCGGGCTCGTTGACCGGGTCGTGCACGAAGCCCTTGGCCTGCATGAAGGGCTGCAGGGCGCGCAGCACGGCCGAGTACACGCCGTCCAGGGCGGGCAGCACCGGCCATGCCACCTGGTCGCGCAGTGCGCGCCAGCCCTGCAGGCGCCGATTCAGCACCAGGGCCAGGCGGTCGTAGTTGTGCCAGTTGCCGCGCACGCTGCACGAATCGTCGAGGTCATGCCCGGTGCGGCTGAATTCGCCGGCAAACACGGCGTCGAAGTCGTCGTTGAACTGCGCCGTGTAGTAGTGCTCGGTGAAGGCCAGGCCCTCGCCGTTCACGTCCTGCGTGCCGAACTTGCCGTCGCAGGCATCGAACAGAAAATCCGCGCAGGACATGCGCCGTGCGCGCAGGTCGTCCAGGTAGCCGTTGACACCCTCGCCGCCGAGTCCGCGCAGGGTGAGCCAGGCGAGGTACATCCCGATGCGCGTGCCCGCGGCCTCCTTGGGCAGATCGGTCTGGAAGTCGATGAAGTAGTAATCCGCGGAGTCGAAGATCATGGATGGCCCCTGGTGCAGGAATTTTCCTGCCGCAGTGTAGCGATGCCGCAGATGCCTCAGGTGCCTGCCGGCAGGCCCAGTGCGTGGTACACGCGCGCCGCCGCATAGGCATCGTTGGCGGCGTACACCAGCTGCGACTCGGTGAGCTTCGGGTTGGCCCAGTTGGAGGTGGCGGCCTTCTTGGACTTGATGAAGCGCTGGTTGAACAGCACGGCCACCGCGCCCTTGACGCCCATGTCCTTGCGGTAGCCTTGCTGGCGGAACACGTGGTTGAGCTCCAGCACGTCCTCGGGCACCACGCCCAGTTTGGCCTGTATGCGTTTCTTGTCGTCGCCCAGGCCAAATCCCGCCTTGGTCACGCCGGGGCGGGCCAGCAGCTGCGCCACCAGGTGGCGGCAGTCGCGGTCGTGCAGCTGGAACACCCAGGCCTTGTGGAGCGTTGACAGCTGCACCACGTGCGGGCCGTCGGAGACCTCGCCCTGCACAAAGGTGGGCTTGGACTCGGTGTCGAAGCCCCAGGCCGTGCTGGCGGCCAGCTCCTCGCCGGCCTGGTGGGCCTGTTCGGCGGTGGTCACCAGGGCGATGCGGTCGGGCCCCAGTCGTTCGAAGGGGGCCAGCAGTGCGATCTCTTCCTTGCCGGGTGTGGCGCGTGCGGTGTGTGGGGGGCTCATGGGGTATTGTAGAAATGATTCCAAATGCAAGTGCGATTGCAGGAGGCTTCCCTGCCTGCCATCATGTTCCGGTTCCCGGCGGCTGCGGGTTGGTGCCCCGGGCCGCCACGGTACAAAACCTCGGTTCTGGTGATGTAGGTCACGCCTGACGCGCAATTGAGCGCTGCACGCCATCAAGCGGACGGCCTGCGTGGCTAAGATCTTTCTTGCCAGCCGGGATCGTCGCTGTCTGTTTTTTTCTTGAAGACTGTCTTTATTGTTTTTGCGCCCTGACCTTTCCGGCTGGCCTCGTATGTTCTCCCTGGAGGGGAGGGGGAAAGCCGGTCTGCGTACCTTGCGCACGGCGTGGTTTGCGCTGGGTTTTGCGATTGCCTGCGGCATGATGCAACTGATTCCGGCCTTCCAGTCGCCCGATGAGATCGTGCACCTGCTGCGGGCCGACATGGTGGCCCACGGCCAACCGCTGCTCAAGGGCCAGGAGCCCGGCGTGCAGGACCGCACGGGGGGCTGGGTGGACATCCATTTCTTCCAGTTCTCGCAGTGGATGCAGAAGATCGTGGGACCGCACCGGGACACGAGCCTGTCGCCGACATGGCTCATGAGCGAGGCGACGCGGTTCGACTGGATGGACGATGAGGTCTTCGTCAACGCGGCGGCCACAGGCTATTACGCCCCCTTCATCTACCTGCCGCATGCGCTGGGGCTCAAGCTGTCGCGGGAGCTCGATCTTTCCATGGGCCACAGCTACCAGCTCACCCGCATGCTGGTCACCCTGCTGGTGTTCGGCCTGGTCTTCTGGGCCTGGCAGATCGGGCGGCCCTCCTTGCTGGTGCAGGCCCTGGTGCTGATGCCCATGGCACTGTTCCAGATCATCTCGCCCACCATCGACGGGCTGTGCTTTGCGCTGGCGCTGCTGGTGCTGTCCCTGTTTCTGCAGCAGTGGCAAGAGGGCAAGGCCACGCGCTGGCAGGCGTTCGCGTTCTATGGCGCCATCTTCCTGTTGGTCACCTCGCGCACCAACCTCATTCCCATCGTGCTGCTGCCCATGGTGCTGCTGCTTCGGCACAGGTCCTGGCAGCGGCTGGCGGCAACGGCCACCCTGCTGGCAGCCAGCGCCGGGTGGACCCTGTACGGAATGATCCACACCCAGGACGGCCGCGTGGTGCGTGCGCTCTCCACGGGGCAGATCATCGGCGCCTACCTGCGCGAGCCGGTGGAGTTCCTGCGTCTGGTGGGGCGGACCATCGCCGATCCGTTCCAGGGCCACCTGATCGTCTCATCGTTCGTGGGCAACCTGGGCTGGGCCGACGCGCCGATTCCCCGCTTTGCCCTGGCCACCATCGGCTGCGGCCTGCTGCTGGCGGCCCTTCTGACCGTGGCGGCAACCCGCTACCAGAAGGCCGATCTCGCCATCCGTGCCACGCTGGTGCTTGCCGCCCTTGGCAGCGCGATGCTGGCCTTCTTTGCGCTCGCCGTGACCTGGAACCCCTATCCCGTACGCGTCATCGAGGGCCTGCAGGGGCGGTACTTCATCATCCCCGCCATGCTGCTGGCGGCCGCCCTGGGGCCCGTGCGCCTGGCGCCGGTAGAGTCTCCACCGCTCCCCGTTCACCGGGCATTCGTCCTGCTGTACGCCATGTTCTGCCTGGGGGTGCTGGCCACCACGCTGCAGGGGCGCTATGGCATGGGCGCGGCGGTGTTCGATTTCTAGGCCCCTGGTGCGGCCGGCCGCTCAATAGCCCGGGCTGTCCAGGTCGGCATCGGCCAGTGCAATCCGGTCGCGCCCCTCGCGCTTGGCCTGGTAGAGCGCCTGGTCGGCCCGGTCCAGCAGGTCGCGCAGGCTGCGGTCGCTGCCCCTGAGCGTGCCCAGGCCCATGCTGGCGGTGATGCGGTAGCGGTGGCTGGCGCCTGCATCCATGCCTGCCAGCTCCAGCGTGCGCACGCAGTTGAGCAGCCGCACGGCCACCTCATGGCCCTGGGCCAGCGTGGTGCCCTGCAACAGCACGCCGAATTCCTCGCCCCCCAGGCGGCCCACCGCATCGCCGGGGCGCAGCCCTTCCATCACAGCGCGGGCAAAGGCCACCAGGGCGCGGTCGCCCTCCAGGTGGCCGAAGCGGTCGTTGATGGACTTGAAGTGGTCCACGTCCAGCATCAGCAGAGTGAGCGGCGTGCCATGCTCGCGCGCTGCGTGGTAGGCGGCCTCGGCCGTTTCCAGGAAGGCGCGGCGGTTGGCCATGCCGGTCAGCATGTCGGTGGTGGCCAGGCGGTGCAGTTCGCGCTCCAGGTTCTTGCGCTGCGTCACGTCGCGGTAGATGCCCTCCACCCCGGCAAACTGGCCCTGGTGGTCGTAGAGGGCGTGGCTGCTGATGGAGATGTCGATCACCACGCCGTCGCGCCGCACCATCTGCCCCGGAAAGTCGGCGACCTCGCCCTTTTCCTGGATGGCGGCCTTGAAGGCGTCGCGGTCCTTGCTCTGCGGGTAGTACGACTCGGCCGTGCGGCCCTCGATCTCGTGCGGCTCGTAGCCCAGCACGCGGCGCACCCCGGGCCCCACGTGCTGCACCACCCCCAGGGCGTCGGTGCGGTAGTACACGTCCTGCATGTTGTCGAACAGGCGCCGGAAGTTGTGCTCGCTTTCGCGCAACTGGTCCTGGATCTCGCTCTGGTGCGTCATGTCCATGCCGCACATCAGCAGGGCCGGTGCGCCCTGCCATTCGATGGCCACGCTGGCCACCAGCACCATGCGCAGCTGGCCCTTGTCGGTGCGCACGCGGAACTCGGAGGACTTGTTGGGCCGCCCCGCGTGGTCGGGCTGTTTCACGCGCTCGATGCGCTGGCTGGAGCGCGCCTTGTCCATGGGGTGCACGAAGTGGCCCAGGATGCGGCCCAGCAGGGCCTGCTCGCTGTCGGCCTCCAGCAGGGCCACGCCAGCCGCATTGGCCCGCAGAATGGCCCCGGCCGGCGTCACCACCAGTGCCGCTGCGGGCAGCAGTTGCAGTAGTTCCTCGTCGTGGTGCATGCGTGTTTGTAACAATACGTGTTGTTGCATTGTGGCACCGGGTTCCCAAAACGCCAGCAACTGTTTGCAATGGTCGATGGCGGGTGCGGGTTTCCCGCACGCCCTTCGGGGGCGCAGGAAACCCGAGGGTCGCCGAAGACGCCCATCGGCTGCGTAGGCCGACGCCGCGTTTGCGCACTGGGGCCGCCGGTGGGCCCGCAGGGACGGTTGCGTCAGGTAAAGCGCGCGAACGGGTCCACCAGGGACGCGATGGTAGGTGCCCCCGGTACCACGCCGGTGGCCGCGCTGCCGCGCCGCGCGGACTCGGGCTCCACGGTCACGGGCGATACCGCCAGCGGCTGCATGGGCCGGCCATAGACACGCCGCACGCGGTCTTCGAGCGTGGGGTGGGTGTCGAGCCGGCGCTCCAGCCGGCTGCCGCCTTCCACGTCCACCAGCAGCATGTGCTGCACGGAGGGCAAGGCCAGACCGGTGTGGCGGTGGTCCTGGGCATAGCCCGCGGGCGTGTCGCGGTGCTGGCCCATCACCTTGCGCAGCACGCCGCCCAGGCCCTCCTTGCTGCGCGTCCACTGCACGGCGCGGGCATCGGCCAGGTACTCGCGCTGGCGCGAGACGGCGGCCTTGAGCATGCGCCCCGTGAGCCAGCCGGCAAAGCCTGCCAGCATGATGGCCGAGCCGAACCACCAGGCCAGGCCGCGCCGCTCGCGCAGCGTGTCGCCAAAGTTGTAGACCAGCTCCAGCCCGAACACCATGCCCGCCAGCTGCATCTTCAGGCGCGTGTCGCCCTCGTGCAGGTGGCTCAGCTCGTGGGCCACCATGCCCTGCAGCTCGTCGCGGTCGAGGTAGTCGAGCGCGCCCTGCGTGACGGCCACCACCGCATCCTTCTCGTCCCAGCCGGCGGCAAAGGCGTTGATGGCGTCGACGCGCGGCACCACCATCACCTGCGGGCGGCGCATGTTGGCGGCAATGCACAGCTCATCGACGATATTGGCCAGCCGCTGCTCGGCGTGCGAGATCGAGGGCCGCAGCTCGCGCGCGCCGGCGCGCGTGGCCAGCCTGACGCCGCCAGCCCGCAGGTTGGATGTTTCCACCCACCAGCCGCCCAGGATGAGCATCAGCGACACGCCCACGTTGACGGCCAGAAAGCCCGCAGGGTAGGGCAGGTTGCCGGGCAGCACAGCCGCCATCAGCAGCCAGGCCACCACCAGCGCCCCGTGCACGGCGGCCACCAGCAGCGCCACGGCGATGGCAAAGCCCAGCAGCAGACGGCGCGTTTCGCTGCGCGCGTTCTCTTGTTGGTTCCAGAATTTCATGGGTCAGCCCTCGCGGTTGCGCGGACTGCTCAGAACTGGACTTTGGGCGTGCTGCGCTCCTCGGCGCTTTGTGTCGATTCGAGCATGGGCGAGCTCACGAAACCCAACAGGCGCGCCACGACCAGGTCGGGGAACTGCTGGGCCTTGTCGTTGAACTCCAGCACCTGGTCGTTGTAGGCCTGGCGCGCAAACCCCAGGCGGTTCTCGGTGCTGGTGAGTTCTTCGCTCAGCGATTGCATGGAAGCATCGGCCTTGAGGTCAGGGTAGGCCTCGGCCAGGGCCATCAGCCGGCCCAGGCTGCCGCCGAGCACACCCTCGGCCGTGGCCAGCGCACCCAGCGCGCTGGCACTGGCCGGCGTTGCACGGGCCGCGGTGGCTGCGGTCTGCGCGTTGCCGCGCGCCTTGACCACGGCCTCGAGCGTGGAGGCCTCGTGCGCCATGTAGCCGCGCGCCACCTCCACCAGGTTGGGGATCAGGTCGTAGCGCCGCTTGAGCTGCACGTCGATCTGTGCGAACGCGTTGGCAATGCGGTTGCGCAATTGCACGAGGCGGTTGTAGATCACGATGGCCCATACGAACACGACCACCAACACCGCCGACAAAATCCAGCCTCCAGTAGACATGGTGCACCTCCGTTGTTATGAATTTGATTGCGGTCCATCTTATAGAGCGCGTTTGTGGAACTGGTCGATAGCTGAAATCTGCAAGGGAATTGCGTCCGGCCCCTCGGTGTGCCACGATACAAGGTTGCCCTGTGCTGGTGTTTTCATGGCGCTTGGGCGGCAGGAGGTAGGCAAGAGGTACCATCGCCCATGCGTAAAACTTATCCATTGCACGTTGAAGGCAAGAACCCGGACCGGGTTCTGGAGGCCATCAAGCACGACATCCGCAAGTACATCAAGCGCGAACGGCGCCGCGACATCCCCGCAGGCGCGGACTTCTGGGACTTCGATTGCCAGTTCGGCGCCACCAAGGAAGCGGCCACCGTGGTGCACCTGTCGGCCCTTACCGGGTTGATCAATGGCGTGGCGGCCGAGGGCGGCCAGCAGTTCTACGTCGAGATCCTGGCCAAGCCGGGCAAGCGCACCGCGCGGCCTGCGGGCGAGCACGACGATGCCAACGATGGCATGGGCGCTGAAGACGACGACAGCGAAGATTGAGACACCACGGGGCGTGGGGCTGAAAGCTTCGCCCCCCGAACCGGCAGCCGGCTTGCCCCTTGCGGGGCGACCGGCTTTTTTTACGCCCGCAGGCGGCTCATTCGGGCTTGGGTGGCTTCTTGCCCAGGGGGCGCGCGGCTTCGGCAGCTGCCTTGGCTTCGGCCTCGGCTGCGGCGGCGCGCAGCTTGTCCTTCTTGCTCGGGCGGCGGCCCTTGATGCCACCGGTGCCGGGCTCGCCCGGGGCTGCCGGGGCAGGCGCTGGTGCCACTTCGGTCGGCTCGAAGCCGGCAATGGTTTCCAGCGGCAGGTTCAGGCCCTGGCGCTTTTCGATCAGCTTGAAATGCGCCGTGGCCTCGGGCGTGACGAAGCTCACGGCCACGCCGCTCTCGCCCGCGCGGCCGGTGCGGCCGATGCGGTGCACATAGTCGTCGGCCGAGCGCGGCAGGTCGTAGTTGACCACCGCAGGCAGCTGCGCAATGTCGATGCCGCGCGCCGCCAGGTCGGTGGTCACCACCACCTGCCAGCGCTCGTCCTTGAACTCCTGCAGCACCTGCTTGCGCGAACCCTGGCTCAGGCCGCCGTGGAAGGGGCTGGCGAAGATGCCGGCCTTGTAGAGCTTTTCGGCCACGTGCTCGGCCGCGTACTGCGTGGCCACGAAGACCAGCACGCGCGTCCACCCGTGCTCCTTGAGCAGGTGGCGCAGCAGCTGGGTGCGGCGCTTGTCGTCCACCGCGATGGCGCGCTGCGCGATGTCGGGCGTGTGTTGTGGCGTGGCGGCAATCTCCACGCGCACCGGCTGGCGCAGCAGGCCGTCGGCCAGGGCCTGCACGGCCTCCGGGAAGGTGGCCGAGAAGAACAGGTTCTGCCGCCTGGCCGGCAGCAGCGCCAGCACGCGCTGCAGTTCCTCGGCAAAGCCCAGGTCCAGCAGGCGGTCGGCCTCGTCCAGCACCAGGTGGGCCACCTGGCCCAGCTTGATGGCGTTGTGCTCCACCAGGTCGAGCAGTCGGCCCGGTGTGGCCACGATGACGTCGGCCCCGCCGCGCAGGCCCATCATCTGCGGGTTGATGGAGACACCGCCGAACACCACGGCCACCTTGGGAGGCTGCTGCAGGTGGCCGGCCAGGTCGCGCAGCACTTCGCCCACCTGGGCCGCCAGCTCGCGCGTGGGCACCAGCACCAGGGCGGTGACGTGGCGTGATGCCTGGCCGGTGGTGCCCAACTGCAATGCCTGCAGCAGCGGCAGCCCGAACGCCGCCGTCTTGCCCGAGCCGGTCTGCGCGATGCCCAGCAGGTCCTTGCCGTCCAGGATGGCCGGGATCGCCTCGGTCTGGATGGGCGTGGGCGCCGTGAAGCCCAGGGCCTGGGCGGCATGGGCAAGGGCAGGGGAGAGACCGAGGGCGGCAAAGGGCATGGGCAAGGCAGCCTGTGCACGGGGCACGGCCGCAAATGAAAGGGGTGGTCGCAGCCCGCGCGGGCTGTCTGGATGCCCCGATTGTCCTGCATCGGGGTGGTGGCGCGTGAAAAGGGCCGGTTTGCCGTGCCGCCATGCGAACCCCGTGCGCAGATAATCGGGCGGCCCGCATACACGCTACATCCCCCTATGGCCATCCCCACCGATCCCTCCGCCATCACCCACGGCATCCAGCTCGCGGTGGCGCCCGTGTTCCTGCTCACCGCCGTCTCCGGCATGATCGGTGCCGTGGCCGGCCGGCTGGCGCGCATCATCGACCGCGCCCGCGTGGTGGAGGACCGCGCCCGCGCCAACAACGACCCCGAGTACACCGCGCGTGCTTACGCCGAGCTGGGCGACCTGCGCCTGCGCGGCCGCCTGGCCAATGGCTGCATTGCGTTGCTGACCTTCTGCGCCTTTCTCATCGGCATCACCATCATCCTGCTGTTCCTTGGTGAAACCCTGGACTACCAGGCCAACCGCCTGGCCATCGGCGGTTTCCTGGCCGGCGTGGCCTCGTTCCTGCTGGCGCTGGTGTGCTTTCTGGCCGAGACGGTGATGGCCACGCGCCTGCTCAACTTCCACATGCTGCAGAACGAGCTGGGCGCCAACCCGGCCGACCAACCCAAAGAGCCGCAATAGACAAACAACAAGCACATGGCACCCGCACCCAAGAAATCCCTGTCCGACCTTGCCAGCCTGGGCGGCCTGGTCTACTCCACCGACGCGGGCCGCATGTGCCCTGAATGCCGCCAGCCGGTTGCCCAGTGCGTGTGCAAGGAGCTGGCCAAGAATGCCGTGCCCGCGGGCGACGGCATCGTGCGCGTATCGCGCGAGACCAAGGGCCGTGGCGGCAAGGCCGTCACCCTGGTCAAGGGCGTTGCGGTGGATGCCGCCGCGCTCGACCAGCTGGGCAAGCAGCTCAAGGCCGCCTGCGGCAGCGGCGGCACGGTGAAGGACGGCGTGATCGAAGTCCAGGGTGACCACGTGGACCGCGTGATGGCCGCGCTGCAAAAGCTCGGCCACAAGGTCAAGCGCGCGGGCGGCTGAGGGTCTCGCCATGGATGCGGAGAAGCTGCAGAAGCTGGTCACGATGGAGATGCCCTATGGCAAGCACAAGGGCACGCTGCTGGCCGACCTGCCGGGCAACTACCTCAACTGGTTTGCGCGCGAAGGGTTCCCGAAGGGGGAGTTGGGGCAGTTGCTGGCGCTGATGCATGAGATCGACCATAACGGCTTGTCGGATCTGCTGAGGCCGCTGAGGGGGCGATAAGGGCCGGGCTGGCGTAGCGCAGGAAAAGGCGTCCTTGAACGCTGGCATCCGTCGGAGGGAGAGCTATGGGATTCATGATTGGGGTGTTGGTCTTCGTCTTTATCTGTACCGTCGTGCACCTGATGTACAGGCCCGAGCGGACCGAAGTCGTGCCTGGTCCGAACTTGGAGAGTGCCGACGGATTTGTTGCCACCCAGCAGGTCGATGGGTGTGACGGTGTGACCGGTATCGCCATCGATGAGGCGCACAAAAAACTGCGGCTGATCAGCTACCACCGCGCTGGAGCTGCCGGTATTGACCAAGGCGGGGCTTTTGGTGCCGAAGAGGGACACGGCTTTGGCCCGGACCGGGATTGGGTCCATAGCGTCGATGTCGGTTATGGCGACATCCTGTCGGCAGAGGTGCTCGACGACTTTGCCCTTGCAGGGGATCGCATCGTCCTTGCCATCATGCGCGTGCAATTGCGCATCAGCTTGAAGAACACGTCCATTCCAACCCATAGCCTTGTTTTCCTGGAGTCCACCTTCCATGCGAACAGGGCCTCGTACGAGGCAGCCTTGCACAAGGCACGCCACTGGCTTGGTGTTCTGGAGGCTGCGGCCCACGAGGGCGGGCGTCCTGACGCGCCAAGCCCGGCGGATGGGGCATCCGCACCTTCGTCAGTACCTTCTGTTTCCGATGAACTCCGAAAGCTCGCCCAGTTGCGCAACGAGGGCGTGCTGACCGAACAGGAATTCCAGCAGCAAAAAGCCAGGCTGCTGGCCTAGGGGCTCAGCTCGCCTGCTGCCAAAGCACCGGAAACAGCGGGTGTTCCATGGCCGCTCCCGCCGGCAACGCATCCACCAGCCCCGGAAAATCCGGCGAGGTCTTCCAGCGCCGCGGCGCATGGGTGATGTCGTCGCCGATCATGCGCACCGAGAACACGCGGCGCCGGCGCCCGGGCTCCAGGCCGGCAGAGGCGTGCAGCGTGAGCATGTTGAAAGCGATGGCATCGCCCGGCTCCACGGCCCAGCCGCGGATGTCGTAGGCCGCGCGGTCGGCCTCGATGTCGGGCAGGTCGGCCAGGGCGCCCTCGGGGAACCACTTGGCTTCGTTGCTCATGAAGGTGCGCGGCATGAGCCAGGGGCCGCGGTGCGAGCCGGCGACCAGCTCCAGCGTGGAGGCGCGCGAGACGGGGTCGACGGGGATCCAGAAGCTCACGTTCTGGCTGCCCTCGATGTTGTAGTAGGGCTGGTCCTGGTGCCAGGGCGTGCGCTGGCGCGTGCCCGACTCCTTGGTGAGCATGTGATCGTGGTACAGGCGGATGGTGCTGCTGCCCGTGAGTTTGGCCGCGATCTCGGCCAGCGCGGATTGCGAGATCACGTCCCAGTAGGCAGGGATCTCCTGCCAGTTGCAGAAGTCCTCGATGAAGAAGCCCGGGTCGTCGGCGCGGCTGGCCACCTTGGCGCGCGGGCTGGGGGCGGCCAGGTTGGCATCGATGCCCTCGCGCAGCCGCTCGACTTCGGCAGGCCGCAGCACGCCGCGCAGGCAGACCACGCCATCGCGGGCGAACTTCTCGGCCATGGCGCTGGCGGGGGACTGTGCGTCGAATTCGGTGGGGTGGTTGGTCAGCATGGTTTCGTCTCCTGGGGCTGTACGGCAGAATCAGTCTAAATTGACGCGATTCAATCAAATACGCCTGTTCGGACAAGCAATCGATGAAGCCAGACAAGATGAAGCACCCGAAGGCCGCCTGCAAGCCGTCTGCCGCACCGGCGGCCATGGCACCACCGATGCTGTTCAAGGTGGTGCACCTGCAGCCGGGCGGTGCCGACCCGGCCGACAGCCATGCCGCGGGGCAGTTCGTGCACGCGCTGTCCGGCGTGATCGAGGTGGGCATGGGCGGGCAGGTGTTCCTGGCGCCGCCGCAGTACGGCGTGTGGATACCGCCGCACCTGGAGCATGTGTCGAGCAACCGGCACGAGGCCAGCTACGCCACCGTCTATGTGGCCGAGGGCCTGTGTGCCACGCTGCCGCGCCAGCCCTGCACCATGGTCATCAGCCCCTTGATCCAGGCGGTATTGGACACCTTGCGCGCGCGCCAGATCGCTGCACCGCGGAGTGCGCCCGAGCAGCGCCTGTTCGAGGTGCTGCTGGACGAACTGCGCGTGGCGCCCAGCCACGACAGCTACCTGCCCCTATCCCAGGACCCCCTGCTCGGCCGCGTGCTGGAAGCGCTGCTGGCATGCCCCTGGGATGGCCGCTCGCTCGCCGAATGGGCGGCCACGGTGCACACCACCGAGCGCACGCTGGCGCGGCGCTGCGAGCGCGACCTGCACATGCCCTTTGGCGAGTGGCGCCAGCGCCTGAAGGTGGTGCGCGGCATCGCGCTGCTGGAGGCCGGCCGCGCAGTCAAGGATGTGGCGCTGGAGCTGGGCTACAGCGCGCCCTCGGCCTTCATCACCATGTTCCACAAGCAGCTGGGCATGACGCCGCAGGCCTATTTGCGGCAAAAGACCTGTTGACGGAGAGCGCTCAGGTCTTTGCGGCGCGCGTCTTCGGCGCGATGAAGCCGGTGGACAGCCCCACGCCGCAGACGATGACGGCCGCGCAGACCAGCATCCACTGCGTGATGCGCTCGTCGAGAAACACCACCCCGTAGAAGGTGGCGAACACCGGCAGCAGGAAGGTGACGGTGAGCGCGCGTGCAGGGCCGGCGCGCTCGATCAGCCGGAAGAACAGGAAGTAGGCCACGCCCGTGCACAGCACGCCCAGCGCCGCGATGGCCAGCCAGGCGCGCATCGAGGGCATGTGCTGGGGCCAGTACATGATGGCCGGCACGGCCAGCAGCAGGGCCGCGCCGATCTGGCTGCCGGTGGCCGTGGCCAGGGGCGGCACCCCGGTGAGGTAGCGGCGCGTGGCGCTGGCGGCAATGCCATAGCACAGGCAGGCCAGCAGGCAGGCGCCGATGGCCCACAGGGCCGCGTTGTGGTTGCCCGCGCCGTCGCCATCGCGCAGCCCCGCACTGCCGCTGGCCAGCATGACCACGCCGATGAAACCGATGGCCAGGCCCACCAGGCGCCAGCCGCTGGGCCGCTCGCGGAACCAGACCCACGCCACCAGGGCCCCGAACATCGGCGCCGTGGCGTTGAGCACCGCCGCCAGGCTGCTGTTGATGGTCAGCAGCGCAAAGCTGAACAGCGCGAACGGCAGGCCCGAGTTGAAGACACCCAGGGCCATGCTGGCCTTCCAGTGCTGGACCAGCGCGGCCCCCTGTCCGCGGAACATCATGAGGGGAAACAGGAAGACAGCACCGATGCTGACGCGGGCCGCTGCCGTGGGCAGGGCCCCGAACTCGGCGGCGCCCATGCGCATGAACAGGAAGGACGCCCCCCACAATGCCGCGAGCAGCACCAGGTCGACGACCCAGGCCTTGGCGCCGTGGGTCGGTTGCGGGGCCTGCGTGTCCGCAGGGGAGGAGATGGCTGTCTTGTTGTTCATGGATGTCACTTGTTGCCCGGGTCTCAGCCTCTGATTGGGCGCCAGATCGATCGCGCCATTGATGCTATTTGTTCACCAATGGGGCCTATCTCGCTCATCAATCGTGCAGCCAGGAGGCGCGCGCATTGTGCGAGGAACGCCGGGCCTTTGGCAAGGGCCGCAGGTGCGCCACGGGCCATGCACGCCACGGCGAAAGCGTGAACTACTTCACACCCGTTTTTGGGGGGCCAGGGCTATGATTTCCCCGTCGACCCACCCGTGGTCGGCGCCTCCCTTGTGCAAGCAAGTTGCCCGCCTCGTGCGGGCTTTTTTTGCGGGGTGCGGCCGAGGCTGCTCACTCAGGGGTCTTGAACGACTCCCAGTACTCCATGATCTTGAGCACCTGGCGCAGCTGGCTGGTCGGCATGGTCTGTGTGCCCCAGGTAGCATGGCGCCCGGCCGTCTCGCCCATGATCCAGAAATGCCGCACGTTCAGGAAGGCGGCAATCGCCTCGAAGTCTGCCTCTCCCAGTGCGCGCACGCTGCGGTAGCCCGCCAGGTAGTGGCGCCAGCGCGTGAGCCCGGCCTCGTCGAGCGCGCCGCCCACCTTGCGCGGCAAGGTGTTCCACAAGTACACGCACAGCTCATAGGCCAGCAGCCCCGGGCCCGCATCGTCGAAGTCGAAGAACGAGGCCAGGCGCGTGCCGTCGGGGCCATCGGTCATGAAGTTGTTGGCGCCGTGGCAGTCGCCATGGCAGGCCACGCGGGTCAGCGAGGGCCGCAGGGCGCTGATGCGCGCGTCCAGGCGCCCGGCCAGGGCCGTGTACGCGGCGCGCAGGCCATCGTCCATGGCCGGCGCTGCGCACAGCTGTTGCAGCGGGGCGCGCAGCAGGTCGGGCAGGTCGAGCTGGTACCGGCTGGGCGGGCCCGCGTAGCCCTGCGCCAGTTCATGCAGCAGGGCCAGGCCGCGGCCCGTGGCCTCGGTGTCCGGCACGGACTCGCCCGGCCACTCGCCCGAAAGGTGCTCGAACAGCACCAGCGGGCGCGGCCCCTCGGGCAGCGGCAGGGCTATGCTGGCCGCACCGTCGCGCGCGGCCAGCGGCGCCGCCACAGGTGCCCCTGCGGCCTTCAGGTGCCAGAGCATCGCCGTCTCATAGGCGGTATTGGGTGCACCGCGCGGACGGTCGGCGCACAGCCGTGCCACGGCCTGCCGGCCGTCGGCAAAGCGCAGTTCGTACACCTGGTTGAAGCCGCGCCGCATCAGCACGCAATGGGTCACCTCGCCCAGGGCGTAGTGCTCCATCACCTCGCGAGCGATGGCGCCCCCCGTGGGGGTGGACTGGGCGATGTCGATTGAGGCAGCGGTGGTCATGGGCAGGGCGTGCGGCGTGGAGGGCCGGCGATTCTGCCTGAAGTCAGGGCGCCATGTGGGCGCTCAGAACACACTGCCCGCCACCGTGAAGTCCGCCTCGCGCACCGCAATGTCGCGCAGCGCCGCCACCAGCGGCCGCAGGTCATCGCGCCGGTGGTGCAGCGCGTAGTCCAGCAGGCCCAGCGGCACGCGGCTGGGCAGCTGTTGCAGCACGCCGCGCCCGCACAGCGCCTGCGCCCAGCCCAGGGGCAACAGGCCGATGCCGCCGCTGTGCGCCAGCAGGCCGGCAATGGCGCCCCAGTGGTTGCAATGCAGGCGGCGCACAGGCTGGGCGCCGGCCTGGCGCAGCCAGTCGTCGATGAGCTGGGTCACGCCCGAGCCCTGGGGCAGGCTGACCAAGGCGTGGGCCTTCATGGCGTTGGCATCCATGGCCGCCAGCCCCGCAGCCACCGCAGGGCTGGCGCACCAAGTGAATGTGGCCTGGGCGATGGGCACCGAGGTGAGTGCGCTGCGGCTTGCGGGCCCGGCGATCACCGCCACGTCGAGCTCGCCCTTGTCCAGCCGCTCGGCCAGGGCCGCGCCCACATCCACGTGTACGCTGACCTCCAGGTCGGGGTGGGCGCTGCCGATGGCCGCCACCAGGCGCGGCAGCCAGGTCAGCGCCGTGAGCTCGCCCACGCCCAGGCGGCAGGGGCCGCGCAGGCCGGTGGTGGCGCCCATGGCCTGGTGCACCAGGTCGGTCTGCCGCAGCAAGGCGGCGGCCAGGGGCACCAGCCGCGTGCCTGCCTCGGTCAGCGCCGCGCGGTGGCCGGCGCGGTCGAACAGCACCTGGCCCAGCGAGGCCTCCAGCTCGGCGATGCGCTTGGACAGGGACGATACCGACACGTGCACGCGATCGGCCGCCATGGCAAAGCTGCTGCAGGTGGCAGCCCAGTAGAAGGCTTCGAGTTGCTTGAGCGTCATGGCCTGGGTGTTTCTATTTGGCGAACAAGGTGATGTTAATAAATTCGCTTTCTTGATGGGTTGGGATGCCGGACACTGGCTTTCGGCTTTCACTTCCATGAAACTTCCGCAATGCCCTCTCCCTCCGCTCCAGCCATCAGTCCCTGGCAAGCCTTCGACGGCACGCGCCGCAGCGGGCGCACGCGCGACCTGCTGTCGCTGGGCGACTTCGAGGCCGCGGCCCGCCGCGTGCTGCCGCGCCCGATCTTTGGCTACATCGCCGGCGCGGCCGAGGACAACCGCGCCCTGGCCGGCAACCGCCAGGCCTTCGACGAGCTGGCGCTGGTGCCGAGGGTGCTGCGCAACGTGGCCCAGCGCGACCAGGGCGTCACGCTGTTCGGCACGCGCTATGCGAGCCCCTTCGGCATTGCGCCCATGGGCATCACGGCGCTGTCGGCCTACCGGGGCGATGTGGTGCTGGCGCGGGCCGCGGCGGCGGCGGGCATACCCGCAGTGCAGAGCGGCAGCTCGCTGATCCGGCTTGAGGAGGTGATGGCGGCCGCGCCCGGCACCTGGTTCCAGGCCTACCTGCCGGGCGCGCCCGAGCGCATCGAGGCGCTGCTGCAGCGCGTGGCCGCAGCCGGTGTGCAGACCCTGGTGGTCACGGTGGACATCCCGGTGGCCGGCAACCGCGAGAACAACCTGCGTGCGGGCTTTTCCACCCCCCTGCGGCCCAGCCTGCGCCTGGCGTGGGACGGGCTGGTGCGTCCGCGCTGGCTGGCGGGCACCTTGCTGCGCACGCTGGTGCGCCATGGCATGCCGCACTTCGAGAACTCGTTTGCCGAGCGCGGCGCGCCCATCCTGTCCTCGCGCGTGCAGCGCGACTTCTCCGGGCGCGACCACCTCGACTGGGGCCACATCGCGCAGATCCGGCGCCAGTGGCGCGGGGCCCTGGTGGTCAAGGGCATCCTCAGCCCGCACGATGCCGCGCTGGCGCGCCAGCACGGGGTGGACGGCATCGTCGTCAGCAACCACGGCGGCCGCCAGCTCGATGGCGCCGTGGCCCCGCTGCGCGTGCTGCCGGCCATTGCCGAGCAGGCCGGTAGCGCCATGGTGGTCATGCTGGACGGCGGCATCAGCCGCGGCACCGATGTGGCCAAGGCCCTGGCGCTGGGCGCGCAGGCCGTGTTCGCGGGCCGGCCCTTCAACTACGCCGCCGCCGTGGATGGCGAGGCCGGCGTGGCCGCCGCCATCGGCCTGCTGCGCGCGGAGGTGGACCGCAACCTGGCCCTGTTGGGTGTCTGCTCCTGCGCCGAGCTGGGCCCGCAGCACCTGGTGGACCGGCGCACGCCCTGGCCGCTGGCGCTGCAGCCTGCCGGATCGAATCACCCCCTCTGACCGCCGACGGCCGCAAACTCGCCATGGCCACCGCGGCAGCGCCGGCCATGGCGGAGCGCCTGTGCCATAGTGGTGGGCAGAACCCCACTCCGCAGAGCCATCCCATGCACCTGCAGCAATGCCTCGTCAAAGCCACCCTGCTGGCCAGCCGGGGGCGGCTGGACGAGGCCATCGACACCGTGCGGCAGGGGTTGGGGCCTGTCCCCCCAGGCGGGTCGCAGGACGGGGTGCGTGACCGGCTCCAGCGCCTGGAACTCGAGGTGCTGCTGGCGGACCTGCTGGGCGCCAGCGGCCGCACCGAAGAGTCCGCCGCGGTCGCCAGGCAGGCCCTGGACCAACTGCTGGCCAGCGGCCTGGATGCGGACCTCACGCACCCGCTGCTGGAGCTGGCCAATGGCATTCTCGACGGCCGCTCCTCCGCATAGAACTTCCAGGCGCAGATCGCTGGCCGGGCCGATGCGCGCCACGCAGCATTGAAAAAAAGGCGGGCTCGCGCCAGCCAGCTTCCCTGGCGCGGCTGGATGCCCGTGATCGCCGAGCACAGCGGGGTCTGCAAGAGGTCGCTCACGATCTTCCAGCGCTTCGCGCCGGGGATGTCCATCAGCCACGGGGACGAGAGGTTCGTGTCCGTGCAGCACCGTTTCCTGCGCCACGGCAAGGGGGTCGCCAAGGGCGCAGTGGTGTCCAGGGCCGGTGTGGTGCATTGAGGCCCTGGCGGCAGCGCCGGGGCCGGGGTGCGAGGGCCGGACCATGTCCCAGGACACAGCGGCCTTTTGGCACGCGTGCTGTAATGGTTGCCTCGTATCCCTTGCCCAGGCCCCGTGTGGACGACAGCCCCGCCTCCATAGCCCGCGACATTGCCGCCGTCTCCCGCATCAGCGCCGTGCCGTCGCTGCTGCGCATCGTCTGCGACAACACCGGCATGCGCTTTGCCGCCGTGGCGCGGGTGACCGACGGCACCTGGACCGCCTGCGCGGTGGAAGACCAGATCAACTTCGGCCTTCTGCCCGGCGGCCAGCTCGACGTGCACACCACCCTGTGCAAGGAGTCGCGCGCCGCGCGCCAGCCTGTGGTGTTCGACCACGCCAGCACCGACCCGACCTACGCCACGCACCACACACCGCGGCTGTACAACATCGAGAGCTACATCTCCGTGCCCATCGTGCGGCCTAATGGGGATTACTTCGGCAACCTGTGCGCCATCGACCCCAGCCCCAACCAGTTGTCCAACCCCAAGACGGTGTCCATGTTCCAGAGCTTTGCCGAGCTGATCGGGCGCCAGCTCGATGTGGAGCAGCGCCAGGAGGCCACCGAGACCGCGCTGCTCGATGCGCAGGCCACGGCCGAGCTGCGCGACCAGTTCATCGCCGTGCTGGGGCATGACCTGCGCAACCCGCTGGCCTCGGTGGGGGCCATCGGCGAGATCCTGGCGCGCCGCGAGGACGACGCCGCCGTGGCCCGCTATGGCCAGCGGCTGCGCGCCACCACGCAGCGCATGTCGCACCTGATCGACGACGTGCTCGACTTCGCACGCGCGCGGCTGGGCGCCGGCATGGGGGTGCGCATCGAGGCGGTGCCCGACCTGCAGGCCGCGCTGCGCCAGGTGGTGGGCGAGTTGCGCGATGCGCACCCCGACTCGCAGATCGTGGAGCAGTACCGGCTGTTCGGGGTGGTGGAATGCGATGTGGGCCGCGTGCAGCAGTTGCTGTCCAACCTGCTCGGCAATGCACTCGCCTACGGTGGCAACGATCAGCCCGTGGGCGTGGATGTCTCGCTCGACCAGGGCTGGCTCAGCATCGCCGTCGCCAATGGCGGCGAGCCCATCGCGGCCGCCAACCTCGACCGGATCTTCGAGCCCTTCTGGCGCCCGGTGGAGAGTGCGCCAGGGGGCGGCCTGGGCCTGGGCCTGCACATCTGCGCGCAGATCGTGCGTGCGCATGGCGGCACGCTGCAGGTGCGCTCTGCGCGCGAAAGCGGCACCTGCTTCACGGCACGCCTGCCGGCCATCCAGGGGCCTGCTGCAAGCACAGCAGCATAAGCCCGTGCCCCGGCGCGGGCGATGGCGCCACGCGCGGGCCGGGCGGGTACCATCGCGCAACCAATCCCCCCGCACCCAAGGAAGCCATTCGTGCACCGATTCAGTTTCAAAGCCATCCTTGCCGGCGTCGTGTTGATGCTGCTGCTCCTGCCCGCCATTGCCTATGGCCTGTGGTACCTGGCCTCGTGGTGGTTCCAGGCCCAGGGGGCGGGCGACGCGCAGATGGCCCAGATGGTGACCGAGTTCCTGGACGGCAACCTGGGCACGCTGGCGCTGCTGCTGGTGGGCGGGGCCATGTGCATACCGGGCGGTTACGTCACGGCGCGGCTGGCACCGGCGCACCCCTATGCCAACAACCTGGTGGTGGCGCTTTTGCTCACCGCCATCTCCATCGGCCTGGCCATCGGCACGGGCTCGGGCTGGGACTGGTGGTTCGACCTGGCCAATGCCTTCTTCACCGTGGCGGGCTGCTGGTTCGGGGGCTGGCTGGTGGCGCGGCGCAGCCGCTGAACGCATGCCCCAGCGCGAAGCCCTGGTGATAGCCCCCGACGACGGGGCCTTGGTGCTGCAGCCCTCTGGCCGATCCTGGCACCAGGGGCTGGCCAAGGCGCAGGCCGAGGCGCGGATGGCGGAGTTCTTCAAGGGCACGCACGACCATGGCAATGGCTACGCGTGGTCATCGTTCAGCGGTTTCGACTTCGGCGGCATGCCGTGCTGGTTGTCGGTGGGCTTCCACGAGGGCCTGCTGAACATGGTGCTCATGGGCGTGGGTCTGCCCGGCGCCCAGGAGGAGGACGGCTGGCCCACGCAGAAGGCCATCGACAACGAAATCGCCTTCGTACGCCGCGTGCTGCACCAGCAACTGGGCCGCAATTTCGGAAACCATTCGGTGTCCTTTCCCTGGGGTGAGGCCTGGAGCCGTTTCGACCCCAAGGGCTTCATGGCCAGCGCGGGCCTGAGCTACGCTAGCGGCCCAACAGCTTGAGCTGGGCCGCCTTGCCCTTGCCGCCCAGCTTCATGGCGGCCAGGGCGGCCGTGGTGCTGGCCGGCAGGGCCAGGCCCTGCGCCAGGTGCAGCTCGAGCAGCAACTCCAGCAGGGGCGCCTGGTCCTTGCGCCAGGTGGTCATGGGCTCTTCCAGCATCGCGCAGAGCAGGGTGAATACGGCCACCGGCATGGCCGCATGCGCCTGGGCCGCGGCGGTCAGGCTCTTGGCATAGCGCGGGCCCTTGACCAGGGGTGTGGCCCACAGGCTTGCCAGCGTGCGCCCCAGGGCATGGACATCGAGCCGCCCGTCCTGCACGCCCTGCACCAGCGCATCCACGGCCAGAGCCGCCTGCCCGGGCTCCTTGCCGGCCAGGGCCACGGCCAGCAGCAGCACGGCCATGGGTGTGAGCGGGGTGGTGGGCTCCAGCAGCAGGTCGAGGTAGGCGCGGTTCTGCCACTGTGCCTCGTCCCAATCCACATTGTTGCCCATGGTGCGTGCGGCCTCGGCAAACAGCGGCTCCAGGCCCGAAGGCAGCAGGCTGGCGGCAAAGCGGATGTGGGCCGCCTCGTGCTCGGTGCTCCAGCGCGTATCGGCCAGGTGCTTGGCGCACAGGGCCAGGGCGGTGTGGTGGGGCTGCGCGTGCTCCTGCGGCTGCAGCGCGGGTTGGTGTCTGAGGTACAGGTGGTGGAAGGTGTACCCGTACTCGGTGCTGCGGCTCAGGACATGCCAGCCCAGGCGAGGGTGCAGTGGGCCGTCCGGGCCCAGGTCGCCATAGGCAGCGAGCGTGGGGGCATCGTCCGCGTGGGGTGAGCGCACGCGTGCGGCGGCGAGGAACAGAGGGCGTGCTGCAGCGTCCGCCGGCACCTTGACCGTGCCATCGCCCAGTGCGTAGCGCAGGGCCTGTACCAGCGGGGTGGAGGCTGTGATGCCCTGCGCCTCTGCGAGCGCGGTGCGCGCCGCCGCCTCGTCCATGGGGGCCGGCACCAACCGCATCAGCGCCAGCACCTGTTCGGACAGGGGGGCCATGACCCCGGCGCGCAGTTGTGCCTGGATGCGCTGCACCAGTTGCCGCGGATCGATGAAGCCACCCCGGTGCGTGGGCGTGGACAGAGGCGTGAGGCCCTGGCCTGCGAGCGCCTGGGCGATGAGGCCCTGCACGCGCGGACCGATGAAGTGCTCCGCGCGGGTGGGTGCATCGCCAGGCACCCGCATCACGTCCTCGGCCGTGCCCTCGCCATCCACCGCAGCGGCCATCACGCGGGCCAGCGCGAAGGGCAGGGGTTTGGCAGGCCACTCCAGCTTGCGGGTGCGCTTTTGCAGCGCCAGGAAGGCCGCCTTGTCCGCGGCGGTGATGGGCGCCAGCCGCACCAGGGCCCCTGCAACGCGCTCCCATTCGTCCACGTCGGCCGGGTTCTCCAGCGCATAGGCCATGCGCTCGACCACGTCGGCGACCCACTCCAGCGGGGCCAGCGCGCGGCTGGCATGCAGTGGCGAGATCCTGCGTGGTGCCTGTGCGGGCCCGGGGGTGGCCGCAGCCATGGCCGTCGGCGCTGCATCGGCCTCGCCCACCAGCGCGGCCAGCGCCGGCCGGTTGACGGCCGAGACGAAGGACAGGTAGCCGCGTGCCAGCTCTCGGCCCGCATCGTCCAGGCCCCATTTCGCGAGGAAGGCGATGGCCTTCTTGTGCACATCGGCCGCAGTGTGGCCCAGGGCCAGCGCCGCAATGCCGCTGGCATGGCGGGCCAGGGCCGCATCGTTCTTTGCCACCTGGCCCAGCAGTTCCAGCGCTGCCAGCACCTGGCCCTTGGCGGTGGCCGACACCAGCGGCGTGGCGGCCTCGCAAACGGCCTGCGCATCGACCCGCCCGGCCTGGTACAGCGCGGCCGAGGCCTGCAGCGCCATGCCTGCCGTGGGGGCGATGCGGCTGTGGCACAGGGCCAGGTAGCGATCGGCCTCGGGTGCCATCTCGTCCACCGTGGGGGCCAGCTGTTCATGGAAGCGCGAGAACCAGCCCGACTTGAACTGCGGCCAGTCGCAGGCCAGCGCACCCAGGGTCCTGTCCAGCAGCTGGGCGCGGGTATAGACGCCGCGCTCGCACAGCGCGAGGAAGGCATGGTTCCAGGTCAGCTCGGGGTCGTGGCAGTACTTCTCGCGCGCGGCAAAGCTGCCGTCGGAGCTGCCTTCGCGCTCGAACAGCCGGAGCAGCCAGGGCGCCACGCCGGGGTCGGCGTCGACATGCTTGAGCACCACGTTGGATTCGCTGCGCAGGTCGCCGAAGAACAGGGCGTCGATGTACTCGTCGGTATCGGGGCGCTCCACCAGGCCGGCCACGATGGCGCGGTGGATGACGTGGGGGTAGTGCCACCGGTTGTCGCCGCGCAGTTGCCGGTCGATGGGCTCGCTCGACAGCGGCGGTGTAAACCGCGCCTTGTACGCCGCGATGTCCTGGATGCCGATGTGCTGCCAGTAGTCGCTGGGCGGCAGCTCCGGGTTGCACATGAAGCGGGCCAGCTCGGTGGCGCGGAACAGGCGGTTGGCGCGGGCCTTGCTGGTGTGGCCATCCACGGTGAGGGGGCTGTCGGGGTCGGCGCGCAGCAGCTGCCAGCGGCGCATGATCAGGCGCTCGGCGATGCGGCGCATGACCTTGCGCTCGGCCTCGTCGGCCGCGTCGATGCAGTCCATCACGGCGTCGAGATCGCCTGCGAGGATGTGGCGCTCAAGGGGCGAATCGCCGGTGGCCGTGGTGTCTTCGTGGTCGTGGTCGTGCATGGGAGCAGGTCAATGCGAGAGGGTTGCAGCCTGTGCGGCGCATGCCGCCAGCACATGCTTGCACGGGCCGCGTTCGCCCTGGTGCCTGGCGAACCAGGGGCAGGTGCAGCGCAGCTCGCCGTCCACCTCGCGCACGCGGTAGCTTGCGTCGCCGCTGTGCACCTCGGCATCGAGCGGGCTGGCGCTGGCCAGACGCACTGCGCCGGCCTGCAGCAGCGCGCGGGCATCGGCCAGGCGCGGGTTCATGTCGTCGAGCTGGGCCAGGTCCAGCGGCAGCACGCGGTGGAAGTAGGCGCCGTGCACCAGGTCGTAGCCCACCAGGCCCGAGGCACCGAGCAGCTGCAGCGCCCGCTCCACATCGGCGCTGGGCCACTGCAGCGTGGCGGCGAGGGCATCGCCGCGCAGCGTGTCCTGCCAATGCAGCTGGGCGCGCACGGCGCTGGCGGGGCGGGCCTCGTCGGCCTGCACGAGGGCGTGCAGGGCCTGGCCCTCGCCCGAGAAGCCGCGCCACACCTCGGCGCTGAGCACCAGGGTCAGGCGCATGGCGCCGAAGTCCAGGCACCAGGCGCTGGCCTGCTGCTGGGCATCGGCAAACAGCGTGAGGCTGCGCGCCTTGGGCAGCAGGGTTTCGAGCACGCGCAGCCGGCTGCTGTCGGTAAAGCGCACGCCGCTGCCATCGTTCTGCGCCGTGGTGCGCAGGCCCTGGGGGCCGGCCACCACCCACAGCGGGGTCTTGCTGGTCGATGCGCGGGGCAGGCCGCGCACGAAGCGCAGGGCCGGGATCGCACCGACCTCGAAGACCTTGCGCATGGCCGCCTGGTAGCTCTGCACGGCCACCATGCTGCGCAGCCAGCGCAGGGGCAGCTCCACCTTCTTTTCCACCACCTGCGTGCCGGCGGTGTGCAGGGTGAAGGCCGCGGCTCCTACCGACAGGGCCAGCCCGTCGGCATCGCGCACCTGGGCCAGCGCGGCGCGCATGCTTGCGTTGAAGTCGATGTTGGTCGTGCCCTTGCCGACGATGTCACCGGCATAGGCGGCCGGCTCCATGTCCACCCGGATGTAGGTGCTGCAGCAGGCCGAGAAGCCCTCGAGCCGCAGCATGCCGCTGCCGGCCGTGACCACCGGGTCGGCCAGCGCAATGGCCTTGGCCACGCTGTTGGCCGGCGTGAAGAAGCGCGAGCCCACGAGCAGGTGCACCGCACTCAGCAACTGCGCGGCCAACTGCGGCTGGTGCAGCCGGCCCTCGAAGAAATGCGGGTGCGCCACTTCGCCGGGCGACGAGGTGGCCAGCCGCAGGTGCGGTGCGGCGCCGGCCCCCAGGTCCATGGACGAGGGCTCGGCATAGCGGTAGGTGTGGGCGAACTGGAGCATGGGCGGCTGATTCTGGCTCACTTGCCCAGGCGGGCATCGAGGATGAGCTTCAGCAACTCCCCGAACTGTTCGTCGCTCACGTAGTTACTGGGGTCTTCGGTGTCCACGCGATGCACCACCACCAGGTCATAGGCCGGTACCACGACCACCAGGTGCGCGCCAAAGCCCTGGGCCGAGAAGGTGCCGGCAGGCACGCGGACGGACGGCAGGTGGCGCCCGTCCACCTCCACCCACCACATGTAGCCATAGCCCCCGTCCACTCCTCTATCGGAGTAGGACTGCATGCTTTGCTGGATCCATGCTGCCGGAATCAGCTGCTTGCCGCCCCATTGCCCGCCGCGCAGGTACAGGAGTCCGAAGCGCGCCAGATCGCGGGCCGACATGTGCATGGGGTAGGCGGCGTGTACAGACTCCTTGCCCGTGAAGTACGCACCGTCCTGCGCGCGCCAGTCCTGCATCTGCAGCGGCTGGGCCAGGCGCGTGGCAAAGGCGGTGTAGAAGCTGGTTTTGGCCTGCGCTTCGTAGATGGTGTTCAGCGCATTGAAGTCCCAGTTGTTGTAGTACCAGAAGGTCCCTGGCGCATGGCTGCCGCGCGCCGGCCGGGCTGCCGCCATGGCGGCGGACTCGTACAGGGTGGGGTGGTAGATGCCCGAGCGCGACTTGAGCAGGTCGGCCACGGTGGCGCGCTTTTCGGCATCGGTGAGCGCGGGGGCGTTGTCGTCGATGCCCAGCTCGCCCAGGGTAGCGCCGAGCTTGATCTTGCCTTCCTCCACCGCCATGCCCACCAGGCCGTTCAGGATGCTTTTGCGTATCGAATGGATGTTGAAGCGGTACTGCGTAGGCCCCCATTCGTCGAGCACCTTGCCATTGACCACCAGCATGACCGCCGCCGTGTCGAGACCTTTCGAGTGCTCGCGCGCCAGCGCCAGCTTCGGGGTCGACCAGCCCACCGCCTCGGGCGAGGCGATGCGCTCCCACTCGGCGCCGGGCACCGGGGCCGCATCCGGGGCGGCTACCGCCGGCCCCGCCACAAGCAGGGCGATGCCCGCAACCCACCGCCACGGTGCACGGATGATTCTTGCCATTGCCTGCATCGGATGCCTTCCTCCCGGTGGAACAGGGTGCCCCATCGGGCCCCTGGTGCTGCCGATACTATCCACTCCGAAGCCCTTTTCGGGCACGTTGTGTGCTTGCCATGCCTGCGGCGCCTGCGCGCTGTGACCGGCAGCGCCTGCGCGCAGTACATTACGCGGGCTAACAACCCTGAAAGCGTCTACGTTGAACCGAATCAACCCCAAGGCCCTCATCGTGGGCACCTCGCTCCTGCTGGCACTGTCCATCCTGGCCGGTGTGGTGCTGGTGTCGCTGCAGGGCGTACTGCTGGCCATGGAGGGGCAGAGCGAAGAGCAGATCATCCAGGCCCTGGCCGAGCTGGCCGAGGACGACGGCTACCTGGTCTGGAGCATGGTGCTCGGTGCCCTGGTGAGTGTGCTGGGGGGCCATATTGCGGCCCGCATCGCGGTCGCCTATCCCTATTTCAACGGCCTGGCCGTGGGTGTGCTGGGCACGCTGGTGGGCCTGGCTTTCTGGAGCGAGCTGCCGCTGTGGTTCAACCTCGCGGGCATCTTCGTCACGCCGGCCTGCTGTGTGCTGGGCGCACACCTGGCGGTGTTGCGTGCGGGCGCGTCTGCCGGGCGCATGGGCTGAGTCGCCCCCATAATTCATGACAGAGGCCGTCCGCATCGGTCCACAAACATCTTGGAGGAAGTGCACATGAAGGGCAACGTCGCTGCCATCGTTCTGGTCGTACTGGGGGTGTTCTTTCTGCTCACCAACCTGGGGCTCATCAGCATCAGCCTCAAGGAATTGCTGGTGACCTGGTGGCCGCTGGCGCTGATCGCCATCGGCGTGGCACTGTTCTTCACGCCCAAGGAAAAATAGCCAGCAGGACAGCTTCCCGCAGCCCGCCGCTTTGCCGGGCGGCGCCTTCCGCTACGATCGCCGCTCCAACAAGGGAGAGGTCATGGGCAAGAAGGTTGTGGCGCTGGCGATGGCATGGACGCTGGCTGTGGCCGCAGGTGGGGTGTTTGCTTCCGACAGGCAGGTCGAAGCGGTCAGTGGGCTGGTCAAGGGGGCCAGCAGCCGCTTGGCTGCGGGCGTGGAGCAGCTGGCGCAATTCCAGGGCGTTGCCGATCAGGGGCTGTTCAAGGCGGCGGACGATGCCGCCCTGGTCCTGGATGACACCCGCGCCGCAGTGCAGCGCATCGACACCTCGGCCAGGCCCGCAGTGGCAAGCGCTGCGCTGGCCTACCTGAAAGCCGCGCAGGGCCTGGTCAAGGGCCTGCAGGATGCCCGCCGCAAGGCCGCGCTGGCCGATGTCCTGGACCGCGAGGGCGCCCAGGCGGTCGTCGACCTGAAGGAGGCCAGGGAAAGCGACCGGCCGCCGATTCTGGAGCGCATGGAAAAGCTCTTCGGGCAGAGCGACGAGGCCGAGGCCGCGATGAAGGCCTCGGTGGGCCGCGCCAGCGAGGCCCTGGCCGAGCTGGAGCTGCGCCGCTCCCTGCTGGCGGCCCAGCTGGGCTCGGCCGATGCACTGCTGCCGGAGAAGACCCTGGCCGCCGTCAAGCGCGGCCTGCAGGCGGTGCAGCCGCAACCCGAGTAGGCCACCGCCGCCAGCGCCCCGCCCAGGCGGTTCACCGCTGCGCCGCGGCCTCGCTCTCCCTCTCGGCGAAGGCCGGCTCGGCACCGAAATACCCGCGAAACAGATTGCGCGCAATGCCATGCGCCGCCACCTGCAGCTCCTGCGCAAAATCGGGCGCGAACAGGCGGTTGGTGTGCTGCTGCCACAGCCCCACCCAGGCCGCGAAGTGCGCGGGCGTGACGCCCGACAGCGCCATGTGCTTGCCGAACACGTCGCCCCCCTTGAAGCGCCGCTGCCCCAGCGCCACCGTGCACCAGAAGTCCACCAGCCGCGCCAGGTGCGCGTCCCAGCGGCCGTGCAGCGCGGTCTCGAACACGGGGCCCAGCAAGGGGTGGGCGCGCACATCGGCGTAAAAGCTGTGCACCAGCTCGGCCATGCTTTCGGCGCTGAGTTCCAGATGGGTTGGCTCGGTCATGGCAGCGTTCTTCCCGTTCAATGGCAGCCGCAGCGCGGGCTGGCGCAGTCCGACGCGCCCGCGTCCAGGCCATGGGCGGCACCTGCAGGGGCCTCGAACGGCGGGAACAGCACGTTGTTCTCCAGGTGGATGTGGCTGATCAGGTCGTCGCAGAACTGCGCGATGCCCGCATAGAGCGCGCGCCAGGTGGTGCAGGCATCCTCTGGCGGGGCGGTGTCGTGGGTCAGCGCGTTCAGCCGCTCCAGGGCCGCGCCATGGTCGGCGTGCTCGGCGCGCATCACGCCGATGGGCATGCCCACGAAGGGGTTGCCGCCTTGGCGCAGCATGGGGAACAGCACGGCCTCCTCCTTGCCCATGTGGTCCAGCAGCTCTGCATGCGTTTCCTCCAGTGCATCGGCCAGGCCCGTGGGCACGGCCGGGTGGCTGCGGTGCACGGCCTCCACGCGCCGCGCCATGCGCACCAGCTCGGGCAATTGCGCGCGGTGCACCTCGTGGTAGCGCGCGACGATCAGGTCGATGAGCGCGTTTGCGCTGGCACCCGCCTGGGGCAGGGCATCGCCGCGCTGCAACTGCGCCAGCTCGGCGACCACGGCCCCGGCATCCAGCCCCTTGTCGGCCGTGGCCTGGGCCAGGCTTACCTGGCCGCCGCAGCAGAAGTCGAGCTTGAGCCGCCGGAAGACCGCCGTGGCACCGGGCAGCTGCACCGCGATCTGCCCGATCTGCTGCTGCGCATGCAGGGCAAAGGGCGCGCCTGGGTGGATCGAGGAAGGAGAGGCGAGGTCACGGGCGTTCATGGCAGTCCTTTAAAGATGCATTTGATATGTTTATTTTAATGGGTATTTCACATGCATCTTTATTTTGACCCTGGCGCCGGTGGTCTCTTTGACCTGGAACAAGCGAACACCGGGCCACCAGGTCCGGTGCTCGCCAGGGTCTACTGGTGAGCTGGGGGCTCAGTCGGCAGGGGCCAGCCGCCGCAGGGCGCGGGCGGCCATGCCCGCCATGCACAGGCCCCAGGCCAGGCATGCCAGCAAGGGCAGCACCGGCCACGGTGCTCCGGGCGCCGGTGCGGAGAAGCGGGGCCTCTTGGCAAAGTCCTCGGGCCCGAAGGGGCGCTCGTTGAAGACATAGGGGTAGTAGAACTCGCGCACCTCCCGGTGGAAGGCCTCGATGCGCTCCTGGTAGCGCAACTGGGCCGGCAGGTCGGTCTGCGCCAGCGCATGCAGGGTGGTCTGGACGGCCACGCCCGGCAGCAGCCAGCCCAGGCGCCCGGTCCAGTCCTGGCGGCGCGCCAGGCCAGCGCGGTAGGCGTCGACGGCGGGGGCCACGCTCTCGTCGCCCAGCTGCTGGAAGGCGTAGTACCACTTCCAGTGGAACCGTTCGGGCAGGGGCGCCGTGTGCTTCCACTCGGGGTGGGTCTCGAAGAACCTCTGCAGCGTGGCATCGCGCGGCTGGTCCCAGGCGCCGTGCACGTTCTGGCGCTGTGCCAGCATGAGGTCCACGCCCTGGTCCACAGGGATGGCGCGCGCGATCGCCATCTGCGCCAGGGCGGGCAGCACCAGGGTGAGCACGACCCAGCAGCCCATCAGGGCCGTGGCATGGGCGGTGGAGCCCCAGGGCCGGGTGGCCACCAGCACGCATACCGCGCACCAGAAGGCGGCGTAGGCGACGACCGCGGCCAGCGCCCCGGCGAGCACCGGCACACCGATGGGCAGCACGGCGGCGGCCAGCAGCAGCGGCAGGGACATGCTGGCTATGGCCAGCGCCGTGCGCAGGCCGGCGCGGCGCAGCCACAGCCGCGTGCCCGCGCCCGGCATGGCTAGCAGCATGCGCAGCCGGCCCGCCTGGCGCTCGCCTGACACCAGGTCGTGCAGCAGGGCGATGATGAACAGCGGCGCCAGGTAGACCAGCACGAAGGCGAAGTCGAAGCGTCCGGCCAGGGCCAGTTCGGGGTTGAAGGTCTCGCCCTCGTAGAGCTGGGCCTGCAGCCCCAGGGCGCGCACGCGCAGCACATAGGGTGCCACGTCGCGCAGGCCCAGGGCCAGGAAGGCGGCGTCCGAAGGGGGGTCCTGCGTGTCGTAGAAGGTGTAGTAGGCCGCATAGCCGGCGTCGCCACCCCGGGCGAAGCGCCTGGCAACGGCCTGCACGTCCTGCTCGTGCACGGGCGCCAGCCGCGCGATATGGGCCTGCTGGCGGGCCACTTCGCGTGCGCCCGACCACAGGGACACGGCGGACAGCAGGCACAGCAGGACAAGGGCCGACAGGCACAGGCGCGAGCGGCCCACCAGGCGCCATTCATGGGCGATCCAGCGCATCATCGCGTGCTCCTCCCGAGGTGCTGTGCGCCCCATGCCAGCAACGCCGACAGCGCGGCCAGCCAGGCCAGCAGCACGGCGGCGGCCGGCAGCACGGAGCGCAACAGCGCCAAAGGCGCGGCAGGCTCGTACTGGAAGTGCGCCACATCGTGCCAGTGCGATCGGTCCACGCGGTTCTGCCGGGTGGGGTTGCGGTCGTCGGCATAGGCGATCTTCTCGGCCTGCAGGCGGTTGAGCGACTGGATCAGCGTGTAGCGGTAGTGCTCCCCCTGCTCCAGAAAGCGGCGGTAGCTTGCCAGGTCGGTGCCGGCCAGGGCCATCGACAGGCGCCGCAGGGCCAGCAGCGGGCTGACCATGCCGATGCCGTCCATGAAACCGCTTTGCCGGCCCTGCTGGTCGAACGAGTCCGCGGCGTAGCGATTGAAGAGCTCGCTGGTCATGCGCTCGCCCTCGATGCCGAGCAGGCCCTTGTAGTTGACGGGCAGGTCCTCCACCCGGGCGACGCCGTACTGCGCCAGCACCTGCTTGCGGAAGTCCGCGAAGTACGGGTCGTCGGGGTTGTGGCTGTCGCCCAGGGCGGCCAGATCGCGGGCCACGGCGATGTCGCTCTCCATGCGGGTGGGCAGCGCATGGGCCAACGCGGCGCCGTCGGCGGCCAGGCGTGGCACCAGGATGATGGCCACCGTCCATACCGCCAGCAGGCACAGCAGTGCATCGCGCCGCCGCTTGAACAGGGCGGACAGCCCGACCACCAGAACCGCCCAGAGCAGCAGCCACAGCGCATAGCCAGCCAGCATGGCAGCGGCCCGCACCGGTTGCGTGGCCGCGCCCATGAACGCCAGGGCCAGTGCCGCGGGCAGCAGCATCAGCAGGGCCGTGCCGGCCAGCGCCAGCACCTTGCCCCGCAGGACCTGGCCTGGCCGCACCCCTTGCGCCAGCAGCACCCGCAAGGTGCCCGATTCGCGCTCACGCGCCAGTGCCGCATGGCCCAGGAACACCAGCAGCAGCGGCGCCAGAACCTGCAGCACGAAAGCCGGGTGGAGCTGCCCGAAGCGCAGCAGCAGGGACGATTGCCGCACGTCCCCGAAATTGGCGCTGTTCTGCCGGTGCCCTTCCAGGAACAGGGTGTGCCCGGTATAGGCGTCGATCCCGGCATCGAAGGCCGCCAGCGGGTTCAGCGGCCGGAACACGAAGTGCCCGTAGTGCACCATGCGGTGCGGGTGGCGATCGGGCTGGGCCTCGAACTCCTGGTTGGCCTGGGCCTGGTAACGCGTGCGCTGCGCATCGGCCGCGCGCCGCGACTCCCATGCGGTGGCCGATGCCACCAGGGTCAGCAGCATGAGCAGGGCCAGGCCCAGCAGGGCGGTGCGGTCGCGCAGCAGCAGGCGCCATTCTTCGCGCGCAATCCGCCAGGCGGGGCGCGTCATGCCGCAGCCCCCTGGGCGGCGTAGCGCCGGTGCAGCGCGCGCACGTCGAAGCGCTCGCCACCGCCGCTGTCGCCGTTGCTGTCGGCGGCCACTTCCTCCACCAGCCGCCCGGCGTCAATGAAGCCGATGCGGTCCGCCACGTCCGCAGCACCCAGCAGGTCGTGCGTCACCATCAGGATCGCCACGCCTTGCGCACGCAGCAGCGCCAGCAGCCGGTTGAACTCAGCCGTGGCCTGCGGGTCCAGGCCCGAGGTGGGCTCGTCCAGCAGCAGGGCTGGCACCCTGCGCGCCAACGCCAGGGCAATGGCCACCTTCTGGCGCATGCCCTTGGAGAAGCCGCCCACGCGCCGGCCGTGGGCCGCCGGGTCCAGGCCTGCGGCCTGCAGCGCCTGGCCGATGGCCTGCGCATCCTCGGGCTGGCCCGCCAGGTCCAGCAGGTAGGCCAGGTTCTCGCGTGCGCTCAGGTGTTCATAAAGGGCCACGTTCTCGGGTATGTAGGCCAGTTGCCTGCGCGCGCCGTCCGGGTCGGCCACGGGGTCGATGCCCTGCACGCGCACGCTGCCGGCGGTGGGCGCGAGAAAGCCCAGGAACAGGCTCAGCGTGGTCGTCTTGCCGGCGCCGTTGGAGCCGAGCAGGGCGTAGATCTGCCCGCGGTGCACCTGCAGGTCGAGGTGTTGCACGATGGTGCGGGCGCCATAGCCCGCGGTGACGCCGCTGGCGTGCAGTACGGCAGCCGGTGTTGCCGGCGCCTGTGGAGGGGTGGGGTGGGGTTGCATGGCTGGCATGGTCAGAAGCGGGCCTGCAGGCCCACGGTGAGGGTGCGCGCCGTACCGGGCGCCACCCAGACGCGGCTGTAGGAGCTGGTGTAGTAGGTCGTGTCGAACAGGTTGTCGACGTCCACCGTCAGCCGCAGCGTGGGCGACAGGCGCCAGTACGCCACCAGCTTGGCCGTGGTGTAGGCCGGCAGGTCGAAGGCCGGCGTGGCGGCGTTGGCCTCGGCCTGGGTGCGCGCCTGGCCCAGGCGCTTGCCCACGTGGGTCACGCCGCCACCGATGCCGTAGCGCTGGCCGTTGCCCAGCATGTCCTCGTACACCGCCAGCACGCTGCCGTTGACCCTGGGCACGTTGAGCAGGCGCCCGCCGACCTCCAGGGTGTTGTCCTTGGTGACTTCCACATCGTTGAGCACCATGCTTGCGTTCAGGCGCCAGTGGGTGGTAACCTGGCCCGCGAAGTCGAACTCGACCCCGCGGCTGCGGATCTCTCCGGCCGCTGCGGAGAAACCGCTGTTGCCCGGGTCGGCCGTGAGCACGTTGCGCTTGCGGATGTCGAACAGGGCAGCCGTGGCTCCCATGCGCTGGTCCGCGCTCTCCCACTTGGTACCCAGCTCCAGGGCACGGCCCGTCTCCGGATTGAAGCTGTTGGTGGCGAAGTCGGTGCCGACGTTCGGGCGGAAGGAGCGGCCCGCATTGGCATACACCGTCCACTGCGGCGATGGCAGCCAGCTCAGCCCGAGGCGCGGAGACGTGGAGGACGGATCCTGGCTGGCCGTGGTGCCCGCCCTGCGGTTCAGCAACGACTGGCGGTAGTTGTCCATGCGCAGGCCTGCGACCAGGCGCCAGTCGGGCGCGAGCTTGATCGCATCCTGCACGTACAAGGCGGTGTTGCGCTGCTGCTCGCGCGTGTCGGTATTGGCCAGCGGCGTGGGCTGGGCCTGGCCGTAGACCGGGTTGTCAATGTGGATGGCATAGGGGGCGGCTGCCGTGGGGTTGGCGCGCAGCATCAACGAATCCATGCCGAAGCGAAAGCTCTCCACGCCCAGCAGCAGTTCGTGTTCCATGGTGCCTGCCCAGAGCTTGCCCTGCAGCTCGGCCTGCAGCGCCGTGTCGTCGGACGAGAAGTCCCGGTAGCGGCGCTGGCGCGTCAGGTTGCCATTGGCCTGCAGCGCCGTGGCTTCCGTGGAGAAGCCGGTGACCGAGGTTTCGCGGTACGACAGGCCCAGCCGGCTGCGCCAATCGCTGCTCCACTCGTGCGACAGGATGAACTGGTGCGTCTGGTTCTCCACCGTCACCCGGCCGTCGGCCGGCTCGCCCAGGAAGCGGCTGCGCGGGATGGCGTCCAGCCGATTGTTGACTGCCACCACCCCGCGGTCCAGCGGCGTGGCGTGGCGCAGCACCTCGCCGGCATACTCGAGCACCGTGTCGCGCCCGAGTTTCCAGGTGAAGGCAGGTGCGACCACTTCGCGCCGCGCCGTTACGTGGTCGCGAAAGCTGTCGCGGTCCTCCACCGCCACGTTCAGCCGGTAGGCGATGTGGTCGCCGATGGGCCCCGTGCTGTCGAAGGCGCCGCGCTGGAGTCCATGGCTGCCCACATAGCCTTCCACCGAATGCGCGGGCTTCCACAGTGGGCGTTTGGAGACGATGTTGAGCGTGCCGCCGGGTTCGCTGCTGCCATACAGTGCGGCCGCCGTGCCCTTGAGGAACTCGATGCGCTCCACCCCCGCCAGGTCGCGCGGTGCGTTGAAGCCGCGGTTGGACGAGAAGCCGTTGAGCAGCGTGGCCATGCCGGTGTTCTCATTGCCCGGCAGGCCGCGGATGGCGATGTTGTCCCACAGCCCGCCGAAATTGTTCTGGCGCGAGACACCGCCCACGTAGTCGAGCACCTCGTCGAGCCTGGTGGCGCCCAGGTCGTCGATGGCCTGGCGCGTGACGATGCGCACGGACTGCGGCAGCTCGCGCAGCGGCAGCTCGGTCTTGGCGCCGGCGGCCTCTTCCGACTGGTAGGCGCCCGACTCGGTGCGGCCGACCACATCGATGGTGGACAGCTGGGGCTGGGCATCCTGGGCCATGGCGTGGCCGGTGCACAGCGCCGCGGCGGCCAGGGCCAGGGGAAGGCGCAGCCAGAAGTGCTCAGGCCTTGCCGGGGCGGGCGAAGGCAGGTGGTGGGATGGAAGGGGCATGGTGGTGAACAGGGATCGGCAGGCAATGCGGGACACGCACGCGCCAGCCAGCCGGGCAGCGCGCGCAGGGACGGGCCGGTGCCAAGGCACCAGCGGCAACAACGGGGGTGGAGGGGAGCGGGGGGCTCAGGCGTGGCGCGGTGGATCGCGCGCGGCGAACGGCCAGCGGTCCGGCGCGGCGATGAAGCACGACCGTGGCCCGGGGGGCTGCGTGGCGGCCGGTTCAGCGCACGGTGGCACCGGCGGTGCGGCCGAGGCCAGCGCATATGCCTGCTGCGCCTGGGCCAGGCACCAGGCGCATGCGCCGTGGCCATGCTCCGCATGCTCGGGCGCAGGCGGCCCGGTGTCCGGCGCCTGCGCGGCGCTGGCCGCCACCTGCAGGTGCTTGCCCGCGGCAAGGTGCAGGGGAACGCCAATGGCCGTGTTGAAGAACACGGCCAGCAGCAGGAGGCGCAGGAGTAACGGGTGCATGGGAGACGACTGGGGTGCCATCATACAGATGAGAACGAATTCTCAATTGGAAAAACCTTGCGGCATCCGGCCGTGCCGGCCGGACGCCAGGTCTGCACCCGGGTGGGTGCCCTTTGCGCTGGCAGGGCTACGCGGGCGTTGCCAGCAGGTGGCGTGCATGCGGGGGGTGGCCGGTAGGCGGCAGCATCCTACCGGCTTGGGTTGCCCGGGGAGACCCTGCAGATCCAGCCCCAGCACCGCGCTTCTGGCGCGCAACACGCACGGCGGAATGGTCTTCTGCGCTGCTGCATCGGTCAAGAGGCCACGGGGCTGCGGAACGACGCCGTTTGATCCATCAGCCATTCGGCCAGTGCACGGGCCGCCGGGTTGCGGGCGCTGCGCTGGGTCTGGATCAGGTGGTAGCCAGCAGCCAGCGGCGCGTGCCGGGGCCAGGCCTCCACCAGGCGCCCTTCACGCAGGTCGTGCTCGATCAGGCAGGCATGGCCGATCGCAATGCCCAGGCCGGCCTGCGCGGCCGTCAAGGTGGTCTCGGTGTCCTGCAGTTTCATGTGGCGGGCGCTGGCCAGGCCCTCCCCATGGCAGGCGGCCAGCCACTGGGGCCATTTGCTGCTGCGCAGGGAGTCGTGCAGCCACGCAAAGCGCTCCAGGTCCGAGATCTGCCGCAGCGGGGTACCACCCAGAAGGCTGGGCGATGCCACGGGAACCAGACTGTCGTGCATCAGCAGCCGTGCGCCGGGCCAGGCGCCATCTCCGTAGTGGATTCCGAGGTCAAAGCGTTCCTTGCGGAAGTCGGCGTCCCAGATGGATGTGGCCAGCTCGATCTCGACGTCGATGCGGGCCAGGTGCAGCCGTGTCAATCGGGGCACCAGCCAGCGCGCCGCAAAGGAGGGCATGGCCAGTATCTTCACCGTGGGCGGCGCACCGGATGCCCTGGCCACCCGCATTGCCCCCTGCTCGAGCTCGTCGAGCGCACGGGTCACGGTTTCCAGATAGAGTTCTCCCGCCGCCGTCAGCTGGATGTGGCGGTGGCCCCGCAGCACCAGGGTCTGCCGCAGGTGCTTCTCGAGTGAGGCGATATGCCGGCTGACGGCCGACTGGGCGCACCCCAGGTCATCGGCGGCAGCGGTGAAACTGCCGCAGCGCGCAACTGCGCGAAAAGCCTGCAAGGCGGCGATGGAAATATCACTCATGGACATGGCCGCATGCGATGGACGGTGGACGCTGTGGAGGCGCCCCATGCTAGCCCAACGGGGCTCCGTGGTGTGCCTGTACGGGCGAATCCTCAGCGCTGTTCCAGAATCCATTGCGCAAGCGCCTTGGCCTCCTGGGCCTGGACCAGGGGCTGCGACGGCATGGGCACAGGGCCCCAGGCTCCGCTGCTGCCCTGGGTGATCCTGATGGCCAGGAGCTCTGCGGCACCGGGCTGGCCCTGGTGGCGGCCTGCTATCTCGCGAAACGACGGGCCGACGAGTTTCCTGTCGACGCTGTGGCAGACCATGCAGTTCTTGCTGTTGGCCAGCGCCTGGTTGGCAAGCGCGGGGCCGTGCGCGACCAGTAGTGCGAGACCTGCTGTGGCGAGAAGTCGGGTAATGGCGCGCCGGCCGGTGCCGGAGTAGGGTGCGGACATGGATTTCCGGGTTCTGTTGGGTTTCAAGCGGGGCTGACACGCACAGGCAGGCTGCGTGCCCGCTGCCCCGTCGCCGCAAAGACGGCGTTGGCCACGGCGGCCATCACCACGGAGGTGCCGGGTTCACCGATACCGCCGGGCGCTTCCCGGCTCGGCAGGATGTGCACTTCGACCTTCGGGGCCTCGGACAGTCGCAGCAACCGGTAGTCGTGGAAATTGCTCTGCGCAACCCGGCCCGCCTCGATGGTGATCTCGCCCCACAACGCAGCGGTGACGCCGAACTGGATGCCGCCGTCCACCTGCGCCTGCACCGTGTCCGGGTTGACAACCATGCCGCAGTCCACGGCGCACACCACCCGGTCCACGCGGACCTCGCCGGCGGCGTTCACCGTCACCTCTGCCACCTGGGCCAGGTGGCTGCCGAACGCAGACAGCGCGGCGACGCCGCGGCCCCTGCGGGAACCATCGGTGGCGGCCGGCTTGATCGGCGATGTCCAGCCGGCCTTTTGTGCTGCCAGTTCCAGCACGGCCCGCGCACGCGAGCCCTGGGGCAGCAGGGCGAGCCGGTATTGCACAGGGTCCTGTTTCGCCAGGGCCGCCAGCTCATCGACGAAGCTCTCCACGACGAAACAGTTGTGCGTCGGGCCCACGCCGCGCCACCAGCCGGTGGTCAGGCCGGGCATCGGCTCGTGGCGCACGTAGTCGAGCCGTGCGGCAGGCCAGGCGTACGGGCCCAGGCCCGCCTCCACGGCATCGCTGTCCAGACCGTTGCGGACAGCGCCCGGTGCCACGCGGGCCAGGATGGACGAGCCGACCACCCGGTGCGTGATGGACGTGGGGTGGCCTTGGGCGTCCAGCGACGCGCTGAACCGGTCGGCATACATGGGGCGCAGGATGTCGTGCTGGATGTCTTCCTCCCGCGACCAGATGAACTGCACGGGTCCTTTGACGCTGCGGGCCAGGGCGACGGACTGCTCCACGTAGTCGGCCTCGAGCCGGCGGCCAAAGCCACCGCCGATCAGGTGGTTGTGGATGCGGATCTTTTCTGGCGGCAGGCCCGACCCGCGCGCTGCGGCATCCCGGGCCCGCGTTGGGGCCTGCGTGCCCACCCACACGTCGCAGCCGTCGGCCTTCAGGTGCACCGTGCAGTTGACGGGCTCCATGGCCGCGTGCGCCAGGAAGGGCGAATGGTAGACCGCCTCATGCTGCGCCACGGCGTTTTGGATGGCCGCCGCGATGTCGCCGTCTGAGCGCGCCACCGCGGCGTCCTGCCGGCTGAAGCCCCGCTCCAGGTCCTTCTGGAGTTGCGCGGTCGTTACCGCGGCCCCGCCCGCCTCGTTCCATTCGATCTTCAGGGCTGCAAGCCCCTGTTTGGCGGCCCACGAGTGGTCGGCCACCACCGCCACGGCGTTGCCGATGCTCACCACCTGGCGCACACCGGGCAGGGCCAGCGCGGGCTGCTCGTCCACCCTTGCCAGCGTGCCCCCGAACACCGGGCATGCCGCCACCGCCGCAAAGCGCATGCCTGGCAGGCGCACGTCGATGCCGTACACCACCGAGCCGTTGACCTTGCCGGCCACGTCCAGCCGCGGTACCGGTTGGCCGATGAGCCGGAAGGACGCTGGCGGCTTGAGCACCACCTGCTGCGGCAGCGGCAGGCCCGCC
>NZ_AKJX01000283.1 GCF_000276605.1 Acidovorax sp. CF316 | reverse complement strand
GCGAGTCGGGAGGGGGACGCCCCCGGTGCGGCGGGGCGGCCCTTGCACGGGGGCACTGGCCTTGGCCGCGCCAGTGCCACGTGCTACGAATCAAACTGGGCCAGTGTCAATCTGCCAGAGGAAGCCGTGCCATGGCCTGGGCAAAGGCCAGGTGGTTGCCGTCCGGATCCCTCACCAGGATCACGCGCACCTTCTTGCTGTTCGAGCGCTGGGCGGTGTCCACGCCCATGCGTTCCAGTTGCTCGCCCTGCTCGTCGATGTCGTCCACCGCCAGCGTGACCGAGCACCTACCGGCGCGCCTGGGCAGTTCATAGACCTGCAGCCAGCCGCCCTGCGGCAGGGTCCATTCCGCCAGCTCCGGCATGGGCTGCGAATCGGGTCCCCGCTCGAACAGGGCTCCATACCATTGCACCGCGTCGGGCAGGCTGCTGACAGCGACACTGGCAAGGGCGTTCTGGATGGCCATGGAAACTCCTGGGGACGGGCGGTTGGACTGGCTAGGGCCTGCTAACACTAATTTCTGGGTCGCGAAGGCCCTTGCCGGCGTGCCAATCTAGGCGCGTGACGCCGCGTGTGCATGTGCACACGCAAGGAGCGCAACGACGAGTGGCGCGCCGGCAAGAGCCTTCCCTTCGGGTTGCCCGGCCTGGGGGCCGTCTGCGGCGTTGCCCGCGCTTGCAAGGTGCACACCTTGCTGCGCGCGGGCGTCTTGCACCCAGCCCCCAGGCCGGGCAACGCGATCCCTGAAATTAGTGTTAACAGGCCCTAGGTATATCTGCGGCGTGGGTGAAAGGCTGTAGGACAGCACCCTAGCGCAAAGCCCTCCCGCGACCAAGGCGAAAATGGCGGGCATGACCCTCCACGTACACACCACCCCCACGACCGCCGCGCTGTCCACCCACGACACGACCCGCATCGACGACACCCGCATCAAGGCCGTGCGCCCGCTGATCACCCCGGCCCTGCTGCAGGAATGGCAGCCAGCGCCCGAGGCCGCGCAGACGCTGGTGGAGTCCAGCCGTGCCGCGATCTCGCGCGTGCTGCACGGGCAGGACGACCGCCTCATCGTGGTGGTGGGGCCATGCTCCATCCACGACCACGGCCAGGCCATGGAGTACGCACGCGCGCTCAAGGCACAGGCCGATGCGCTGGCGGGCGACCTGCTGGTGGTGATGCGCGTGTACTTCGAGAAGCCGCGCACCACCGTGGGCTGGAAGGGCTACATCAACGACCCGCACCTCGACGGCAGCTTCGCCATCAACGAGGGGCTGGAGATGGCGCGTGCGCTGCTGCTCGACGTGCTGGCGCTGGGCCTGCCCGTGGGCACGGAGTTCCTGGACCTCCTGAGCCCGCAGTTCATCAGCGACCTGGTGAGCTGGGGTGCGATCGGCGCACGCACGACCGAAAGCCAGAGCCACCGCCAGCTGGCCAGCGGCCTGTCGTGCCCGGTGGGGTTCAAGAACGGCACCGACGGCGGCGTGAAGGTGGCCAGCGACGCCATCCAGGCCGCCCAGGCGGCGCACGCCTTCATGGGCATGACCAAGATGGGCCAGGCCGCGATCTTCGAGACGCGCGGCAACAACGACTGCCACGTGATCCTGCGCGGCGGCAAACAGCCCAACTACAGTGCCGCCGACGTGGAAGCCGCCTGCGCCATGCTGCAGTCGGCCGGCCTGCGCCCGCAGGTGATGATCGACGTCTCGCACGCCAACAGCAGCAAGCAGCACCAGCGCCAGATCACCGTGGCCGAGGACGTGGCGCGGCAGATCGCAGCGGGCGACGCGCGCATCACCGGCCTGATGGTCGAGAGCCACCTGCAGGAAGGCCGCCAGGACATCGTGCCCGGCCAGGCGCTGGCGCACGGCGTGTCGGTCACGGACGCCTGCATCAGCCTGGCGCAGACGGTGCCCGTGCTGCAGGGTCTGGCCGACGCCGTGCGCGCACGGCGAGCGTTGAAGGGCTGATTCAGGACCGGGGCGGCCGGGCCGCGCTGCCGTCCACATTGTGGGCGGTGGCCAGCAGCGTGGCGCACAGGGTTTCGTCGCCCGACTCCGCCACCGCATAGACGTCCGCCGCGCAGACCGTCAGCGTGCGCCCGGCATTGACCACGCGGCCCCGGGCGCGCAGGCAGCTGCCCCGCGCGGGGGCCAGCAGTTTCACATGGGCATCGACGGTGGAATTGACCCAGCCGGCCGGCAACGTGCTGCCGGCCGCCGCCACGGCCGCGAAGTCGGCCAGCGCGAAGACCGCCGTGGCCTGCATCTGGCCTGTGCGAAAACACAGGGACTCCTGCATGGGCATCTCCAGGTCCACCCGTCCGGGGGCCACCCGGGTGAAGCGCAGGCCCAGGGTCTGCGCAATGGGCATGGCCAGCACGTGGGCTTGCAACAGATCGGCGGGGGCGGTGGGACTGGGGGTCATGGTGAACTCCGGTGGGATGAAGAGGGGAGGCCGGCGACACGCCTGCGCACGCGTGGCCAGGGCGCCGCAGGGGAGGAAGCGGAAGGCGGAGAAGAAGGGGAAGACGGCGCCCTGGCCTGAAGCCAGGCCATGTGCTCCAGCACCTTCTGGCGCTGTGCCTGCAGCACGGCCGCCTGGTCGGCCAGTTCCTGTGCGCGCTGTTGCAGGGCCTGCACCATGGCGGCGATGGTGAGCCGGCCGCTGCGAAAGTCCGCCAGGTGCTCGGCGATGCGCGGCAGCGCAAAGCCGAGCTGGCGCGACATGGCGATGAAGACCACCTCACGCTCGGAGCCTTCGGCGTAGTCGCGGTAGCCGTTGGGCCGGCGCTCGGGCTGCAGCAGCCCCTGGCTTTCGTAGTGCCGCAGGGCATGCACCGAGACCGAGGTGCGGCGGGCGAGTTCGGAAATCTGCATGCGACGAAGGCTAGCAAGCCTCGTGCTGCACGAAGGTTGCCTGCGCGACTGCCCGGGAGGGCTTCCATGCGGGTTTTGCGGGACCTGTGCGCCCGGCATCCCGGTGTAGGATGGCCCTATTAAGGTTGCAGGGAACCCTTTTTGCGCCTAGAAACGGTGGTTGGGTGCGCCAACAGGCTTGGGCGCCCGGCCCCAGTCCCTTTCCATTTTTCTCTCCACCACCGACTCCGGTCCGGGTTCTTCCCTCCATGCTGGCTACACCGCTCCCTGCAAGAACCTGTCTTCGACAGGTGGATACGCGCGGCCCGGGCAGCACCCGGAGCGCATGACCATGCAGCACCCAGAGCACGCCACCGCTGAGGCTGCGCGGCTCCATGCACTGCAGTCCTACGCCATCCTGGACACCCCGTCCGAGGATGCCTTCGACAAGCTGGCCGTGCTGGCCGCACGCATCTGCCAGACACCCATGGCGGTGGTCAATTTCGTGGACAGCGAGCGCCAGTGGTTCAAGGCGGCTGTGGGCATCCCGTTCCAGGAGACCGACCGCGCCGTCGCGTTCTGCTCCCACGCGCTGCACGGCAGCAAGGAGCCGGTGGTGGTGGACGATGCCAGCGCGCACCCGGTGTTCGCGCACAACCCGCTGGTGACCGGCAGCCCGCACATCCGCTTCTACGCCTGTGTTCCGCTGGTCAATGGCGAAGGTTTTGCCCTGGGCACGCTGGCCGTGCTGGACACCCGCGTGCGCGGCCTGGAGGCCGAGCAGCTCGAAGGCCTCACGGTGCTGGCCGAGCAGGCCATGGTGCAGCTGGAGCTGCGGCGCCAGCAGCGCCTGCTGGCCCAATTGGTGGAGCAGCGCGACCGCATGCACGACGAGCTCGTGGAGCAGGGCGAGACGCTGCGCGTGGCCGGCCGCATCGCCCAGGTGGGCGGCTGGATCGTGGAGCTGCCCAGCATGCGCCTGAGCTGGTCGCAGGAGATTGCCGCCGCCTATGGGCTCACCCGGCGGGTGAGTGCCGTGGGCCAGGTCCAGGGCCTGTACGCACCACCGTACCGCGCCGCCTTGCGCGCCGCCTTCAGGGCCTGCATGCGGCAAGGCACCCCCTTCGACCTGGAGGCCGAGGTCGTCATGCCGGGCGGCCGGCATTTCTGGGTGCGCACTGCCGGCCAGGCGGTGCGGGACGCGCAGGGCCGCATCGTCCGCATCCAGGGGGCCTTCCAGGACATCTCGGCACGCCACGAGGCCGATCTGGCACTGCAGCGCAGCGAAGAGCGCTTCCAGCTCGTCTCTCGCGCCACGGCCGATGCGATCTGGGACTGGAACCTGACCACCGACGCCATGTGGTGGAACGAGGGCATGCAAAGCCTGTTCGGGGTGCCGCTCGGCGAACTGCCGCCGGACAGCACCTCCTGGACGCTGCGCCTGCACCCCGAGGACAGCGAAGCCGTGCTGCGCGGCATCCACGCGGCCATCGACGGGACCGACAGCCACTGGTCGGCCGAGTACCGCTTTCGCCGCCAGGACGGCAGCTATGCCTGGGTGCTGGACCGTGGCTTCCTGATCCGCGACGGCAGCGGGCGCGCGGTGCGCATGGTCGGCGGCATGGCCGACCACAGTGCGCAGAAGGCCGTCGAACTGGAAGCCCAGCGCGACACGCGCAACCATGCCGAGCTACTGCACCTGCAGCAGCGCATCTCCTCGCTGGACATGCCGCTGGCCGACGTGCTGCACATGGTGGCCGAGGCGGTGCAGCGCCAGACCGGCGCGCGCGGCGCCATGGTCGAATTGCTCGAGGGCCGGCACCTGGCGGCCAAGGCCTCGGCCGGCGACATGGTGCGGCCCGAGGGCGACCTGCTGGCGGTGGATGAAAGCGTTCTCTGGCCCTCGCTCCAGCAGGGCCGCACGGTGCTTTGCAACGACACCGAGGGCGAAGGCTGGGACATGCAGTCCATGCTCCACCGCCGTGGCGTGCGCTCGGTGATGGCCGCGCCGCTGCGCGCAGGGGACGCGGTGGTGGGCTCGCTCACGGTCACCTCGGACCAGGCCAATGCCTTTTCGCGGCGCGACGTGGCGCACCTCGAGATCCTGGCCGAATCGCTCGGGGCCATGGTGCAGCTGCGCCACGTGGCCGGGCAGCTGCATGCCTCGGAGCTGCAGTACCGCATGCTGTTCGACGAGCATCCGCAGCCCATGTGGGTGTACGACCGCGCAAGCCTGCGCATGCTGGCCGTGAACCATGCCATGGTGCACCACTACGGCTACAGCGAAAAGGAGCTGCTGCGCATGCGCATGCAGGACCTGTGGCCGGCGCAGTTCCGCGAGGTCGCCGAACGCAAGCTGCGCGCCATCGACCCGCAGCAGCGCAGCCTCCCCAAGGTGCGCCGGCACGTGCGCAAGGACGGCAGCCTGATCGACATGGAACTCACGGCGGGCAACATCGATTTCAACGGCGTGGCGGCGCGCCAGGTGCTGGCCTCCGACGTGACCGAGCGCGTGCGCAACGAGGCCGAACTGGCGCGCATGGGCCGTGCCCAGCGCCTGCTGAGCGCCTGCAACGAAACCCTGGTGCGCGCCACCTCCGAGGCCACGCTGCTGCAGGCCATCTGCAAGATCGCGGTGGACATCGGCGGCTACCGCATGGGCTGGGTGGGCTTTGCGCGCGACGACGAGCGCAAGTCCATCGAACCGGTGGCCCATGCGGGCCACAACGACAACTACCTCGAGACCCTGAAGCTCAGTTGGTCGGAGGACGAGCCCTTTGGGCGCGGGCCCGCCGGCCGCGCCGTGCGCTCGGGCCGGGCCGAGATCGTGCGCGACATCCGCACGGAGCGCTACTTCATGGACTGGACCGCGCGCATGCTGGAGCACGGCTTCCATGCCGTGGTCTGCCTGCCGCTGCGCGACCGCGACAGCACCTTCGGCCTGCTCTACCTGTATGCGCCAGAGGTGCTGCAGATCAGCGCCGAGGAAACCGCGCTGCTGCAGGAGCTGGCCAACGACCTGGCCTTCGGCATCACCAGCCTGCGCACCCAGAAGGCGCAGCAGCGGCTGCAGGCCTCGGTGCTCAAGGTGGCGGCGGCCGTGTCGGCCAGCACCGGCACGGAGTTCTTCGAGCAGCTGGTGCGCAACATGGCCGATGCCCTCGACGCCCAGGGCGGCTGCGTGGTGCGCCTGCTGCCGCACTACCATGACGAGCCACCGCGGGTGAGCACGCTGGCGGCCGTGCTCGATGGCCAGCTGCTGGCCCCCACCGACTACACCCTGGAAGGCACGCCCAGCCTGCAGCTGCTGAACCAGCGCCAGTTCGTGGTGACCGACGGGGTGCAGCAGCTCTACCCCGAGGCGCCCGTGCTGCGCATGGTGCAGGCGCGCGGCTACGCCGGGCAGCAGCTGTGCAACGCCGATGGCGAGGTGGTGGGCCTGGTGTTCGTGCTGTTCCGCCAGGCCATCGCCGACCCGAACTTCATCATCTCCACCCTGCAGATCTTCGCGGCCCGCGCCTCGGCCGAGATCGAGCGCCAGGTGGCCGATGCGCGCATACGCCACCAGGCCTCGCTGCTGGACAAGGCGCAGGACGCGATCATCGTGCGCGACCTGGAGCACCGCATCATCTTCTGGAACCAGAGCGCCGAGCGCCTGTACGGCTGGTCGAAGCTGCAGGTGCTGGGACAGTCGATCGAGACCCTGCTCTACGAGGACGCCACACAGTTCCGCCGCGCCACCGAGGCCACGCTGGAGCATGGGGAGTGGACCGGCGAGATCGTGCAGCAGCACCGCGATGGCAGTGCCATCGACGTGGAAGGCCGCTGGACCCTGGTGCGCGGCGACAACGGCCAACCCCATTCCATCCTGGCCATCAACACCGACATCCGCCAGCGCAAGGCCACCGAGCGCGAGATCCAGCGCCTGGCGTTCTACGATCCGCTGACCGGGCTGCCCAACCGCATGCTGCTGATGGACCGCATGCACCAGGCGCTGGCCAGCGCCCGGCGCCACCAGCGCGGCGGGGCACTGCTGTTCATCGACCTGGACAACTTCAAGACCCTGAACGACACCCTGGGCCATGACCAGGGCGACATGCTGCTGCAGCAGGTAGCCCAGCGCCTGAACACCTGCGTGCGCGCCGTGGACACGGTGGCGCGCCTGGGCGGCGACGAGTTCGTGGTGATGCTCGAGGAGCTGAGCTCCCTGCCCGATGAACTGGTGCTGCATGCGCGTTCGGTGGGCGAGAAGATCCTGGCCACGCTGGCGCTGCCCTATGCGCTGGCGGGCTACCAGTACCGCAGCACGCCGAGCATCGGCGTAGCCCCCTTCACGGGTGGGCAGGCCAGCGTGGGCGAGCTGCTCAAGCAGGCCGATCTGGCCATGTACCAGGCCAAGACGGCGGGCCGCAACACCCTGCGCTTCTTCAACCCGCAGATGCAGGCGGTGGTGACCGAACGCGCCTCGCTGGAGACCGACCTGCGCTCGGCCCTGGCGCAGGAAGAGTTCCTGCTGCATTTCCAGCCCCAGGTGCGCCAGTCGGGCCTGGTGGTGGGGGTGGAGGCGCTGCTGCGCTGGGCCCACCCGCAGCGCGGCATGGTCTCGCCGGCGCAGTTCATCCCGCTGGCCGAGGAAACCGGCCTGATCCTGCCGCTGGGCCGCTGGGTGCTGCACACCGCCTGCAAGCTCCTGGCCAGCTGGCAGGACGACCCGGCCCTGAGCCACCTGACCGTGGCCGTCAACGTGAGCTCGCGCCAGTTCCGCCATGCGAGCTTCGTCGACGACGTGGCCCGGGTGCTGGCCATCACCGGGGCGCCCTCGGGTCTGCTCAAGCTGGAGCTGACCGAGAGCCTGCTGGTCGAAGACATGGAAACCACCATCGCCACCATGACCGCCCTGCGCTCCTACGGGGTGGGCTTCTCGCTGGACGACTTCGGCACCGGCTACTCGAGCCTGAGCTACCTGAAGCGCATGCCGCTGGACCAGCTCAAGATCGACCAGAGCTTCGTGCGCGACCTGCTGACCGACCCCAACGATGCCGCCATCGTGGACACCATCATCGGGCTGTCGCGCAGCCTGGGCCTGGAAGTCATCGCCGAGGGCGTGGAAACCGCCGAGCAGCGCGAGCTGCTGGCCCGCGCAGGCTGCCAGCTCTACCAGGGCTACCTTTTCAGCCGACCCCTCTCCGTGGACGTCCTGGAGGCCTTCCTGCGCAGTCCTGGGTAGGAAGCCCTCCTGAGTCGCTTCGCGCCTTCCCCCGGAGGGGGACGCCCCCAGCGCGGGGCACCGGCTTCGGTAGCGCCGGTTTTTAAGGGCATGTCCCGAGTGGAGTGCAGAGAGTGCTGCCGCTTTTGCTTCTGAACCCCGTTTGACTCACGACAAAGGACCGCGGAGGGACGACCGGATGTTGTTCTCTGTCTTCTTCTTAAAGTCTTTATAAATACATAGTCGTAGTAGTAGAGCCGGGGTACTTGTGTGGACAAGTGCCAATTTCCCAGTCCTGGCAAGCACTTGCGTCGCGCCAAACCCTGTGCGCGGCACGCGGTTCCCGCTGTAGCGCCAACGGGGACAACCCTCGGAAACGGCACTTCGCTGTGGACAACCGGGTGGTTGTGCCAGCAATTCCCCCAAAGTTATGCACAAGGACCTGCCCGTGCCGGGAGAAGTTGCCGCACCGAGGGACTTTTCCCCCCAGGGTTCGGCCTTGTGCAGTCCATCCCCTCCCTTTTCGGCCATCTGCGGACCTGGACGTGGCTGCCGGGCCACCGGATCCACCGGCAAGGCCCCTGGAAGCCCTCCAGGCCCCTGCGGTGCCCCCGACCTGCCACACGGGCTTGCCAGGTGCAAGCAAGGCTCCTCAGCGGGCTGCAAAGGACACGGCAGCCGCTCCCTGCCTGCAGGCAGGCACCAGGCGGCCGCAGCTGCCCTGGCATCAGCCGCCTGCGAGAGGTGCCAGGACGGTCGAACGGCCCTGCCTTGGGTTTTGCTTGTTATTCTTTGATAGCTCTATAAATCAATAGCAGTAGTAGTAGAGCATGGGCTGTTGTGTGGACAAGACCGTTTTTCCCAATGCTGGCGCGCACTTGCGTGGCTTCAAACCCTGTGGCGCGAAGGGGGTGAACTTTGCGCGTGGATGACAACAACTTTCGGCCACGGCAAGGTTCTGTGGATAACCAATGGGTTGTTCGGGAATAGTACCCATGGTTATCCACAGACGGGACCGGGAACCCGGCCACAAAAAACCCGCCGAGGTGGCGGGTGCGTTGGGCGCAGCGCCGGGCCGGCTCAGAAGTGGTAGCCGTAGCGCAGCTGTGCGAAGTTCTCGCCCGGGTTGGGTTTCTTCAAGCCGGCGTTGGAGACATGCTGCACGCGCAGCACGATGTCGTGCTGGCGCTGCTCGCCCAGGCTCACGCCCAGGCCCAGGTGGGAGGCGAAGTTGGCACGGGTGCTGAAGGTGCGTTCGGGCGTGACATAGCGCTTGTCGGCCACCGTGAGGCCGATGCCGCCTTCCCAGAACCAGGCCGAGCGGCCCTCGTCCATGCGCAGGCGCAGGGTGGGGGTGACGCCGATCAGCGTGGTGTGCGCGCGCCCGCCCGCCACACCATCGAAGGTCCAGCGGCTGGCATAGACATCCCAGTAGCCCGTGAGCTGACCGCCCCACAGCGGGCGTTGCCAGTCCTTCCAGGGCAGGGTGCCGCCGAGGGTGATGGCGTCCGTGCCGCGCCGGGCCTCGGAGCCCTGCAGGTAAATGGAAGGGGACGCCTGCGCGCCCTGTGCCAGGGCTGCCCGGGGCAGGGCTGCCAGGGTGCCCAGGGCCAGGAGCACAGAGAGTGAAGCCGCGTGGAAGAGTTTGTTGTTCATGGTTTTTGTTCCGTGGGAATGAACCCCACATCGGTATGTAAGTGAGTGTAGAAATGCCTCCTGTCGCACCTTTGTAGGCCGCCATCCCGCCTTGTTGGCAGAAAAAAAGAAAGGGGCCCGTTCGGGCCCCTCTAGGTGTGCGCCTGGCGCCTGCTTACTTCTGCGGTGCTGGCGCTGCTGTGGCACCGGCGGGCTTGTCGCCGTGACCGCGGTGGCCATGGGGGCCATGCTTGCCATGGCCAGGGCCGCCGTGCGGGCCCATGCGGTGGGCGCGGGCATCGAAGGTCTTTTGCTGCTCGGGCGTCAGCACGGCATAGAAGGCCTTGGTGGCTTCGCCGCGGCGGTCGGCCTCGGCGGCGTGCTGGGCGCGCAGGGCCCGCATGCGGTCGATGCGTTCGGGGGTGGTGAGCTTGTCCAGCTCCTTGCGGTCCAGGCGGGCATGGCCTTCGCCCTGTTGCAGGGAGGCGGTGAAGCTGTTCCAGGCCGGCTCCTGGTTGGGGGTCAGCTTGAGCTGCTCCTTGAGCGCGGCGGCGCGCTGGGCCTTGTGGGCCTGGTGGCGCTCGCGGTGTTCGCCCGGGCCCTTGCGGGCATCGGGGGCGGCAGCCGCACCCACGGCGGGTGGGTTGGTGGGGGTGGGCTGGGCCAGCACCGGCAGGGCCAGGGCGGCGAGGACGGCGGCGGCGAGGGTGTGGCGGGACAGGAAGGCCATGGCGAGAATCCTTTCAGAGGGAGGAAGGGCCCCGGAACGGTGGTTCCAGCGGTTGACTGCAGTGTCTGCCCGCCATGTATCGCCCGCATGCATGTTGTTTGTCCCAGTGTAAAGTTGTGACAAGAAGATCGTCTTTGCCTGCGGGGCGCTGCAGCTATCAAAAGCAGAGCAGAGGCCGGGATTTTCCCTGTCTTGCACTCCAGCCCGGTACGCAAGGGGCGCCGACCACCGACAATGGAGGGTTCCGTGCCAGCGCCGCAGGCGTGCATGGCACCGGTGGACAGCTTCGTCCGGTAACCAGAGGGTTTTTCGTGTTCAAGAACATGATCGTGTACCGCATTGCTCCGCAATGGCAGGTGGAATTGACGCAGGTGGAAGAGGCGCTGGCCAAGGCCCCCTTCATGGAGTGCGGCGCGACGCAGGAAAAGTCGCTGGGCTGGGTGCCACCGCGCGGTGACGAGCATGGCGCCATGGTCGAATCGGTGGGGGGGCAGTGGATCCTGCGCTTCATGGTCGAGTCCAAGGTGCTGCCCGGCTCGGTGCTCAACCGCCGCGTGAAGGAAAAGGCCGAGCGCATCGAGAAGGAAACCGGGCGCAAGCCGGGCAAGAAGGAAAGCAAGGAGCTCAAGGAAGAGGCCAAGCTCGACCTGTTGCCCATGGCCTTCACCAAGCAGGGCTCGATGTGGGTGTGGATCGACAGGGAGGCGCGCACCATCGTGTTCGACACCTCCAGCCAGGGCCGGGCCGACGAAGTGGTGTCGCTGCTGGTCGAATACCTGCCGGGCCTGTCGGTCTCGCTGCTGTACACCGAGACCAGCCCGCAGGCGGCCATGTCGCACTGGCTGAGCACGCAGGAGCCGCCCGTGGGCTTCACCGTGGACCGCGAATGCGAGCTCAAGAGCGTCGACGAGGCCAAGGCCGTGGTGCGCTATTCGCGCCACCCCCTGGACATCGAGGAGGTGCAGGCCCACATCGCCGCCGGCAAGCTGCCGACCAAGCTGGCGCTGACCTGGGACGACCGCGTCTCGCTGATGCTGACCGAGGGCCTGCAGATCAAGAAGGTGTCCTTCCTGGACACCGTGTTCGAAGGCACCAAGGCCGATGACGGCGGCTTCGACACCGACGTGGCGATCGCCACGGGCGAGCTGTCCAAGCTGATCCCCGACCTCATCGAAGCGCTGGGCGGCGAGTCCGATGGCATCGGGGCCAGCGCTGTCGCGCAGGCCATTCCTGCCAGCAGCGGCCCCTCGGGTCCGGGCCCGGCCGCCGCTGCGCCCGTGGCGCCGCGGGGCAAGGACGTGGCGGGGCGGGCCATCACCGGGCCGGCGACAGCACCGGCGGACACCGACCCGGATTCGGCGCCGTTCTGAGCGGGACGGGCGCGGCGCTGACGGGCATGGACATTCCCTGCGGTCGATGAAAGCCATTCCGCCCATCCACCTGGTGCTGGCCTTCGATGCGGTGGCGCGGCTGTGCAGCTTCAGCAAGGCGGCCGAGGAACTGCACCTGTCGCACAGCACGGTGAGCCACCGCATCCGCGAGCTCGAGCGGCTGCTCTCGCGGCCGCTGTTCGTGCGCAGCACGCGCGCCGTGGCGCTCACGGCCGAGGGCGCGCACCTGCACCAGCAACTCAAGGAGCCGCTGCTGCGCTTGCAGCAGATCTTCGGCGCGGGCGATGCGGGCCAGTTGCCCGTGGTGCGCATCAGCGCCTTGCCCTCGTTCGCCCGCTGGCGCCTGGTGCCGGCCCTGTCGCGCCTGGGTGCCCAGCCGCCGGCGTGGGGCGTGGAGATCCATCCCTCCATCGACACGGTGGACCTGGAGCGGGGCGATGCCGACATTGCCGTGCGCTTTGCGCGCACCCGCCCTGTGGCCCACCACTGCGAAAAGCTCATGGACGACGAGTGGTTCCCGGTGGCGGCGCCGGCCTACCTGGAGCGCCTGGGCGTGCCGGCGGGCACGGCCGCGTTCCGCAAGGCGGTGCTGCTCTCGCACACGCGCCAACCCTGGCAGCCCTGGCTGGACAAGGCGGGCATCCGGGTTGCCGCAGCGCGCCAGCAGGGCATGGCATTCACGGACACGGGCTTCGTGCTCGACGCGGCGCTGGGCCTGCAGGGCATTGCGCTGGGCCGGCGCTCGCTGGTGCTGGACCTGCTGGCCAGCGGCGCGCTGGTGCGCCTGGGCGAGGTGGCCTTGCCCGCGGAGCAGTCGTACTACCTGCTGGCGTCGGAGCGCATGGCCATCACGCCGCAGGGGCAGCAGGTGATGGCGTGGATCCGAAGCCTGGCGCCCCCGGAGCGCATCAGTTCCAGAGCGTGAGCACGATGCCGGCCAGCACGCCGGCGATGGCCAGTGACTTCTGGGCGATGAAGCGCTCGCGCAGGAACAGGGCCCCGAGCCCGAAGACCATGACCAGGTTGGTGCGGCGCAGCACGGAGATCACCGAAATCATCGCCCCCTCGGTCTGCACGGCAGCGAGGTAGAGGTACTCTGCCGCCACATAGGCCAGTGCGATCGCAGGCACGGCCCAATGCCGTGTGAACAGGCCGCGCAGCGAGAGGCGCGGCCACACCCAGGGCAGCAGGGCCAGCGCGATCAGGCTGCGCTGCAGCGCCGACCAGGCCTGGACGGCCGCCAGGTCCAGCCGCAGCCCGGCGAGGATGTGCTTGTCGTACAGCGCGTTGGCCGAGGACAGCAGCGTGGCGGCCAGCATGCACAGCACCCAGCCGTCGCGGTGGAAGCGGATCCCTTCCTTGCCGCCGATGCGCGAGAACAGGGCGTAGGACAGCATGGACACCGCCAGGCCCAGCCACTGCCACCAGGTGAGTTGCTCGCCCAGCAGCACGATGGCACCGGCCGCCGTCCACAGCGGGCCCGACGCGCGCACGCCGGCCGAGATCGACAGCGGCAGTGCCTTGACCGCGTAGTACGACAGCACCCAGGTGGCCACCATCATCAGCGACTTGGGCAGCACCAGCGCCTGTTCGCGCCAGCCCAGGGGAGCGGGGTACAGGCCCCAGGGCTGCAGCGCGGGCGACGCCGCAGGCGGCACCAGCAGCAATGGCAGCCACAGCAGCGCACCCAGCACCGAGGTCAGCAGCACCACCTCGAGCACACCCCTGTCGCGCAGCGCGAGCTTGGTGAGAAAGTCGTAGGTGCCCAGTACCAGGCCGGCGAAGAGACCCAGGGCGACCCAGGTCATGGAGCACCCCACGGGGCGGGAGAAGACAAGGCGGAGAAACGCAGCACGGGATGTTGTCCAGCAAGGAGGAGGAAGAAGTCCCCCAGCGTAGAAACATGGCGGCGCCGATTGATGGCCAATGGCCATGCATTGCTGCGCCGTGTTCAGCAATGCGCCCGGCAGCAGGCGCCTGCGCGGATCACACCCGTTCGAAGACCGCCGCAATCCCCTGGCCGCCGCCGATGCACATGGTCACCAGCGCATAGCGCCCGCCCGTGCGGTGCAGCTCGGCGATGGCCTTGGTGGTGATGATGGCGCCGGTGGCACCCACGGGGTGGCCAAGCGAGATGCCCGAGCCGTTGGGGTTGACCCGGGCGGGGTCCAGGCCCAGCTCCTGGACCACCGCGCAGGCCTGGGCGGCGAAGGCCTCGTTGGCCTCGATCACGTCCATGTCCTGCACGCTGAGGCCGGTGCGCTGCATGACCTTCTGCGTCGCCGGTACGGGGCCGATGCCCATGTAGGCCGGCTCCACGCCTGCATGGGCGTAGCCGACCAGGCGGGCCAGGGGTGTGAGGCCCAGGGCCGAGGCGCGTGCACCCGAGGCCAGCACTACGGCGGCGGCGCCGTCGTTGATGCCCGAGGCATTGCCGGCGGTGACCAGGCCGTCCTTCTTGAACGCGGGCTTCATGCCGGCCAGCACCGCGAGCGTGGTGCTGCCGCGCACATGTTCGTCGGTGTCGAAGACCACCGTGCCCTTGCGCGTGGTGATCTCCACCGGCACGATCTGCTCGCGGAAGTAGCCCGCCGCGATGGCGTGGGCCGCGCGCTGCTGGCTCTGCACGGCGAGCTGGTCCTGCGCTTCGCGGCCGATGCGGTAGCGCTCGGCCACGTTCTCGGCGGTGATGCCCATGTGCATCTTCTGCCACGGGTCGTGCAGGATGCCGAGCATGTAGTCGATGCTCTTGGCGTCGCCCATGCGCGCACCGTAGCGCGCGGCGGTGTCGAAGTAGGGGCCGCGGCTCATGGATTCGCTGCCGCCGCCGATGGCGATGTCGCAATCCCCATAGCCGATGGCCTGGGCCGCCGAGATGATGGCCTGCAGCCCCGAGCCGCACAGGCGGTTGACGTTGAAGGCCGGTGTCGATGGGGCAGCCGGCGTCGATGGCGGCCACGCGCGCGAGGTAGGCGTCCTTGGTGTCGGTGGGAATCACGTTGCCCATCACCACATGGCCGATGGCATCGGCCGGCAGGCCGCTGCGCGCGATGGCGGCCTTCACGGCGGTGGTGGCCAGCTCGGTGTTGGGCACGTCCTTGAGGCTGCCGCCGAAGGTGCCGATGGCGGTGCGGGCGGTGGAGATCACATAGACGTCTTGCAGGCTGCTCATGGGGAATTTTCTGGAGAAGGAAGGGAAGAATCAGCGCCCGCTGAACTGGGCGGGCCGGCGTGCGTAGAAGGCGGCTATGCCCTCGCGGAAGTCTTCGGTGGCGGCGCAGTGGGCGAAGGCCTGCTGCTCGGCAGCCAGCTGTTCGGGCTGGCTGCGCGTGAGCGATTCGCGCATGAGGCGCTTCATCGCGCCGTAGGCCACGGTGGGGCCGGCGGCCAGGCGCTGGGCCAGGGCCGCGGTGGCGGCATCGAGTTCGGCTGCGGGGACCACGCGGTTCACGAGGCAAAGGCGCAGTGCATCCTCGGCCGTGAAGGCCTCCCCGAGCAGCGCGATCTCCAGCGCGTTGCGCAGGCCCACCATGCGCGGCAGCGCCCAGGAGGCACCCACGTCGCAACTGGTGCCCAGGTTGATGTAGGCCAGGTTCAGGCGCGTGCCCTCGGCCATGAGCACATAGTCGGCCTGCAGCAGCATGGACAGGCCGGCGCCCGCGGCCGCGCCATGCACCTGGGCGATCACGGGCGCATCGATCTGCGCCAGCAGGGCCAGGCCGGCGTGCAGCGGTCCGAGCAGGTCCATCGCGCCCTGCACCGGGTTGGCGCGCAGGGTGGCCAGGTCGCCACCGGCCATGAAGCCCTTGCCGGCGCCGCGCAGCACCACCACGCGCACGCCGGGGTCCTGCGCGATGGCCTGCACGGCCGCGAGGAAGGCCTGTGCCATGGGCACGTCGACGGCATTGAGCGCCGCAGGCCGGTTGAAGCACAGCGTGGCAATGGCGCCCTGGCGCTCGTGCAGCAGGGCAGGAGGCGCGGCCTCGGTGGCGTCGGTCATGGCAGGGGTTCCTCAGCGGTAGAGCGCTTCGATCTCGGCGGCGTAGGTCTTGTAGATGCTGGAGCGGCGCACCTTCATGGTGGCGGTGACTTCGCCGTCGTCGTGGTCCAGCTCCTTGGTGAGCAGGTGGAACTGGCGGATCTGCGAGACCTGGGCCAGGCGCTCGTTGCCGCGGCGGATCTCGGTGTCGATGAGCTCGCGCACCTCGGGTGCCTCCACCAGCGAACGGAAATGCGTGAACGCCAGGCGCCGGGCCTCGGCCCACTTGCCCACGGTCTCGTAGTCGATCATCACCAGCGCACCGACGAACTTGCGGCCCTCGGCGACGATGATGCATTCCTTGATGAAGGGGCTGCCCTTCATGGTGTTCTCGATCTCCGAGGGCGTGAGGTTCTTGCCGCCGGCGGTGATCATGATGTCCTTGAGCCGGTCCACGATCTTGATCTGGCCCTGCTCCTCGCGCACCACGTCGCCGGTGTGCAGCCAGCCGTCGACGATGCTGGTGGCGGTGGCCTCGGGGTTCTTGTAATAGCCCGCGAACACCATGTCGCCGCGCAGCTGCAGCTCGCCGTTGTCGGCAATGCGGTGCTCCACGCCCAGGATGGGAACACCCACGGTGCCGACCACCACTTGGTCCAGCCGGTGGCCCGTGACCATGCCGGTGGATTCGGTCAGGCCGTAGACCTCCACCAGCGGCAGGCCGAGCACGCGAAAGAAGCGCACCACGTCGGGCGGAATGGGCGCGGCCCCGGTGAGGGCCACGCGCGCCTCGCGCAGGCCGATGAAGTTCTGCAGCGCGCGCAGCACCAGCCAGTAGCTGGCGGCGAAGGCCATGCGCTCGCCCAGGCTCCAGGCGCTGCGCGGCTTCTCGGCCAGGGGCTGGCAGGCGGCCATGGCGCGGTGGAACAGCCGGCGGCGCAGGCCCCCGGTCTCCTGCAGCTTGATGTGGATGGCGGCGTGCATCTTCTCCCAGATGCGTGGCACGCCGAGGAACATGGTGGGTGCCACCTCGCGCAGGTCTTCCTGCACGGTGCGGATCGACTCGCCGAAGTTCACCTGTGAACCGATGTACACCGGCACGAAGCTGGTGAGCATCTGCTCGGCCACATGGCACAGCGGCAGGTAGGACAGGTGCGTGGTGGCCGCGTCGAGCTGCAGCCGATCGACGATGCCGGGCACCACGCCGCGGATGTTGCGGTAGCTGATCATCGCGCCCTTGGGCTTGCCGGTGGAGCCCGAGGTGTAGATCATCAGGCCCACGTCGTCGAGCGTCTGGCGCGCGAGCGCCTCGTCCACCAGCGCCTGCGACCCCGCTGCGGCACCCAGCGCCTCGACCTCGGCAAAGGTGGCGATCAGCGCGCGCACCTCGGGCGCGAAGCTGCGCAGGCCCTTGGTCTCGATGACGATGATCTTTTTCAGGCGCGGCAGATCGGGCAGGGCGGCGAGCAGCTTGTCGGTCTGCTCCTGGTCCTCGCAGACCATGACCTCGATATCGGCATGGCCGACCACGTAGGCCACCTCGTTGCTGGGGCTGGTGGGGTAGACCCCCACGGTGACTGCGCCGACCAGGCCCGCACCCATTTGCGCGAGCACCCATTCGATGCGGTTCTCCGAGATCACGCCCACATGGCCGCCGGCCGGCAGGCCGAGCGCGCGCAGGCCCAGGCCGAAGTGGCAGGCGCGCTCGTGGTAGCGGGCCCAGGTGAAGGGCTTCCAGATGCCGAAGTCCTTTTGCCGGATGGCCACGCGGCCCGGTTCGGCCCGCGCGCGCTCGCGCAGCATCTGGGGCAGGGTGAGTTCGGGGAGGTTCATGACAGCCATCTCTTGCGGCGCTTGTAGTGCTTGATGTCCTTGAAGCTCTTCGCTTCGCCACCACCACCCATGCCCAGGTAGAACTCGCGCACGTCGGGGTCGTTGGCCAGGCGCTCGGCCGAGCCGTCGATCACGATCTTGCCGTTCTCCATGATGTAGCCCTGGTGGGCCACGGCCAGGGCCACGGTGGCGTTCTGCTCCACCAGCAGCATGGAGGTGCCGCGCTCGGCGTTGATGCGCGCGATGATGGTGAAGATGTCTTCCACCAGCTTGGGCGACAGGCCCAGCGAGGGCTCGTCGAGCAGGATCAGCTGGGGCTGGGCGATGAGCGCGCGGCCGATGGCCAGCATCTGCTGCTCGCCACCCGAGAGGTACCCGGCCAGGCCCTTGCGGCGCTCGTGCAGGCGCGGAAAGTAGCTGTAGACGCTGTCGAAGTCGGGCCTGGCATCGGCGCGGCCGGTGAGCGCATAGGTCGCGGCCACCAGGTTCTCTTCGACCGTGAGGTCCTCGAACACGCGGCGGCCCTCCATCACGTGCGAGAGGCCGCTGCGCACCAGCTGCTGCGGCGCCAGGCCCGCGGTGGGCTGGCCGTTGAAGCGGATGCTGCCCGATTCGACCGTGCCGTCTTCGAGCGCCAGCAGGCCCGAGATGGCCTTGAGCGTGGTGGACTTGCCCGCGCCGTTGCTGCCCAGCAATGCCACGATCTGGCCGCGCGGCACGGCCAGCGACAGGCCGCGCAGGGCCTGCACGACCTTGTTGTAGATGACCTCGATGTTGTTGACTTCGAGGACGAACTCAGGAGCGTGCGGCATCACGGTCTTGGCGGCTGGGAAGGAGCACTGCGAACCGCGCCGCACCCGGCGCATGCCGTGGGCGCTGCTCTGCCAGCGCACCCGTGGAACCGGCTTTGCCGGGCCTCGGGGTGCGTCCCCCTGAAGGGGGAAGGCGCGAAGCGACTCAGGGGGGGTGTCAGGAACATCAGAGCTTGATCCAGTCGGAAGCGGCGACCATCTTCTGCGCCTTCATGTCCGCGCGGTACACGCGCCCCACGGGGATGGAGTTGCCGCTGATGGTGATCGGCACGCCGATCAGGCCACCGGTGTCGAAGTCCTTGATGCTGTTGAGCGCGGCCTTGAGGTTCTTGCCGTCGAGCGGCTTGCCCGCATCCAGGCAGCGCTTGGCCGATTCGGTGAACAGCATGGCGGCGAGAAAGCCCTGGATGTAGGCCGTGCTCTGGTACTCGGGGCGCAGCGCGCGGATCTTCTCCAGCATGGGCGCCTTCTCGGTGTCGTAGTAGTAGCGGTAGGGCATCACACCCATGAAGCCGTCGGCGGCCTCGCCCATCTTCATCACGGTGGAGCTGTCCATGGTCCAGAAGGTGCCCATCCACTTGCTGGTCATGCCCTGCTGTTTGCCCTGGGTGATGAACTCGGGGATGGGCGCCAGGATGTAGCCGTGGAAGATGGTGTAGTCGGGCGCGGCACGGCGCAGCTTGATGACCTCGCCCGAGACGTCCACGCTGCCCGCAGGCGTCATGATCTTGACGGGCACCGACAGGCCGAGCGCCTTGGCCGCGGCCTCGCTCTTGTCGATGGGGTCGCGGCCGAACTCGGAGTCCGAGTACACGAAGGCCACCTTGGCGCCGGGCTTCTCCTTGGCGATGTGCTTGAGCAGGATGCCGAACATCTCGGTGTAGTCGGGTCCCACGAGGAACTGGTTCGGGTACTTGGCGGGGTCGTTGAGTTCGGACGCGAAGGAGGCGCCGGCCATCAGGGTGGTGCCGGCACGGTCGAGCTCGGGGTTGATGGTCTTGGAAAAGCCCGTGGAGTCGCCGTAGTAGAGGTTCACCTTGTTCTGGCTGGTGATCTTCTTGTACGCGGCGACCGAAACGTCGACCTTGTAGCCCGTGTCCTCGGGCACGTACCTGAGCTTGCGGCCCTTGATGCCGCCCGCGTCGTTGACCATCTTCACGTAGTCGCCGATGCCGGCGTTGATGCCCACGCCCGCAAACGCGAACACGCCGGTGAGCGGGATGGAGCCGCCGATCACGATGTCTTCGCCGCTGGCCTGCGCGGTGGCGGTGAGCGGCGCGGCGAGCGTGGCGCCCGCGGCGAGCAGCAGGGAGCGGCGGCGCTGTGACATGGGGGATGCGTGGGTGGTGGTGGGCATGGTGCTTGTCTCCTTCATGGTTTTATGGGCTGTGGCGGCTCTCTCAATTGCGGAACGGCCACAGATGGAAAAAGCGGCGAATGCGCCGCCACACTTCTGCGAGCCCCTGTGGCTCGAACACCAGAAATCCGATGATCAGCAGGCCGAAGACCACGGTGCGCACCGGCGAGAGAAACACCGTGAGCTCGTTGCCGCCGGGCAGCAGGGCGACCACCAGCTTGAGCAGCTCGGGCACCATGGTCATGAACACCGCGCCCAGGATGCCGCCCAGGATGGAGCCCATGCCGCCGACGATGATGGCCGCCAGGAAGAAGATGGACATGAGCAGCGGAAAGCTCTCGGGCGTGACCACGCGAAAGAAGTACGCCCACAGGCCGCCGGCCACGCCCGCGTAGAACGAGGACAGGCCGAACGACAGCAGCTTGTAGCGCAGCAGGGGGATGCCCAGCACCTCGGCCGAGATGTCGCGGTCGCGGATGGCGATGAAGGCGCGGCCCACGCGCGTGCGAAACAGGTTGGCCGCGCCCAGCAGCATGAGCACGGTGACCGGCACGATCACCCAGTACAGGCGGAACGAGGTGTCGAGCGGCAGGCCGAAGAGTTTGGCCGGCGGCACGCTCAGGCCGCCGGTGCCGCCCGTGAACTTCCAGTTGGCGAAGATGAAGTGCGCAATGAACGATGCGGCGATGGTGGCGATGGCCAGGTACAGGCCCTTGACGCGCAGCGAGGGAATGCCCACGACGATGCCGCCCAGCATGGCGACGAAGCCGCCGGCCAGCAGGTTGAGCATGAAGGGCGTGCCCACGCGCGTCTCCAGCACGGCCACGGTGTAGGCCCCCAGGCCCATGAAGGCGGCCTGCCCCAGGCTCACGAGGCCGGTGTAGCCGGTGAGGATGTTGAGCCCCGTGGCGCTGGCCACGTTGATGCTGACCAGGCAGGCCAGGTAGAGCCAGTAGTCGCTGGCCATGAAGGGGAAGAGCAGCAGCAGCGCAGAGGCCACGGCGAGCCAGACCTTCTGCGTGCGCGAGTCGAACAGCGCCGCGTCGGCGACGTAGCTTTCCTTGAGGGTTCCGATGCGCATGGCGTGCCTTAGAGACGTTCTATTTCGTGCGTGCCGAACAGGCCGTACGGCCGCACCAGCAGCACGGCCACGAGCACGATGAAGGTGGCCAAGAGCTTGTATTCGCCGCCCAGGTAGGCGCCCGCCAATGCTTCGACCAGGCCGATGAGCAGGCCGCCCAGGAGCGCGCCGAGCACGCTGTCGAGCCCGCCCACGATGACCACCACCAGCACCGAGAGGCCGAACACGCCCATGCTCGACGAGATGCCGCCGATGGAGCCGACGATGATCCCGGAGACCGCGGCGATCATGGCCGAGGCCACCCAGGCCAGCGAGAACACGCGCGGCACGTTGATGCCCACCGAGTAGGCGGCGGCCTGGTCGCTGGCCGTGGCGCGCAGGGCCACGCCGCCGCGCCAGAAGCGGAACACCAGCAGCACGGCGGCGATGAAGGCCACGGCGATCATGGCGCCCCAGAACACCTTGGGCGCAAGGAAGGCTTCGCCGATCATGATGGGCTTGGTGGGCATGAACTCGGGCAGGCGGCGCTGGTCGGCGGTCCAGATCATCTCCACCAGGCCCACGAGCACCGAGGCCAGGCCCACGGTGACCATGAAGACGGAGATCGGCGGCTCGCCCAGCAGTGGGCGGATCATGGTGCGCTCGATCACCGCGCCCAGGAGGCCCGAGCCGAGCACCGCCGCGGGGATGGCCAGCCACAGCGGCAGCGCGAAGGTGGCGGCAAAGGTGAAGAACAGGTAGGCGCCGACCATGAGCAGCTCGCCGATGGCAATGTTCACCACGTGCGTGGCCTTGTAGACCATCACGAAGGCCAGCGCCGCGAGCGCGTACAGGCCGCCGCCGGCAATGCCGGTGAGGCTGATCTCGAACAGGTAGGCCCAGTCCATCATGCGCTGGCCCCTTGCTGCGGTGTGGCGGCTGCTGCCTGGAACCGGGCGCGCAGGTCGCCCACGTTGCCCGCGCCCAGGTAGGCGCGGATTACCTCGGGGTTGGCCTGCACCTCCCCCGGCGTGCCCTGGGCGATGACCTGGCCGAAGTTGAGCACCACCACGTGGTCCGACAGGTCCATGACCATGCCCATGTCGTGCTCGACCATGAGCACGGTGACACCCCATTCGGCGCGCACGTCGAGGATGAAGCGCGCCATGTCCTCGGTCTCCTCGCGGTTCATGCCGGCCACGGGCTCGTCGAGCATCAGCACCTCGGGCTGCATGGCCAGGGCGCGGGCCATCTCCACGCGCTTTTGCAGGCCGTAGGGCAGGGCCGAGACGGGCGCGTGGCGGATGTGGTCGATCTCCAGGAAGTCGATGATGCGCTCCTCGATGTCGGCTCGCAGGGCGGCCTCTTCGCGGCGCGCGCGGCCCACGTAGAACAGTGCGTCGAGCACGTTGGTTTTCAGGTGCGCGTGGCGGCCGAGCTTGATGTTGTCGAGCACCGTCATGCCGCGGAACAGTGCGATGTTCTGGAAGCTGCGCCCCAGCCCCAGCCGGGCGCGCTGCGGTGCCGGCACGCGCGTGATGTCCTGGCCACGGAAGCGGATGGCGCCGCTGCCCGGGCGGTAGAAGCCCGAGATGGTGTTGAACAGCGAGGTCTTGCCCGCACCGTTGGGCCCGATCACGGCGGTGATGGAGCCGGCCTGCACGCCGAAGCCCACGCCGGTGAGCGCCTTGACCCCGCCGAAGGCCAGCGTGACGCCATCGACCTGCAGCAGGGGCGGTGCGCTGGCGGGGGGAATGCCGGGTGGGTGTGTCTCCATTGGCTTTCTAATGCGGGTTTGTGCTGACCAGAAAATGCCTGCGGACCTGCAGAAATTTCCTACTTGTGCGTAAACTGTTTACTCGCGAGTAGATTCTGGAAGGCCCCGCGCCAAACCAGCATCCGTACTTTCCCGAGGAAACCGCCTGCCATGCCCAGCCCCACCGTGTCGCCCCCCCGCAGTGCCGAGCGCCCGCCTGCGTCGCCCTGGGCGCCCGCGTCCCACCGCGAACAGCAGCGCGAGGCCAAGCGCAATGCCGTGCTGCAGGCCGCCGCGCAGCTGTTCAACGAACGCGGCTTTCACGCCACCTCGCTCGACGACATCGCCGCGCGGCTGAACGTGACCAAGCCCACGCTGTACTACTACGTGAAGAACAAGGACGAGATCCTGCTGCAGTGCGTGACCAAGGGCCTGGAAATGATGCTCGAGGGCATCGCCGCCTCGCGCGCGGCCGGCGGCAAGGCCATCGACCAGCTCATGACCTGCATGCAGGTGTATGCGCGCATCGTCACCATGGATTTCGGCAAGTGCCTGATCCGCGTGGGTGACGAGCAGCTGCCGCCCGAGAGCCGTGCCGAGCTGCGCCGCCACAAGTCCGCCATCGACCGGGAGTTCCGCCGCCTGGTGGCCGAGGGCGTGGCGGAGGGCTCGCTGCAGCCCTGCGACCCGAAGATGACGGCCTTCGTGATCGCCGGGGCGCTCAGCTGGATCGGCCGCTGGTACCAGCCTGGCGGCGAGTACACGGCCGAGCAGGTGGCCGAACAGTGCATCGAGACCCTCTGCCAGGGGGTGCTGCGGCGCACCGATGGGGCCGTGGTGGCCAAGGCGCCTGCCAAGCGGGTGCGCAAGGCGGCTGCCGCACCCGCTGCGCGCAAGCGCGCCTAGTGCCTGGGGGGAGCCGGCTCCCCCGCCAGGTCGTCAAGGATCGGGCAGTCCGGCCGGTCGTCCCCATGGCAGCACGAGACCAGCGTCTGCAGGCTGCGCTGCATGGCCTGCATGGCGGCGATGCGCTCGCCCAGGTCGGCGATGTGCTCCTGGGCGATGCGCTTGACCTGGCTGCTGGCGCGGCTGCGGTCCTGCCACAGGGCGAGCAGGCCGGCGATCTCGTCCATCGAAAAGCCCAGGTCGCGCGCGCGGCGGATGAAGCGCAGGCCGTGCACGTCGGACTCGGTGTACTGGCGGTAGCC
>NZ_AKJX01000282.1 GCF_000276605.1 Acidovorax sp. CF316 | reverse complement strand
CCCCTTCTCTCGAATGGCTGCGCCATTCGGGAAGGGGGACACCGCCAGCGCGGCGGGGCGGCCCTTGCGCGGCGGTCCTGGCTTAGGCAGCGCGCCGTTCAAAGGTTGGCTGGTAACGCAAGAGCCGTACGCAAACCGGCCAGATCATGGTTGGGGCGCCAGGCTGCGGACCTTGACGGCCAGCCGCTCCTCCACCGAGGGCGAGACGAACTTGGTCACCTCGCCGCCGAGCACCGCGATCTCGCGCACGAAGGTGCTGCTGATGAACTGGTACTTGTCGCTGGGCGTCAGGAATACGGTTTCCACCTGGGGCATCAGGCTGCGGTTCATGCCGGCGAGCTGGAATTCGTAATCGAAGTCGGTCACGGCACGCAGGCCGCGCACCATGGCCTTGCCGCCGCGCGAAACGACGAAATCGCGCAGCAGGCCCGAAAAGCTCTCCACCTGCACCTGGGGGTAGGCCTTGACCGCCTCGCGCACCATGTCGATGCGCTCGTCGAGGCTGAACAGGGTCTTCTTGTGGTGGCCCGCAGCCACGGCGACGATCACGCGTTCGAACAACTGGGTGGCCCTGCGCACCACGTCCTCATGGCCCAGGGTGATGGGGTCGAAGGTTCCGGGATAGACGGCGAGCACGTTCTGGGCCATGGCGGGTTGTCTCCTGTACGGCGAAATGGGCACTGGCCCCGGCCTCTTGTGGGCCTGCCGGGCCGCTTGGCCGCATTATGCAGTGCACTGCAACATGGATGTTCCCGCCGCCCTTTTCGGCCGGCCCGGCTGCAGGTGCGGCCGGGCGCGAACGAAACTCAGCTGGCGTCGCCCGGCGTGCTGGCGGCGCCCACGGGCCGCAGCAGGTGCGCATGCACCGCACCGGCCTTGAGGTGGCGGTACACCACCAGGCCGCTGGCGGCCAGGCCCTCGTCGGTCCAGGCGACGGGCGCCTCCAGGTAGACATAGCCGCCGGCCGCCACGGCCTTGCCGGCCGCCTGCAGTGCCGAATCGAACAGGTTGCCGTCGAACGGTGGGTCGATCAGCACCAGGTCCAGGCTGGCCGGTGCGGCCTGGCGCAGCGCGGCAATGCCATCGCCGCGCTGCACGCGCACGGCCTTGGCCTCCAGGCGCTGCTGCAGGGTGTTGAGCTGCGCCACCAACGCCGCATCGCTCTCCACCAGTTGCACGGCGGCCGCACCGCGCGAGGCGGCCTCCAGGCCCAGGGCGCCGGTGCCGGCAAAGGCGTCCAGGCAGCGCCAGCCCGCGAGGTCCTGGCCGAGCCAGTTGAACAGGGTCTCGCGCACGCGGTCGGGAGTGGGCCGCAGGCCCGGGCGCTGGGCCACGGGCAGGCGCGTGCGCTTCCATTGCCCGCCGATGATGCGGATTTCGCCCGCACCCTTGGGGGCCGCGGCGGCCGCCTTTTTGTCCTTGGCAACCGCCTTGGCACCGGCCTTGGGGGCAGGCGCGGCGGCCGCTGCCTGGGCCTTGCGGATCTCGGCATTGATGGCGCCGCCGCGCAGGGTCGAGCGGCTCATGGCTTGCCCCCCACCACCACGGTCACCATGCGCTCGGGCTGCAGCTTGCGCTGCATGGCGGCGCGGATGTCGGCCACCGTGAGCGCGTCCACGCGCTGGGTCCAGCGGTCCAGGTAGTCGAGCGGCAGGTCGTTCCAGGCGATGTTGGCCACGTTGCCCAGGAGCTTCTTGTTGCTGTCGATGCGCAGCGCGAAGCCGCCGATCAGGTTGTCCTTGGCGGCGCGCAATTCGGCCTCGGTGGGGCCTTCGGCCACGAAGCGGGCCAGCACGTCGCGCGAGACCTTCACGGCCTGGGCCGCCTGGTCGGGGCGCGTCTGCAGGCCGATGGTGAAGGCCCCGGCATGCAGGCCGCCCGCGAAGTAGCTGTACACGCTGTAGCTCAGGCCGCGCTTTTCGCGCACCTCCTCGGTCAGGCGCGAGACGAAGCCGCCGCCGCCCAGGATGTGGTTGCCCACCAGCAGCGCGATGAAGTCGGGGTCGCGGCGGGGAAAGCCGGGCTGGCCGATCAGCACATGCGCCTGCGCCGAGGCAAACGGGATGTTCTTTTCCTCGGGCGCGGTCAGCGCGGCGATCTCGCCCACGGCGGGCAGAGGCGCGCAGGCCGATGCCGCGGGCAGGCGCGCCAGCAGCGTGGCCACCAGGGTCTGGGCCTGGGCCCGCGTGACGGCACCGACGATGCTCACCTTGGCGCGGCAGGCCGCGATGGCGCTGGCGTGGAAGGCCTGCATGTCGGCCACGTTGATGCGCGCCAGCGTCTCTTCCGTGGTGCGCACGCCATAGGGGTGGCTGCCGTACACCGCAGCGCCAAAGGCCTTTTCGGCCACGGTGGCGGGGCGGGTGTTCGACTCCTTGATGCTCGCGCTCCAGCGCGCCCGGTCACGCGCCCAGATGTCGGCCGGCCAGCTCGGCTCGGCGATCTGGCGTGCCGCCAGGCGCGCGGCCTTGTCCAGCAGCGGCGCCTCGGTCAGCGAGCGCAGCGAGAAGTGCATGGCATCGCTGTCGGCGCCGGCCTCGAAGCTCGCGCCCAGGTCGGCCCAGGCCTCGCCCAGGGCGTTCTCGTCGAGCGCGGGCTCTGCGCCCTGCGCCTTCACGCCCTTGGAGGCCATGGAGGCCGTGGCGCTGGCCAGGCCGGCCTGCGCCGCCGGGTCGCGGCGGCTGCCGGCGTCGAAGTCGATCTGCACGTCCACCATGGGGATGACGGGGCTTTCCACCAGCCACACGCGGGCGCCGTTGGGCTCCGTCCAGTGCTGGATCGGCAGCAGGGCCCAGGCCGAGCCGCAGTAGAACAGCGCGCTGCTGCTGGCCAGCACGGTGCCGACCGCCAGTTTCTTGAAATTGATCATGGGTGGGGGACCGGGGTTCAGTGGCGGGCAGCACCGGCCTTGGGGGCCGGGCGGGGACGGGGGGCATCGAGCGGTTGCGGCAGCAGCGTGGCCACGGTGAGCTGGTCGTCGCCGAAGTACTTGGCGGCCACGGCCTGCACCTGCTCTGGCGTGACCTTGCGCGCCAGCTCCAGCAGGCGCTCCTCGGCGTCGAGCGGGAAGCCCTGCACCCAGTTGCTGCCCAGTTCCTGCGCCTGGCTGTGGACCGAGTCGCGCTCGTAGACGGTGGAGGCGATCCACTGCGTCTTCACGCGCTCCAGTTCGGCCTGGCTCACGCCATCGCGCGCCACGCGCGCCACCTCGGCGCGCAGGCCCTCCTCGACCTGCTGCGCGGTCTTGCCACCGGTGGGCACGCCGGTGAACATGAACAGCGCCGGCCCGCGCCCCGTGACCATGGCCGAGCTGCCCACGCTGTCGGCCACGCGGTTCTCGCCCTGGCTCAATGCGCGCTCCAGGCGCGCGCCGTCATAGCCGCTGAACACGGCCGACAACATCAGCAGGGCCAGCGCGTCGGTGTCGGACTCCTGCAGGTCCTGCAGGCGCTCCAGGGCCGGCACGCGGAAGGCCAGGGCCACATAGCCTTGCTCGGCCGGTGCCTTCACCGCAATGCGGCGCAGGCCCTGCTGCACCGGCTCCACGCGCGGCTTGCGCACGGGCAGCGCATGGGTGGGCAGCTTGCCGTAGTACTTTTCGGCCAGCGCGCGCACCTTGGCCACGTCCACGTCACCGGCCACCACCACGGCGGCGTTGGTGGGCGTGTACCACTGGCGGTGGAAGGCGCGCACGTCGTCCGGCGTCATGGCGTCGAGGTCGCTCATCCAGCCCACGATGGGGCGGCGGTAGGGCGCGGCGGTGAAGGTGGCGGCAAACAGCTGCTCGGCCAGCATGGCCCGCGGCTGGTCCTCGGTGCGCATGCGGCGCTCCTCCTTGACCACCTCGATTTCCTTCTTGAACTCTGCGTCGGGCCACTGGTTGTGGGCAAACCGGTCCGACTCCAGGCGCATCACGTCCTCGAGCCGGTTGGCCGGGATCTGCTGGTAATAACCCGTGTAGTCGCGGCTGGTGAAGGCGTTCTCGCGCCCGCCCAGGGCCGCCACGCGCCGCGAGAAGTCGCCCGGCGGCACGGTCTTGGAGCCCTTGAACATCATGTGCTCGAGCACATGGGCCACGCCCGAGGTGCCGTCCACCTCGTCCATGGAGCCCACCCGCACCCAGACCATGTGCACCGCCGTGGGGGCGCGGTGGTCGGGCTGCACGATGAGTTGCATGCCGTTGGCCAGCGTGAACTGCTGCGCCCCGGAGGCCGTGGCACGCGGCCCGCCGCCTCCCGGCTCGGGCGGCGCCACAACGGCCCCGCCCGCTGCAGATGATGGATGGGAACCCGGAGAAACCACCGCGGTGGTGGCTCCGGCGCCGAGGCAGGCCAGCAGGCCCAGTAGGGTGAAAGCACGTTTCATAGAATGGCTGATTCTAAGAACCCGCCAATGTTCAGTTTTTTCAAGAAAAAGCCCCCCACCTCGCCCGCCCCTGCCGATGAGCCCCCATCGGTGGCCGCGCCCGGAGCCCCGGCACCTGCTTCCTCACCCGCGGCCCAGCCCGAGCCGCCTGCGCCACAGCCGGCCCCGGCCCCTGCGCCCGCACCGGCCATCCCCGGTCTGGGCTGGCTGCGCAACCCCTTTGGCGGCAAGGCGGAGCCTGCGCCGGCGCAGCCCATCGCGCCGGTACCGGCCCCCGCACCCACGCCTGTCCCAAGCCCTGCACTGCCCCCTGCCCCCACGGCAGCGCCTGTGCCTGCGGCGCCAGCCCCCTGGGCACCCCCTGTCACCATTGCGCCGGTGGCCGCCCCCGTGCCAGCGCCCACGCCGGCAGCACCGGCCCCCTGGGTGCCGTCCCCTGCACCGGCCCCGGTGGCCCCTTCCGTGGCGGCTCCAGCCCCCGTGGTGCGCCCACCGGCGCCCCTGCCCGCACCCGTACCCGTCGTACCCGCACCTGCGCCCGTGGTGGCCGAGCGCAAGGGCTGGCTCGACCGGCTCAAGCTCGGCCTGCGCAAGACCGGCAGCAGCATCGCCACCGTGTTCACCGGCACGCAGATCGACGATGCCCTGTACGAAGAGCTCGAAGAAGCCCTGCTCATGGCCGATACCGGCGTCAAGGCGACACAGCACCTGCTGACCGACCTCAAGCGCCGCGTAAAAGACAGCAAGACCACCGACCCGGCCCTGGTCAAGGGCCTGCTGGCCGATGCCCTGGCCGACCTGCTGCGCCCGCTGGAGAAATCCCTGGTGATCGGCCAGTTCACGCCCACCGTCATCATGGTGGCGGGCGTCAACGGCGCGGGCAAGACCCTCCATCGGCAAGCTCACGCGCCACCTCTCGGGCGAAGGCGCGGCCGTGCTGCTGGCGGCGGCCGACACCTTTCGTGCGGCGGCGCGCGAGCAGCTCGGCGTCTGGGCCGACCGCAACACGGTGGAGATCGTGAGCCAGGAGGGCGGCGACCCTGCCGCCGTGAGCTTCGACGCGGTGACCGCCGGCAAGGCCCGGGGCAAGGACGTGGTGCTGGTCGACACGGCCGGGCGCCTGCCCACGCAGCTGCACCTGATGGAAGAGCTCAAGAAGATCCGCCGCGTGGTGACCAAGGCCGATGCCACGGCCCCGCACGAGGTGCTGCTGGTGATCGACGGCAACACTGGCCAGAACGCTCTGGCCCAGGTGCGTGCCTTCGACGATGCGCTGCAGCTCACCGGCCTGATCGTCACCAAGCTCGACGGCACCGCCAAGGGCGGGGTGCTGGCCGCCATCGCGCAGGAGCGCCCGATCCCCGTGTACTTCATCGGCGTGGGCGAAAAGCTCGAAGACCTCGAAACCTTCAATGCCCGCGAATTCGCCCAGGCGCTGCTGACCTGAGGAGGAGCCGGGCGCCATGGCCGACGGGATGGCGGAAAACCCGGGCAAAAATAGCATTTACCGCTGGCAGCAATTGCCACATGATGGAACTTCGCTCACGGGCTGCGGGGAGGTTCCTTGTTCGTCGAACTGGTCAAAGGCGCGGCCCTGCTGCTGGCTCTGTGCTTTCTGCACGGGGCCAACATCCGCCTGTGGCGCAGACACCCCCGGGTGGGCAAGGCCTTCTCGGGGCTGTTGTTCGGCGGCATCTGCATCGTGGGCATGCTCTCGCCCCTGACCATTTCGCCCGGCGTCATCATCGATGCGCGTTCGGTGGTGCTGTGCATGGCGGGACTGTTCGGCGGCACCACGGTGGCGCTGATCGCCGGGGCCCTGTCGGCCGCCTGGCGCATGTGGCTGGGCGGTGCCGGGGCCCTCGTCGGGGTGCTGAGCATTGCCACCTGCGTGGCCGCCGGCCTCGCCTACCGCCATGCGCGCCAGCGCTGGCAACTGGGCGTGGGCATCTGGCCGCTGCTGGTTTTCGGCGTGCTGCTGCACCTGGCGGTGGTCGGGCTGTTCCAGGCGCTGCCAGCCGAGGTGGCGGCGCGCATCAATGACACCGTGGCCGTGCCCTACCTGATGATCTTTCCGGTGGCCACCGCCATGCTGGGCCTGCTGCTGCGCGACGTGGAGCAGCGCCAGGCCACCGACTTCGCCCTGGTGGGCAGCGCCGCCCGCCTGCGGGCCATCACCCAGGCGATCCCCGATGCGCTGGTGGTGCTCGACGCCCAGGGCCGCTGCATGGAGCTTTTTTCACACCACGAAGGCATGCATGCCGCAGGGGCGCCGCAGCGCGTGGGCCAGCGCATGCACGACATGCTGCCCTCCAGCGAGGCCCAGCGGCTGGGGCAGCTGCTGCAGGACACGCTGGCCGCGGGCGCACCGCGCAAGCTCGAATACACGGTGTACACGGCCTCGGGCATCCGCTACTTCGAAGGGCGGGCGCAGCCCCTGGGCACCGAAGTCGATGGCCAGGCGGCCGTGCTCTTCCTGGCGCGCGACATCACCGAGCGCTGGCAGGCGCAGCAGGCGCTGCACGAATCGGAGCTGCGCTTTCGCTCGCTGCTGCTGGGCATCCCTTCGGTGTCGGTGCAGGGCTACCGGGCCGATGGCACCACCACTTACTGGAACAAGGCCTCGGAGGAGCTGTACGGCTACACCGAGCAGGAGGCCCTGGGCAGCAACCTGCTGGAGCTGATCATCCCCGAGCCCATGCACGAGGCCGTGGCGGCCCAGGTCGCGCACATGTTCAGCTCGGGCGAACCCATTCCCGCAGGCGAGCTGCGCCTCGAACGCAAGGACGGATCGCCGGTGGACGTGTTCTCAAGCCACGCCTACGTGCATGTGCCAGGCCAGGAGCCGGAGATGTTCTGCATCGACATCGACATCTCCCGGCGCAAGGCCGCCGAGGAAGAGGCGCGCCGCCTGGCCCTGTACGACACCCTGACCCAGCTGCCCAACCGGCGCCTGCTGACCGACCGGCTGGAGCAGGTGATGGCGGCCAGCAGCCGCAGCGGCCAGATCGCGGCCGCCCTGTTCATCGACCTGGACCATTTCAAGGCCCTCAACGACAGCCGCGGCCACGCCGTGGGCGACCTGCTGCTGCGCGAGGTGGCCACGCGCCTGCGCGCCTGCGTGCGCGAGCAGGACACCGTGGCCCGCCTGGGTGGAGACGAGTTCGTGGTGCTGCTGCAAAGCCTGGGCCAGGACGCCCCTGAGGCCACCGACAAGGCACGGGCCGTGGGGGAGAACATGCTGGCCGCCCTGCGCGAACCCTACGACCTCGGCGGGCAACCCTACCACTGCGAGGCCAGTATCGGCGTGAGCCTGGTGTCCGGCCACGCCCTGACAGTGGACGAGGTGCTGCGCCAGGCCGACAACGCGATGTACCAGGCCAAGACCATGGGGCGCAACCGGCTGTATGTGTACCTTGCCGATGCGGGGTAATGGGAACCCATGGGCGGGACAGAACACCAGGGCCGGTCAACACCAATTTCGGGGTCGCGAAGGCCCTAGCTGATGCGGTGCACCTCGCCGTTGTGCGGCATGGCGCTCTCGTGGAACAGGTCGGCCAGGTACTGTGCCAGCTCGTCGGCCTCGATGAAATCGGGCACCACCCAGCCGGCCGGCGCGCGCTTGCCGTCCGCGCCGATCAGGAACGACTGCCACTGTGCGCCGTGGCGCTGCACTTCGACGATGCGGCCAAAGACGTTGAAGCGGGGGTGCTGGGACATCGGGCTTCTCCAGAAAAACGCTGCCACCAGGGCGCAGCTGTCCACCGGTTGTAGCAGGTTCCTGGTAGGCGGACCTCAGCGCCCCAGCAGCGCCTCCAGGTCGACGGCCGCGGCCATGGCTCGGTAGCCTGCATCCCCAGGGTGCAGGTGGTCGCCGGAGTCCATCTCGGCGCGCAGGTGCGAGGGACGGGCCGGGTCGCGCAGCAGCGCATCGAAGTCGACCACGGCGTCGAAGGCCCCGGCCTCGCGGATCCAGCGGTTCACGGCCTGGCGCACGGCGTCCTTCTCGGGCGAGTAATGGCCCGCCAGCGGCGTGCCGGCCAGCGCATCGCCGAACGGCGGGATGGTGCCGCCCACCACACGCACATTGTGGCTGCGGGCCATGGCGATGAGCTGGCGGTAGCCCTGCACCAGTTCCTCGGCGCGCAGCGCCGGCTCCCCGGGCGCGAAGGGGCCGCCGGGCCAGCCGATGTCGTTGGTGCCCAGCAGCACGATGAGGGCGCGCACGCCGGGCTGGCCGAACACGTCCTGCGCGGCCCGCGTGAGGCCGGCGCGGCCCATGCCGTCACGCAGCAGGCGGCCGCCGGAGATGCCGGCATTGAGCACGGCCACGCCCTGCCCGGCCAGGCGCTCGGCCAGCGCATCGGGCCAGCGCGCGTTGGCGCCCGGCGTGGCGCCGTTGCCATCGGTGATGGAGTCGCCGAGCACCACCACGGCGGCGGCGGGTGCCGGGGTCTGTACCGCCAGGCCGCTCACATAGACGCGGGTGCTCCACGCGGTGGCTGTAGCCGGCAGCTGCAGGGCGGCGGTGTGCTCGCCCTCGGCCACGTAGGCCGTCTGGCGTGCATCGAAGTGGAAGCCCGCGGGCGCGCTGGGCTGGGGCAGGTACAGCGACACGGCGACCTCGGCCAGCGCAGGCAGGGGCAGGTCCACCGGGTCGCTGACCCAGCGCGCACCGGGCGGCACCACGGTGGCGGCCTGGCCGCCGAAGAGCAGCACGCGGTCCGTGCCCGGCACGGTGGCCGATCCCCCAGCACCCTGGGCATGGCGCGCCACGCGCGCCGCGCCGATGTGCAGCGGCACGCTGCTTCCCTCGTTGCTGAGCACCACGCGCAGCTGCGTGCCGCCGATGCTCAGGCGCGCCACCTGGCGGATGGTCTGCCGGTGGTGCTGGAAGGGCAGGCCCAGCGGCAGCACGAAGTCGCCGCCCCACAGGGGCTGGGGGGCGGCCATCCAGCTCGGGCTCCAGTGTTCCGCGGTTGCAGCCGGGGGTGCAGCAACGGCGTGGCCTGCGGCAACGGCCAGTGCCAGCATGGCGTGGCGCATGCGTGCGGTGATTTTCGAAAGGGGCTTCATGGGTACAAATCCTCGGATGGGCTGAAAGAGCTGCCACTGTCTTTCATTCCACGATTCATGAACAGACGGCAAAATGGCATGTTCCTCATTCGATTTCGGAATACCCATGGACACCCTGCGCGCGCTCGCGGCCTTCGTTCACAGCGTGGAGCTGGGCAGCCTGTCGGGCGCGGCGCGCGCCCTGCACACCACCCAGCCCACGGTGAGCAAGCTGGTCGCGGGCCTGGAGCAGTCGCTGGGCGTGCGCCTGCTGCGCCGGGCCCCGGCGGGGCTGAGCCTGACCGAAGAAGGCCAGCGCTTTCACGAGCACGCGCGGCGCATGCTCGAAGCCCATGACGAGGCCGTGGCCGATGTGCACCAGCGCACCGCACAGCCCCGCGGCCTGCTGCGCGTGAGCGCGCCGGTGGCCCTGGGCCAGTGCCGGCTCAACGCCATGGCCGGCGAGTTCCTGGCCACCTACCCCGAGATCGCGCTGGAGCTGGTCCTGGACGACCGCTTCATCCACCCGCTGGAGGAGCGCATCGACGTCTCGCTGCGCCTGGGCGGCCCCCTGCCCCAGGACCTGGTCGCCCGCCACCTTGGCACTTGGCCGCGCGTGCTGGTGGCCGCGCCGGCCTATCTGGCCGCACGCGGCAAACCGCGCCAGCCGCAGGGCC
>NZ_AKJX01000281.1 GCF_000276605.1 Acidovorax sp. CF316 | reverse complement strand
TCTTTTGGCGAAGCAAAAGAAGGTAGGTGCGCCGCCGGGCGCACACCCCGGCCTCCGCCCTCAACCAAAGCACGCCATCCAATAAGCACAGCAGCACGGCTCCACAAATTAAAAACCACAGATCACTGATCCGCCCTGATCCCCGCCGCCTTGATGATCGGCGCCCACCGCTGCCGCTCCTTCCTGGCAAAGACCCCCAGATAAGCCGCGCTCCCCCCGGCCGGCTCGAACCCCAGGTCCAGCAGCCGCTGCCGCACCTCGGGCCTGGCCAGCACCTTGTTGACGGCCGCATTGAGCGTGCGCGTGATGTCCGCTGGCGTGCCCTTGGGGGCGTACAGCGCGTTCCAGGCGACGAACTCGAAGCCTGCCTGGCCCTGCTCGGCGACGGGCTTGACGCCAGGTGCCAGGTTGCTGGCGGTGGCCGAGGTGACGCCCAGGGCGCGCAGCTTGCCGGCCGCGAGGTGGGGGCGCAGTGCGAGCGGCGTGTCGATGGTCACGGACAACTGGCCGCCGAGCACGTCGGTCATCGCGCTGCCCGAGCCCTTGTACGGGATGCCGAAGAGCGGGGCGCCCGAGCGTTCCTTGAGGAACTCGAGCACCAGGCGGGCCGAGGTGCTGGGCATGGCGATGTCGGCCGAGCCGGGCGTGCGCTTGACGGCCTCCAGCACGTCGCCAATGCTGCGGTACGGGGTGGCGGCACCGGCGGCGAGCACCATGGGGAAGGTGCCCACCATGGCGATGGGCTCGAAGTCCTTCTCGGGGTCGAAGGGCATCTTGGCATAGAGGAACTGGTTGAGCACATGGGTGGCGTTGGTGCCCATGGTCAGGGTGTAGCCGTCGCCCGCGGCCTGGGCCGCCAGCTCGGTGCCGAGGATGCCGCCCGCGCCGGCCTTGTTCTCCACCACGATGGGCTGGCCCAGCTCGCGCCCGAGCTGCTCACCCAGGTAGCGGGTGGCGACGTCCGTGCCCTGGCCGGCGGCGTAGGCGACGATGATCCGGATGGGCTTGGTGGGATAGGGGGGCTGTGCCTGTGCCTGCGCCGAAGGGGCGCACGGGCACAGCAGGCTGGCCGCAGTCACAACAATGGTGGCAGCGATGGATCGCATGCTTGTCTCCTGGTTTTTTTGGTCTGCAGATCACAAGGGAAGGGTACGGGCAATGCCCCGGGTGTAGAAGTCCCTGCGTTGGTTTTCGTCGAATCCGAGCCCGGCCAGCACCTCGTCGGCATGCTGGCCAAAGCGCGGTGGCGGCGTGCCCGGCGACGCCGGGGTGCCGTACAGGCGTGCCGGGGTGCGCAGCGCGGTGAACGGCCCCTGCCGGATCACCATCTGGCGGTGCGCGCAGTGGGCCTGGGCCAGGGCCTGGGGCACGTCGTTCACCACGCCGGCGGGCACGCCCACGCGCATCAGCGCTTCGCACAGCGGGCCGCAGTCCGATGCGGCGATGGCCGCCTCGATCACGGCCTTGAGCGCCTGGCGGTTGGCCAGGCGGTCGGCATTGGTGCGAAAGCGCGGGTCCTCGGGCAGCCCGGGTTGTCCGAGGTGCTGGCCGAAGCGGCGGAACTGGCTGTCGTTGAGGATGCCGATGAACACGTGGCCATCGCGCGCCTGGAACTTGTCGTAGGGCGCGATGTTGGGGTGCGCGCTGCCCAGTAGGCCCGGCGCCTGGTGCGAGGCGAACCAGTTCGACGCATGCGGCAGCAGCAGGCTGAGCGCGGTGTCGTACAGCGTGGCCTCCACGCGCTGCCCCTTGCCGCTGCCGTGCCGGCTGCACAGCGCCATGAGGATGCCGGTGAGCGCGACGTAGCCGGTGAGGTGGTCCACGATGGGAATGCCCATGCGCGTGGCGCCGCTGGCCGACTCGCCGTTGATGCTCATCAGCCCGCACTGCGCCTGCAGCACGGCGTCGTAGCCCGGTAATCCGCCCAGCGGGCCGTCGCGGCCGAAGCCCGAGATGGCGCAGTAGACCAGGCGCGGGTAGCGCGCGGCCAGCACGGCTTCATAGCCCAGGCCCCACTTCTCCATGGTGCCGGGCAGGAAGTTCTCGACCAGCACGTCGGCATCGGCCAGCAGGCGGTGCAGTACCTCCTGCGCCTCGGGCTGGCTGAGGTCCAGGCCGAGCGCCTTCTTGCCGCGGTTCAGCGCGGCGAAGTAGGCGCTGTGGCCCATGGCGTCGTAGGGCGGGCCCAGGTGGCGGGTCTCGTCGCCGCCCGGCGGCTCGATCTTGACCACCAGGGCGCCGTTGTCCGCCAGCATCTGGGTGCACAGCGGGCCTGCCAGCACGCGCGTGAGGTCCACGACGCGCAGGCCCTGGAGCGCCGTGGCGCCGCTGAAGCCTTGCATGGCGCTGGGGTTCATCCGCGGCTGGGCAGCACGACCACGCCGCCACCCAGCACGGAGAGTTCGCCGTCCTGGTTGTGCGCCTGCTGCTCGATCTCCACCAGGTGCTGGCCGTTCTCCTGGAACTTGCGCGTGACCTTGCCCTTGATGAAGAGCATGTCGCCCTCGGGGTTGTGGCGGCGGATCTTGCAGCTGGCCTTGTGCAGGAAGCCGGCGTCGCCCATCCAGTTGGTCAGGTGGTGGGTGAGCCAGGAGGTACGCTCGGGGCCGTAGTCGTAGGCACCGGGGGCGCCGACCTCCAGGGCGAAGTCCTCTTCCCAGTGCACGCGCTCTGGCACGTCGGGGATGCCGAAGCGGTTCTTGATGCCCACGCCCGGGTGCGCGTCGATGAGCTTCCAGGCCAGCTTGTTGGCGCGGATGTACAGGCCGCCCCAGCCCTGGGCGTAGGCGATGAAGCCGGTGACCGTCATCGGGCCCTTGAACATGGTGGGCAGCTCGTCACCCACGTTCACGTCCTCCCAGTAGCGTGGCGTGGCGCCGCGTACTTCCTCGTCGCGGTAGAGCTTGTAGGCCTCGCCCAGCTCCTCGTCGGTGTACTGGCGCGGGCCGCGCTCGCGCACGTTCTGGTACTTGCTGCCCTGCTCGCGGGCGTGGTCGCGCTCGGTGCGAAAGCACCAGCTGTCGGCCTCGGCCACCTTGTCGCCGCTCTGGTTGAAGAAGTCCACGTGGTAGATCTGCTGGATGGCGCGGCCGGCAAAGCGGGTCTGGTGCTCGACCAGGTCCTTGAGCGAGGCCTCGGTGGAGATCACGTCGTTGCGGCGCACCGGCTTGTGCCAGGTCCAGTCGGCACCGGACCACATGGCGTGCACGCCCGGCAGCCCGCCCACATAGCCCGAGACGATGCGGCTGGTGGCGAACAGGAAGCTGGGCAGGGCGACGATGCCGCCGTAGTGCGTCTTGGCCGCGTAGTCGGGGTCGCACCACAGCGGGTTGTCGTCGCCGATGCCGTGCGCGTAGTGGCGGATGTTGTCGCGCGTGGCCTCGTGGCACCAGGGCTCGGCGGTCTGGCCGATCTTGACGCCGATGCGTTCGCGCAGATCGTCGAGGCCGGCGTCGGTGATCTTGGGAAAGCTGCGTTGCTGGGAGCGTGCTGACATGGGTGGATTCTCCTTGTGGTGGTTGGTGAATCGATGAATAAAGGACTGACGGACTGACGGACTGACGGACTTGCTGAAAACGGATGGGGAGAGGGAAAGGGATGGGGCGCGGCGCTGCTCAGGCGCAGGCCAGCACCTCGCGCTCGCGCAGCACCTTGCGGTGCACCTTGCCGGCGGGGGTCTTGGGCAGCTCCGGCACGAAGGCGATGTGGCGCGGGTATTCGTGCTGGCTGAGCTTGGTGCGCACCAGGTTCTGCACCTCCTGGATGAAGGCCTCGCTGTGCGCGCGGTCCGAGACCACGAAGGCCTTGACCACCTGGCCCCGGATGGCGTCGGGCACGCCGATGACGGCGGCTTCGAGCACGTCCTCGTGCATCAGGATCACGTTCTCGATCTCCACCGCGCTCATGGTCCAGCCGGCGGAGATGATCACGTCGTCGGCGCGACCACCGTGGTAGAAGTAGCCGTCCTCGTCGGTGCGGCCCAGGTCCTTGGTGGGCACCCACAGGCCGCGGCGCAGCACCATGAGCTGGCCGGTCACGCCGGGCGGGCAGACCTGGCCTTCGGCGTCGTGCACTTCGACCACGGTGCCGGGCACGGCCTTGCCCAGCGAGCCGCGCTTGACCGGGAAGTCCGCCGCGCCGGGGTAGCTGGCCAGCACCACGCCGATCTCGGTGGTGCCGTACATGCTGCACACCGGCAGGCCGAACTGCTGCTGCACGAAGTCGGCCGTGTCGTCGTCGATGGGCTCGCCGGTGAAGGACAGCTTCTCGAAGTGGTAGCTGTACCCGGCCGCCTTGCCGCAGTTCTTCACCATGCGGTAGTGGGTGGCGGCGGCCGACATGTTGGTGAAGCGGTGGGTCGACAGCGCCTGCAGCAGCCGCTCGGGGTTGAAGCGGCCGCTGTAGCTGCCCACCGTGAGGCCCAGCGCCAGCGGGGCCAGCGTGCCATGCCACAGCCCGTGGCCCCAGGCAGGCGACGACGGGCACATGAAGCGGTCGCCCGGGCGCAGGCCCGTGCCGTAGAGCGCTGCCACCATCAGCGTGACCAGGGCCTTGTGGGTGTGCCTGACGGCTTCGGGCAGCTCGCGCGTGGTGCCCGAGGTGTACTGGAACACCGCCAGGTCTTCAGGGGCCGAGCGGGCATGGTACTGCCCGGGCAGGGCGGCCAGCCGTTGCCACAGCCCCCCGTTGAACACCTCGAACGGCGTGCTGCCCAGGCCGGCGACCACGTCGCGCTTGTCCTCGTTGGTGACCAGCAGGGCGGGTTGGCAATCACCCACCCGCAGGCGCACGCCGTCGGGCCCGAACAGGGTGAACAGCGGCACGGCGATGGCGCCGCGCTTGATCACGCCGAACATGGCCGTGTAGAACTCGCGCGAGGGCTCCAGCATGATGGCCACGCGGTCGCCCCGGCCCACACCTCGGGCCTCCAGGAAGTGGGCGAAGCGCGAGGAATCGCGTGACAGCTCGTCGAAGCTGATCTTCTCGTCCATGCCGTCCGCGCGGCAGACGATCACTGCATCGCGGCCCTGGCCCGCATGGCGGTCCACGCACTCATGGGCGATGTTGAAGGACTGGCGGTCTCCATCAAAAAGGTCCCACAGCCGCTCGCTCGAAAAGTGGCTCTGTGCATCGGCGTAGCTCGTGGTGTCGGTAAGTCGGTTCATGGCTGCATGGGCTCTGTGTGGCGGTGCATGCAGTCTCGGTATCCTGGTAAAAATTGTCAAATAGGACTATTGGTTGTACATAGACAATAACAATGGAGTTGATGCTTGCCGCCACCGGGGCTATCCGGGTGCGCGCATGGGGCGACGGGGTGAGGGCGGCAGGGAGGAGACGGGGGAGGCGTCGGGCTGCCGAGCTGCCGAGCTGCCGTGTGGGCGCAGGCAGCTGCGCGTGGCGGCGGTGCCTCTTGCCGCCGCCCGGCTTGGCAGGCGCACCAGGGGCTGGCCTCGCAGGCCATGGGGGGCACTGGATGGCGCGGGCGCTGGCAGCAGTTGCGCCCGCACCTTGTCAATAATTGTCTATGAACAATTGATTGGTGATTTTGACAATGGTGGGGCGGATTTTCGACAATGGCGGCTTCGTCCCACCGACACGGCCAGCCCATGAACCGCCAGCTGAAGACCTTTGAACAACTCCGAGCGCTGATTGCGCAGGAGGTGCTGCTGCAGCAGCCAACATTCGGCGTGGTGGAGCCCCGCCTCATCGCGTTGCCTGAACGCGATGCCAGTGGCTGCAACTGGGCCGTGGGCGGCTGGGCCGCGCCGTGCGGCCCGGAGCGGGAGTCCTGCCCGCAGCTGCTGTAGCTGGTGCGGGGCTACCAGTCGCGCTTCAACGCAGTGGGCCGCTCGCCGGGCAACGCCGTGGCCTTGCTGCCGCCCGCCACGCAGGGCGCCGCCAGTGCGCCGCGCAAATCCGGCGCCTGAGCCACGCCAGGCATGCCGGCCTGCCTGCGCAAGGCCCGGCCTCAGGAGAACTCGATCCCCTCGCTGGCCAGCCCCACCAGGTCGATGCGCGCAGCCGTGGCATCCAGGTTGGCGGCCAGCACCACCACCTCGTTGAACGAGACCCCGCTGGCCATCAGGTCCACCAGCGGCTTGAGCTCGGCCTGCGTGCCGGAGCGGCCCACCACGTTGGTCCACAGCAGCTGCGCCACCTGGGCCGGCGTCTGCGCGCCCAGCAGCTGCAGCCCGATGCCCGCGATGGTCTGGCTGGTGGCGCCGGCATCCAGCAGGCGTATCACCTCGCCCACCGCCGCCTTGTTGTTCACCAGCGCCGGGCCGCCCAGTGCCCCCAGCAGCTTGGCGGCCTGGCCGGCGTTGCCGCCGAGGTCCAGCGCCAGCTTGGTGTCGCTGAAGGTGAGGCGCTCGACCCGCGTCATATCGAGCATGGCCCCATCGGTCGTGCGTTGCAGGGTGAACGATCCATTGGCGTTTTGCTGCACATGGGTCTGTGCCAGCGTGGCCGGGATGACGACGGTGTCGGTGCCTGCCCCTCCATCCACAAACCGCGCCAGGCCCAGCGTGGGGCTGATGGTGTTGTTGCCCGCATTGCCCGTGACGGTGATCTCGCGGATGGCATCCACGCGTATGTTGCCTGCGGTGCTCATGCCCTCCAGCAGCTGCGTCGGCGTCTTGCCCGCGCTTTGCTGCGGGAAGAACTGGGCAAACAAGGTGGCCACTTCCAGCGCCGATGTGCTGGCGAAGGGCTGGATGATGGCGCCCTCGCCTTGCGTGAGATCGCGCCCCAGCCACTTCTGGTACAGGAAAGCGGCAGCCTCCTCGGCCGCACTGTGCGCCACGGTGAGGCTCGGGCCCGCCGCAAAGCGCACCTGCTCCACATCCACGAGCCAGTCGGACACGCCCGAAGGCGTATGGGTCAGCTTGATGCCTGCTCCGTCCAGGGTCACGGTGTAGTCCGCGCGCGCGCCCTCCTGGATGGCTACGTCGAAGCCCGTGCCGCCATTGAGCTTGTCGCTACCGGTACCGCCGGAGAGCAGGTCGTTGCCCGCACCGCCGAACACGATGTCGTCGCCGGCATCGCCATTCACCTGGTCGTCGCCCGCCTCGCTGCCCACCACGTCGTTGCCGCCACCGCCGTGGATGGTGTCGTTGCCCGGGCCGAGCACGATCCACTGGGCAGCACCATCGCCGCTGGCCATGTTCTGGCCTGCACCGCCGATGAGGCGCACGGCACCGACGATGGCGACGAATGCCACGTTGTCCACCTGGATGACGGTGTCGGCGGGCAGGGCCCGGGCGTCGATGACGATGGCCTGCTTGCCGTCACCCGCCGCGGCGCTGCCGCTGATCACCAGTGGCACGTTGGGGTTGAAACCTGTGCCGGTGGTGGGCTTGATGGTCTGCACCACCAGCGATTCGTTGACGCCCAGGGTGTCCAGGAAGGCCTTGACCTGGGGGGCCAGCTCGGAGTTGGTGCCTGCCGCTGCGTCGATGCGCTTGAGGAGCTCGGCCTGTGCAGCCGAGCCCGTGGTGCCGACGGACTGCCCCACGGCCGTGAGGCCCACGCCCACGGGGATGCTGACGGACACGAGGGCGTGGCCATCGGCGGCCTTGGCGATGGGGATGTCGGCCAGCGCGCTGCCCGAGCCGGGCGTGTCGGGCCGGTTGCTGGCGACCACGGGCACCGTGGTGGTGGTGGTGCCGTCAGGGGCCGTGGTGACGATGACAGGCGTTCCATCCACGGTGTTCGATGCAGGCGGCGTGCCACCGACCGTGATCACATTGCCGGTGAGGTCGGCGATCACCACGGTCGCATCGGCACCGGCGTTCCAGTCTTCGGCAAAAGCGATGTTGTAGGTGGTCTTGTCGGTGGCGCTGGTGCCGGTCTTGTCCAGCAACTGGTTCACGAAGGCCTTGTCGGAGGCGCTCAGCGTCAGGCTGAAGCTGGTGGCGCTGGTGGTGTCCACGTTGGCGGTGTCGGTCAGCCCATAGGTGCCGCCGCCCTTGCCGGTGAAGCTGAGCTTGTTGGCCACGATGTCGTTGGCGGTGCCGGCCTTGCCCATCAGGTTGGTGCCCGTGACCACCAGCACACCGGTGCCCACGTCGTAGGTGGCGCTGGTGACGGTGGGCACGGCCACGTTGGAGACCGTGATGGCATTGCCCGTGAGGTCGGCCACCACCGAGGCGGCATCGGCCCCGGCGGCCCAGTCCTCGCCGGCGGCCAGGTTGTAGGTCGAGCCACTGGTGGAGTTGGTGCCGTTCTTGTTGACCAGCAGGTTCAAGGCCGCGCGGTCGGCCGTGCTGAGCGTCAGGGTGAAGGCGGTGGCGCTGGTGATCTCCACGTTGGCGGTGGTGGTCAGCGTGTACTCTGCGTCGCCCTCGCCGGTGAAGGTGAACTTGTTGGCGACGATGTCGTTGGCGGCCCCCGCCAGGGCGGTGAAGCCGGTGCCGGTGACCACCAGGGCGCCGCTGGTGGCGTTGTAGGTGGCGCTGGTGATGGTGGGCGCCGGCCCCGGGATGGATACCGTGATGGCATTGCCCGTGAGGTCGGCAATGTTGCCGCCCGTGACCACGCTGTTCCAGTCATCGGCCGCAGCCAGGTTGTAGGTGGTGCCGCCCGTGGAGCTGGTCCCGGCCTTGTTGAGCAGCGTCTCCACCGCGGCGATGTCGGCGCCCGAGAGGGTCACGGCAAAGCTGGTGGCCGAAATGACCTCGACGTTGGCCGAGGTGGACAGCACGCGGGTGGCGCCGCCTTCGCCCGTGAGGGTCAGCTTGTTGACCGTGACGTCGTTGCTGGCCCCGTCGGTCTTGACCAGGTTGGTGCCCGTGACGGTCAGGACATGGGAACTGGTGTTGTAGGTGGCGCTGGTGATGGTGGGGGCAGACACGCCGGAGACGACGACGGCATTGCCGGTGGCATCGGCGGCGGCCGCCGACT
>NZ_AKJX01000280.1 GCF_000276605.1 Acidovorax sp. CF316 | reverse complement strand
CCCCTTCTCTCGAATGGCTGCGCCATTCGGGAAGGGGGACACCGCCAGCGCGGCGGGGCGGCCCTTGCGCGGCGGTCACTGGCCTGTGGAGAGCGTGCCCTTCCTTTAGACATTGGTTGATCGACCCGGGAGTTCTCTCTGCGGAGTCGGGGTACAGGGTTTGCACCTAGATTAAATACTAACCAGTTCGTACAAAATTCATTCACAACGAACGAAGACGGAGACACACCATGTTTGCACTGGCCGATCGCGTGCTGCGGGGATACACCCGTGTGCTGGACGTGCTCTCGGGCATCTGCCTGGCCATCATGGTCGTGCTGGTGTTCGGCAACGTGGTGCTGCGCTATACCTTCAACTCGGGCATCACCGTGTCCGAGGAGCTCTCGCGCTGGCTCTTCGTCTGGTTGACCTTCATGGGCGCCGTGGTGGCGCTGCGCGAGCACGGCCACCTGGGCATGGATGCCTTTGTCTCGCGCCTGCCCGTCGCAGGCAAGAAGGCCTGCCTGGTGATCGCGCAACTGGCCATGCTCTACGTCTCGTGGCTGCTGCTGGCCGGCAGCTGGGCGCAGGTGCTGATCAATTGGGAGACCGAGGCACCGGTGACGGGCGCCTCGGTCGGCATCTTCTACGCCAGCGGCGTGCTCATGGGCGCCTCGGCCATCGTGATCCTGCTGCGCGACCTGCTGCGCACCTTGCTCGTGCCGCTGGCCGAGCATGAACTGATCATGGTGCAGGAGAGCGAGGAGATGGCCGCCTTCGAGCGCAGCAACCCCGGCCTCCAACCCCCTTCCGACAAAGCGGACAGCGATGGCCCTGCGAAGCACTCCTGAGCGCCTCTTCCCGAGAAACACACCATGACCGTCGCGATCTTCATCGGTTCCCTGCTGCTGGCCATGGCCATCGGCATTCCCATCGCCTATGCGCTCTTGATCAGCGGCGTTGCGCTGATGTGGCACCTCGACCTGTTCGACGCGCAGATCCTGGCGCAGAACGTGATCAACGGGGCCGACAGCTTCCCCCTGCTGGCCGTTCCCTTCTTCATGCTGGCCGGCGAGATCATGAACGTGGGCGGCCTGTCCAAGCGCATCGTCAAGCTGGCGCTGGCGCTGGTCGGCCACATCCCGGGTGGCCTGGGCTACGTGGTCATCATGGCCGCCGTGATCCTCTCCGCGGTCTCTGGCTCGGCCGTGGCCGATGCCGCCGCGCTGACCTCGCTGCTGCTGCCCATGATGGTGGCTGCGGGCCACGCCAAGGAGCGCTCGGCCGGCCTCATCGCCTCGGCCGGCGTCATCGGGCCCATCATCCCGCCGTCCATCGGCTTCGTGATCTTCGGGGTGGCGGCCAACGTCTCCATCAGTAAGCTGTTCCTGGCGGGCATCTTCCCGGGGCTGCTGCTGGCGGTCGCCATGGCCGCGACCTGGTGGTGGCTGGGCCGCACCGAAAAGGTCACGCCGCCACCGCGCGCCACGCGGGCCGAGCTGGGCACCGCACTGCGCGAGGCGGGCTGGGCCCTGGGCCTGCCGGTCATCATCCTGGTGGGCCTGCGCATGGGCGTGTTCACGCCCACCGAGGCCGCCGTGGTGGCCGCGGTGTACGCCCTGCTCATCTCCATGGTGGTCTACCGCGAGCTCAGCTGGCGCGAGCTGGCCGGCATTTTCCAGGCCGCAGCGCGCACCAGCGCCGTGATCATGTTCCTGGTGGCCGCCGCCATGGTGTCGGCCTGGCTCATCACGGTGGCCGACCTGCCGAGCAAGGTGATCGGCATGCTCGAGCCCTTCATGGGCAACCCCACCCTGCTGTTGGTGGCCATCATGGTGCTGGTGATGGTGATCGGCACCGCCATGGACATGACGCCCACCATCCTGATCATGACGCCGGTGCTGATGCCGGTGGTCAAGGCCGCCGGCATCGACCCCGTCTACTTCGGCGTGCTGTTCATCATCAACAACTCCATCGGCCTCATCACCCCGCCCGTGGGCACCGTGCTCAACGTGGTGGCAGGTGTCGGGCGCATCTCCATGGGCCAGGTCACGCGCGGCGTCATGCCCTTCATGCTGGCGCAGTTCGTGGTGATGTTCCTGCTGGTGATGTTCCCCGCGCTCGTCACCGTACCGCTGCGCTGGCTCGGTGGCTGATCCGCCCGCCCGTTGCTGCCGCACCCCCTTTTTCTGCCCGTCCTAAAACCAAGGAGACATCCATGAAACTCTTGAAGACCCTGCTTGCCACGGCCCTGGTCGCCACATCGCTGCTGCCTGGCGCCCACGCGCAGGAGCGCACCATCAAGTTCGCCTTCCAGAACCAGAAGGAGCACCCCCAGGCCCAGGGCGCGCAGAAGTTCGCCGACCTCGTGGCGGCCAAGACCAATGGCCGCATTGCGGTCAAGCTCTTCCCGGGCGGCACGCTGGGCGGTGACCTGCAGACCGTCTCGGCACTGCAGGGCGGCACGGTGGAGATGACGGTGCTCAACGCCGGCATCCTGTCGGCCCAGGCCAAGGAGTTCGGCATCTACGACTTCCCCTTCCTGTTCGCCTCGCCGCAGGAGGCCGATGCCGTGACCGATGGCCCCTTCGGCAAGAAGCTGCTCGACAAGCTGCAGGCCAAGAACCTCGTGGGCCTGGGTTACTGGGAGCTGGGCTTTCGCAACCTGACCAACAGCAAGAAGCCGATCACCAAGGCCGAGGACATCGCGGGGCTCAAGATCCGCGTGATCCAGTCGCCGATCTACATCGACATGTTCAACGCCCTGGGCGCCAACGCCGTGCCCATGCCCTTCCCCGAGCTTTACACCGCCATGGAGCAAAAGGCGGTGGACGGCCAGGAGAACCCGTTCTCGACCATCCTCTCGTCGAAATTCGCCGAAGTGCAAAAGCACCTCACGGTCACGCGCCACATGTACAACCCCCAGGCCGTCATCGTCTCCAAGAAGTTCTGGGACAGCCTGAACCCGGCCGACCAGAAGGCCGTGACCGAGGCCATGGCCGAGGCCACCACCTTCCAGCGCAGTGTCTCGCGCTCGCAGGCCGACGTGGCGCTGGAGGAACTCAAGAAGGCCGGCATGCTGGTCACCGAATTCTCGCCCGCCGAGGTCGACAAACTGCGCGCCAAGGTCAAGCCCGTGGTCGAAAAGCACAGCGACAAGGTCGGTGCCGACACGGTGCAGGAGGTCTACGCCACGCTGGCCAAGCTGCGCGGCGGCAAGTGATCCCGCAACCCGCATGGCCCTGGCGCTTTCCGCCCGGGCCATGCGGGACGGCCTGTATTCCCATGGACTCCCCGCTGCTTCTCGATTCCCCGCCCACCATGTCTTCCACAAGCCCCCGCAAGGTACTGATCGGGCTGATCGGTGCAGGCATCCAACAATCGCTGTCGCCCGCGCTGCACGAAGAGGAAGCGCGGCACCACGGCATGCGCCTGCACTACCAGCTGATCGACCTGGACCGCTCCGCCTCTTCGCCCGAGCAACTGCCGACCCTGCTGTCGGCCGCACGCATCATGGGCTATGCGGGCTGCAACGTGACCTATCCCTGCAAGCAGGCGGTGATCCCGCACCTGGACGACCTGTCCGAGGAGGCCCGGGCCATGGGCGCCGTGAACACCGTGGTGGTGCAGGGCGGCCGGCTGGTGGGGCACAACACCGACGGCTCCGGCTGGGCCTGGGGCTTCCAGCGCGCCCTGCCGCAGGCCGACCTGTCGCATGTGGTGCTGCTGGGCGCGGGCGGTGCCGGCGCCGCGATTGCGCATGCCGTGCTGCGGCTGGGGGCGCAGCGCCTCTCCATCGTCGACGCGCAGCCCGAGCGGGCCGCCCAGCTCGCAGCGGATGTGAATGCGCTCTATGGTGCGCGGGCCCAGTCCAGCGATATCGCCAGCGCCATGGCGCAGGCCACGGGGCTGATCCATGCCACGCCCACAGGCATGGACAAGCTGCCCGGCCTGCCCCTGGACGTGGGCCTGCTGCGCCCGGCGCTGTGGGTCTCGGAGGTGGTGTACTTTCCGCTCGAAACCGCCCTGGTGCGAGCCGCGCGCGCACTGGGCTGCCCGGTCTCGGACGGCGGCGGCATGGCCGTAGGCCAGGCCGTGGGCGCCTTCGAACTGTTCACGGGCGTGGTGCCTGACGCGGCACGCATGGACGCCCACTTCCGCCGGCTCGTGGCAGCCCGCTGATCTTCCTTCTTCTGGAGCGCATTCCATGAGCACACCGATGACGGCCGACCGTGAATCCCTGGGCACTCTGCCCAACCCCCTGGGCCTGCAGGGCGTGGAGTTCATCGAGTACGCCACGGCACGCCCCCAGGCGTTGGGCCAGGCGCTGGAGCGCATGGGCTTCAAGCCCGTGGCGCGCCACCGTTCGCGCGAGGTGCTGCTGTACCGCCAGGGCGGCATGAACATCATCGTCAACGCCCACCAGGGCGAGGGCGCCGGCGCGAAACTCCCCGCCCCCGGCGATGCGCCGGTGCTGTCCGCCATCGCCTTCCGGGTGGGCAATGCCGCGGCCGCCTACCGCCGCGTGCTGGAGCTCGGCGCCTGGGCCGTGCACACCGAGGTCGAGGTCATGGAGCTCAACATCCCGGCCATCCACGGCGTGGGCACGAGCCGCATCTACTTCGTGGACCGGCACCGCGAGTTCTCGATCTACGACGTGGACTTCGTACCCATCCCCACGGTGGACCCGCGCCCGCCTGCGCAGCATGGCCTGCACCTGTTCGGCCTGGTGCAGTACATCGGCCTGGACCGGCTGGCCGACTGGACCGCCTTCTATGGCGAGCTGTTCGGCTTTGCCGAGCTGCCGCCCGAGCAGAACTTCGGCGTGCTGACGCAGGGGCGCATCCTCGCCAGCCCCTGCGGCACGCTGTACTGGCAGCTCATCGAGCCGTTGATCGACGCGCTCGATGCCGACCCGGGCGAGCTGCTGCAGCGCGTGGCCTTCGGCACCGGCGACGTGCTGGCGACGGTGGCGGCCCTGCGCGCGCAAGGGGTGGACTTCGTCGAATCGCCCACGGGCGTGCACAGCGAGGTGCGCGGAGCGCTGACACGCGCCGAGGCCGGCGGTGCCAGCTTCGAGCTGGTACTCGATCCCCGTTGAAGGAATTCACCACCATGCGCGCCCAGGCCATGCAACGCAACGTCGCCGATTTCGGCATGGACACCATCAGCCTCGCCGGTCCGCTGGAGGCCAAGCTCGCCGCCGTGAAGGCCGCCGGCTTCGGCCAGATCATGCTGGCCGCGCGCGACCTCGTCGGCCACCCAGAGGGCATCGATGCCGCCGTGCAGGCGGTGCGCAGCAGCGGCCTGCGTGTCACGGGTTTCCAGGTGCTGCGCGACTTCGAGGGGCTCTCGGGCCACCTGCACAGCTACAAGGTGGGCATTGCCCAGCAGATGATCCTCATGGCACGGGCGCTGGGCACCCGCGTGCTGCTGGCCTGCAGCTCCACTTCGCTGCACGCCACCAACGATCCCGATGCCATCGCCCGCGACCTGCGCAAGCTGGCCATGCTGGCACTGCCGCACGGCATCCGCATCGCGTTCGAGGGCCTGTCCTGGGGCCGGCACATCAACGAGGTGCACCAGGCCTGGGCCGCGGTGCAGCGGGCCGACTGCCCCAACCTGGGCCTGGCCATCGACTCCTACCACCAGTTCGCCACCAGCACGCCGCTCGAGGCGCTGGAAGGCGTCGACCCGGAGCGCATCTACCTGGTGCAGCTGTCGGACTTCATGTGGCAGGAAACGCGCACGGTGCAGGAGCGCATCGACACGGCGCGGCATTTCCGCGTCTTCCCGGGCGAGGGCGTGCACAGCCAGGCGCTGGTCGAGCTGGTGCGCACGCTCGACGGCATGGGCTACCGGGGTGACTACAGCTTCGAAGTCTTCAACGACGACTACCAGCAACTGCCCCTGCCCTATGTGGCCGGCCGGGCCTGGAACAGTGCCGTGTGGCTGGCCGAAGGGGTGCTGCAGCGTGCCGTGCCGCTGCCAGGGCACCTGCGGCTGATGGGTCGCTAGCTGTTGGCGCGCTTCTTGAGCCAGCGCATGAGTCCACCCACCATGGGCAGCTTCTCGTACAGTTCCTCGGCTGCGTCCCAGTAGTCGCGGTGCAGCGTGACCAGGCCCTGGCCGTCGAACACCAGGTGCGAGGCGCCGCGCACGGTCTGCGTGGTGCCCTTGTGGAAGTTGCGGAAGGCAAACAGGAACTCCCAGGTCAGAAAGCATTGCTGCCCCTGCACCACGCGACCGGTGACCACGAAACGCGGCTGCTCCAGCGCCACGAACATGTGCTCGAAGATGTGCCGGATGGCGGGCAGGCCCTGCACCTCGTTGAACGGGTCCTTGAAGCGCGCATCGGCCGCATACAGGTGCCCCAGCGCCGCCACGTCGGCCGGGGCCAGGGTCTCGAAGAAGGCCACGACGCGGGTGACGGCTTCTTCGGTGGATAGCATGGTGTCTGGTGGCGGCATGGTGCTCAAAGTCCGGTGAACTTGCGGATCGCCGGAAAGTACCACCCATAGGGCAGCACGCGCAGCATTTTCATCACGCGCGTGAAGCGCTTGGGGAAATGGATGTCGAACGCGCCCTGCCCCCAGCCCTTGAGGATGGCCGTGGCCGCCTCTTCGGGTGTGATCAGCGCAGGCATGCGAAAGTCATTGCCCTCGGTGAGCGGCGTGGCCACGAAGCCGGGGTTGACCACGCTCACGCCCATGCCCAGGCCGTGCAGGTCCAGGTACAGCGCCTCTGCCAGGTTGATCAGTGCCGCCTTGGTCGGGCCGTAGGCCAGGCTCTTGGGAAGCCCGCGGAAGCCGGCAACGCTGCTGACCAGGCTCACATGCCCGGCGCGGCCCGACTTCGCGGCGGCCAGCATGTCCGGCAGCACGGCGGCCAGCAGGTGCAGCACACCCGTGTAGTTCACCTGCTCATGGCGCAGCATCACCGGCAGGTCGAACTCCGTGGCGCGCATGTGGTGGTAGGTGCCTGCGCAGTAGCACACCAGGTCCAGCGGACCGCCCGCCAGCACCTGGGCTGCGGCCGCCTTTACGGCGTCGGGCACGGCGGTGTCCAGCGGCAGGGCGATGCTGCCGGGGTGCTGCACGGCGAACGCATTGAGCGCCGCCTCGCTGCGGGCCGAGACGATGACCTGTGCGCCGCGCGCGTGCAGGGCCGATGCCGTGGCCCGGCCGATGCCGCTGGAGGCGCCCACCAGCCAGGCACGGCGGCCCTGCCAGTCGCGCAGGCGGGGGTTGAGGCTCATGGCAGTCGCTTGGTGAAGGACAGCGTGATCTCGCCCAGCCGCACGCCGAACTTGCGCATGGTGGCGCGGTTGAGCATCACGCGCTCGTCCATGAGGTACATCCAGTCGTCCAGGTCCACGTGGTAGACCGTGCCGTCCACGGGCAATGCCAGCGTGTAGTTCCAGCGGAAGGCGTTGCCGCGCACCTGGCCCACGGCTTGGCCGATCACGTCGCCGGCCGTGCCCGTGTAGCGGCCATCGGCCTCGCGCGTCAGGCGCCAGATGCGCCGCTCGGTGCTGCCGTCCGAATAGGTGAAGGCCTCGTCCAGCACGCCCTGGTTGCCGGTCCACTGGCAGTGCATGACCACGGTGAAGCGCTTGACGATCTTGCCGCTGCGGTCCTGGAACATGCCGTGCGCGTCGACCACGCCGTTGAAGTACTGCGCGAGGTCGAGCACCGGCTTCTCGGCCGCATAGTCGGCCACGTTCTGGCCGGCGCAGCCCGACAGCGCCAGGGGGGCGGCCACGGCCGCCGTCGAAAGAAGGAGCAAGCGTCGCTGCATCACGGTCTGCCTTGGAGGATGGGGTGGGCTGGGTGCGCGGGTTTGCGCAGGATCAGGAGGTACAGCGCCGCGGTGGCTGCGAGCTTGAGTGCGCAGGGCAGCACGGCATAGGCCAGGGTCAGGGTGTGCAGGCCTTCGGGGCTGCGCGTGCCGGGCGTGTAGCCCAGGGTGTCGAGCAGGGGCAGGACCAGGCCCGCAGCTAGCGCCAGGTTGAGCTTGGTGGCAAAGTTCCACCAGCCGAAGTAGGCGCCTTCGTGCTGGCCGCTGTCGCCCTCGGCCGCCACCACGCCGGCCAGCAGGGCGCCGGGCAGGGCCAGGTCCGTGCCCAGGGCCACGCCCGAGAGTGCGCACACCGCGAGGAAGGGCCCGCTGTCGCCCGCGCCGAGCGCCGCCGTCCAGCCGAACACCGCGACGGCCAGCAGCATGCCCGCCAGCCAGGTGCGGGCCAGCCCCCAGCGCGCCACGGCCCGCAGCCACAGCGGAATCGAGAGCGCGGCGCAGAGGAAATACGCAGCCAGGAACATCGGCTCCTGGCCCGGCGGGGCCTGCAGCCGGTCCTGGATGAAGAACAGCACCAGCGTGGCCGGTACGGCGCTGGCGATGCCATTGAGCACGAACACCGCGAGCAGGCGGCGAAAGGCGGGTCGCGTCCAGGGCCGCCACAGCTGCGCACGGTCGGTGGCGTGGGGCGCAACCGCAGCGGGCCGGGGGGCGCGCAGCCACGCCAGCCAGCCCAGCACCAGCGTGGCCGCGAAAACGCCCAGCATCACTGGCAGGCCCAGCAGCGCCGGCAGCATGGAGGCGAGCACCACGCCCACCAGGGCCGCGCCCTCGCGCCAGGCCACGATGCGGCTGCGCTGCAGCTCGTCGCCGCCCAGGCGTGCGCCCCAGGACTGGTGGGCAATGCCGAGCTGGCTGTAGGCCAGGTAGCTGACCAGCAGACAGGCCAGGGCCCAGGCGGCGAGCGCACCCTGGCCCTGCACCCGGGGGAAGAACAGCGCGGTGAGCCCGACGGCCAGCACCACGGCGGACACGGCCCCCGTGGAGAGAACCGCCAGGGGCGAGCGCTCGAACAGCCGGTCGGCCCAGCGGCCGAGCAGCGGGTCCGAGACGGCGTCGAACAGCCGTGCGGCCAGCAGCACGCCGCCCAGCGTGGCCAGGGGCATGCCGAACTCGCGCGCATAGTGGTTGGGCAGCAGCACGTACAGCGGCAGCGCCACAAAGGCCAGCGGCAGCCCGAGCAGGCCATAGGCCAGCCCCTGGCGCCAGGGCAGCGCCGTGCCGGTGGTCATGGCGTTCCCGCGGCCGCAGGCGGCGCGATCAGCGCCTGGCGCAGCGCAGGCTCCGACGTGCGGGGCGACAGCCAGATGCCGAAGAACAGACGCGAGAACTCGGGGTCCTTGACCTCGCCCACCACCTGCCCGCCCATCTGGAACACGGCACCCGCCCCGGGCTGGTAGATGCCGGTGAGCTGGTCGCCGGCCTTCACGTCGGGCAGGGCGGCCTGCAGCGCCTGTTGCCAGCGCGTGGCCTGGGCGGGGGTGAAGCGGCCCACGCGGCGCATCTCCTGGATCGAGCGCCTGGCGATCGCTTCGGCCGTGAATTCGCGTTGGTAGGCCAGCTGGAGCACCAGCGGTTGGGCGGCGTAGTTGCTGGCGTCGAAGCCCGGGCTCACCCACAGCTGTGCGCTGTAGATTTCGAAGCCCAGAAAGCGCAGTGTGCCCTGGCCGGCCTGGCGCAGCCCGGCCAGCGGCTCTGCGCCTGGCGCCTGGGCCAGCGACACCCCGGGACACAGCAAGGCCAGGGACAGGGTGAGTGCGGTGGCATGCTTCATGGCCATGGCTCAGTCGCGCACCAGGGTGTACTGCACGAGGTTGATGTTGGCCATGGCAAAAGCCGCCTCGCAATAGGCCAGGTAGAACTCCCAGATGTGCAGGAAGCGCTGGTCGAAACCGAGCTGCAGGATCTGCGCTCGCTGGGCCAGGAAACGCTCGCGCCAGCGCCTGAGGGTCTCGGCATAGTCCTGGCCGAAAGCGAACTCGTCCACCACGCGCAGGCCGGCGGCCTCGGCCTCGCGGCGGAACTCGCGCGGGCAGGGCAGGCAGCCGCCCGGAAAGATGTACTGCTGGATGAAATCGGTGGAGCTGATGTAGCGCTCGAACAGGCCATCGTCGATCACGATGCTCTGGATGCAGGCCTTGCCGCCGGGCTTGAGCAGGCGCCGCACGGCCTGGAAGTAGGTAGGCCAGTACCCGCGGCCCACGGCCTCGATCATCTCGATGGAGCAGACCGCGTCGTAGGGGCCGTCAGCGATGTCGCGGTAGTCCTGCAGGCGCAGGTCCGCCCGGTCGGCGGTGCCACTCGCTTCCATGCGGCGTCGCGCGAAGTCGAGCTGTTCGGTGGAGAGCGTCACGCCGGTGAGCGAGGCACCGAACTCGGTGGTGGCCATCTCGGCCAGCGCGCCCCAGCCGCAGCCGATCTCCAGCACCCGGTCGCCCGCCTGCACGCCCGCCATGCGCAGGGCGCGGCGCACCTTGGCATGCTGGGCGGTGCGCATGTCGCCGCCGGCATCGCCCTCGAACCAGGCCGACGAGTAGTTCATCGTGTCGTCCAGCCACAGCGTATAGAACGCGTTGCCCAGGTCGTAGTGGGCGTGGATGTTCTTCTGGCTGTTGGCACGCGTGTTGCGGTTGAGCAGGTGCTTGATGCGGTACAGCAGCCGACCGGCCCACGAGCCGTAGATCACGCCCTCCACCTGCTGGCGGTTGGCGATGAAGACCCGCAGCAGATCCGTGAGGTTGGGCGTGGTCCAGTCGCCCGCGATGTAGCTCTCGGCAAAGCCGATGTCGCCGGACTTGAGCGCCGCCTTGCAGACGTTCCAGTTCTTGAGTGTGATGGCCGCGGCGGGCCCATCACCCTGGTGGTCGCCGAAGTGCTGCAGCGTGCCATCGGGCAGCTGCACCGTGAGGCTGCCATGCTGCAAGCGCTGCATCAGGCGCAGGGCCGTGCGGGCGGCAGCGGGGGTGCCCCGTGGCAGGGTGGGTGCGAGGGTGGTGCTGTTCATGGCGGGCCGGATGGACAAGGGGTTTTCGGGGCGGTGCCGTGCCGGGGCTCAGCGGGTCACGATGGAGGCGGGTGCCTCGGGCTTGCGGTGAAAGCGCACCCGCTTGGCCCACAGCCGCAGGGCGTGCCAGTGGATGCGGGCGATCAGGGCCAGAGTCATCGCCGGGTAGCCCCAGAGGGCGTGGCGCAGGGTCTTGCGCGTGATGGGCGCCAGCGTGCCGCTCACGCTGGTCTGCAGCAGCGGGCCGAGGGCGTCGTCATGGTCGATGCGCACCACGGTGCGCTCCTGCCCGCCCTGCGCGGTGCGCAGGAAGCGAAAGCGGTAGCCGCCACTGATGTCGCAAAAGGGCGAAACATGGAACACCTTGCGCGCATGTAGCTCGGCGCCATAGCGCGGCGCATCCAGCAGGTAGCAGTGGCGCTCGCCGAAGGTGTTGTTGACCTCGACCACGATGGCGCGCAGGCTGCCGTCCGGACGGTGGCAGTACCAGAAGCTCACGGGCTTGAAGGTGTAGCCCAGCACGCGCGGGTAGCAGTGCAGCCAGACCTCGCCGGTGGCGTCCGCGATGCCCTCGGCACGAAGCAGTTCGTCGACCCAGGCGAGCGCCCCGCCCTGCGCCGGGCCGCGGCCGTCGCCATGGTCCGTGTCGTGAAAGCTGATGGCGCCGGGCCGGTTCACGGCCAGCAGGCCGGCCGGCTGCGCGCCCAGCGTGCGCAGCGGCAGCATGAGGAAGAAGGTGGGGTAGGCAAACGCATGCCGCGTGGGGCGCAACCGCGTGTGGCGCACTTGGCCAAAGCCCAGCAGCGGCTCGGCGCTGCGCGGAGCCGTTGTCATGCGGCCTCCGCCAGGGGCGCCGGCATGCGGGCCTTCAATTGCTCGGCCACGGCCAGGCCGGACTTCAGCCCGTCCTCATGGAAGCCATAGCCCGTCCAGGCGCCGCAGAACCAGGTGCGCTCGCGCCCCTGGAGTTGCGCCACGCCCTTTTGCGCACGGATGGCCGCCAGGTCGAAGACCGGGTGGGCGTAGTCGTAGCGGCCGATCACCTGGCCGGGGTCGATCTCGGCCACCGGGTTGAGCGAGACCACGACCGGCTGCGTGAACGGCACGGGCTGCAGCTGGTTGATCAGGTAGTGCAGGCACACGCGGGCCGACTCGCGGCCGCGGTCCGGTGCGCGCTCGTAGTTCCAGGCGGCCCAGGCGGCGCGGCGCCCGGGCAGCACCGAGGTGTCGGTGTGCAGCACGGCATGGTTGGCCTGGTAGCGGATGGCGCCCAGCACGGCGCGCTCCTGCAGCGTGGGCTGGGCCAGCAGGGCCAGCGACTGGTCCGAATGCGTGGCCAGCACCACCTGGTCGAAGCGCTCGGTATTGCCGGCGGTCACCACGCGCACGCCCGCAGCGTCGCGTTCGATGCGGCGCACGGGGGTGGCGAGGCGCTTGTCCTCGATGCCGGCCACGATCTTGTCCACATAGTGGCGCGCGCCGCCGGCCACCGTCCACCACTGGGGGCGGTTGCTGACCTGGATCAGGCCATGGTTGTGGCAAAAGCGCACCATGGTCGCCACGGGGAACTGCAGCATCTGGTCGGTCGGGCAGCTCCAGATGCAGCCCAGCATGGGCAGGAAGTACCAGTCGCGGAAGGCATCGCCGAAGCGGTGTTCCTTGAGGAAATCGCCCAGGGGCTGCATCAGCGCGGCATCGGCCTGGGCCTCGGCCAGGCTTGTGCACAGCCGGTTGAAGCGCAGCAGGTCGTAGAGCATGCCCAGGAAACGCGGGTTCACGAGGTTGCCGCGCTGGGCGAACACGGTGGACAGGCTGGTGCCGCTCCACTCCAGCGTGCGCCCGCCGCCCAGCGCTTGCGGCACCTGGACGGAAAACGACATGTCCGACGGGGCGGTTTCCACGCCCAGTTCGGCCAGCAGGCGGATCAGGTTCGGGTAGGTGCGCTCGTTGAAGACCAGGAACCCGGTGTCCACCCCGCAGGCCACGTCCCCGGAGGGGCCGGGCAGGGTCACGTCCACGGTGTGGGTGTGGCCGCCGAAATGGCTGCCGGCTTCGTAGAGGGTGATGTCGGCCTGGTCGCGCAGCCGGTGCGCCACTGCCAGGCCGGAAATGCCGGAGCCGACGATGGCGATCTTCATGGCCGGCTCCCTCTGGCCGGCTGGCTGAATAAAAAAGTTGCGAAGCGTCCCGAAACGAATAAGAGAGGGAGGGAGGAGAAGCGCTCCAGGAGAACAGTCGGAACCCGTGGGACCGAAAGGCTTCGCAACGTTAAAACGGATGGACGCTCATCACGTCCTTGCGTTCGATAGAGTAAGGCCGTTCCGCAGAAGTTCCAGAGGTTCCTCCGCATTTTTTTGAAGAAATGTAAAGAAAACATTCGTGTTCACCGGGTTGGTGCGGTGGCCAGCTGTTGTTCGATGGCACGGACCAGGCTTTTGCTGTCCGGCGCCGTGAGGCTGGTGTAGCTGTCCACCAGCTTGCCGTCGCGGCCCAGCAGGTACTTGTGGAAGTTCCAGCGCGGTGGGCCGGACATCTGGGCCAGCTGGCGGAACAGCGGCGAGGCCTCGGCACCGGTCACCACGCTCTTGGCGAACATCGGGAATTTCACCCCGAAGGTGTTTTCGCAGAAATCCGCGATCTGCTGGTTGCTGCCGCTTTCCTGGGAGAAGTCGTTGCTGGGAAAGCCCAGCACCACCAGCCCCTTGTCCTTGTAGCGGGCATAGAGGTCTTCGAGGCCCTTGTACTGCCCCGTGAAGCCACAGAAGCTGGCCGTGTTGACCACCAGCACGACCCGGCCAGCGTACTGGCACAGCGATTGCGGTTTCTCGTCCTGCAGGCGCAGGTAGGTGTGTTGCAGTGTGGCCGGGCAGGACTCGGGGGACGCCGCGAGGGCTGACGACGGCGCCACGCCGAACCACAGAAGGGCTGCCACCGGGGCCAGGGTGCCAAGGCGCGAAAACTGGATCATGAGAGCACCTCCCGAGTTGTTGGTGGCCAATTTAACCAATGAATCATATTTTGTCCAGATAAGTTTTTATTTGTACTGATTGGTTTTTTTGGCGGCGGCACTTGCAAGCGCCGGCAGCGCTGGCGTTGCCGTGTGTGGGGAAGTACGCAGCGAAAGCGCGGCTGGATGCGGGGACGCGGCCCCAGGGGGTGGAAACCCCTGTGGAACTGGCAAGGACAGGCCGGTGGGCCGTGCAGGCCCGGGGGAATCAGACCAGCGGCAGCAGCCGGTTGAGCGAGAGCTTGACGCGCACGTCCTTGTGCGCGACCACGCCGACGATCTTCCACTGGGGCTGGGCGGTGTCGCGGGGAATCAGCTCACCCGTGGGCATGCCCAGCCGGTTGGTGACCACAGCCACGCGCGGTGTGGTGCCCGTGCTGCCGCGGCGCAGCACCACGGCCACTTCCTGGCTGGCGAGCTTCACGAAGGCGCCCGGCGGGTAGATGCCCAGGGCCTTGACCAGGGCCGCTCCGGCCTCGTCGACCTTCTGCTCCTCGTCGTAGTAGCTGGCCTGCATGGCGGCGGTCACCGGCATGGGCGAGCGCGCTGCGCGCGGCGCCAGCCGGGCACCGAAGACGTCGGCGCGCTGGATCAGCCGGGCCATCTGCAGGCCGGGGCTCTTCTGGCCGAAGGCACCCGGGGTGCGGTGGTGGTGGTGGCGCACGGCCTCCAGCCACAGTTCGCTGTGCACGCCCAGTTCGCGGAGCAGCGCTTCGGAGCGGGCCGCGTGGTTCTCCACGGCGGTGATCTGGGTCGAGGTCAGGGGCTGGGCCTGCTGGGCCAACTGGTCCTGCAACTCGGTCATGGCGATGTTCATGGACAGGGCGGCCTGGCCCACGGTCTGCACCTGGGCCGCAGGCCAGCGCAGCATTTCCCTGGCCACCACCATGCACACGCAGGACACCAGCATGGCGTGGGTGCCGCTGTACATGCGTGTCTCCTGTGCCGACAGGTAGATCAGGGCCAGCAGCGTGGCATCGGGCGACTGCTCGCAGTTGCGCGCCAGTTCGGCATGCAGGGGCTGGAAGCGGTCCGGGAAATCAAGGGCGTGCGGGCTGCGCAGCAACTGGGTCGCGCGGTCCTGCAGGGCCGGCCAGTCCACCATGTAGGGCGGGGCATCGCGCTCGCGCGAGGCCGCATGGGCGCCTGCCGTCAGCTTGACGGAGGCCAGCTCCCCGAGGTTGGTTTCCTGCCTCAGCATGCGTTGCAGCTGGGCCACGTAGGCGCGGTAGCTCTCGCCGGACTCTTCCACGTCCACGCACAGCTGGCGACCCCGGCTGAGCATGGCGCCCAACTCGTCGCGGGTGTGCACCACGAAGCCTTTTTGGGCCAGCAGCGTCCCATCGGCACCCCGCAAGGCGAATGGCAGCGGGTGGCCGAGCTGGATCGATCCGACGTTGATGGTGACGAGGTTCATAGCGGTAGGCCATTATCTCGCCGACCCGGGGCGTGTTAAAGGGCGCAAACCCGGGTGGTTTGCGCCCTTTTGCGCGGATGACGGGATGTGTTGCCGTCAGGGGATCGCGGGTGCCTGCTCCGGCCTGGAGGTCGGTGCCCGCGGCGGCAGGCCGCGCAGGCGCCGCAGCATGCGGCCGAACCACTGGCCCACGTCGTCCACCCCCGTGAACACGGCCGGGATCACCAGCAGGCTAAGGAAGGTCGAGGTGATCAACCCGCCGATCACCGCCACCGCCATCGGCGAGCGGAAGCTGGCGTCCGCCGCGCCGAAGCCCACGGCGATCGGAAGCATGCCCGCACCCATGGCCAGCGTCGTCATGATGATCGGCCGGGCGCGCTTGTGGCAGGCATCGATCAGCGCCTCGAAACGCGTCATGCCATGCTCGCGCCGTGCCAGGATGGCGTACTCCACCAGCAGGATGGAGTTCTTCGTCGCAATGCCCATGAGCATGATGAGCCCGATCAGCGAGGGCATGGAGAAGCTCTTTTGCGCGATCAGCAGGCCCACGAAGGCGCCGCCCAGCGACAGCGGCAGCGCCGCCAGGATGGTCACCGGGTGCAGGAAGTCCTTGAACAGCAGCACCAGCACGATGTAGATGCACAGCACGCCGGTGAGCATGGCCAGGCCGAAGCTGGCGAACAGCTCGCCCATCACCTCGGCGTCACCGATGGTGATCTGGCGCACGCCGGGCGGCAGGTTCTTGATGGACGGCAGCGCATCCACGGCCTTGGTCACGTCGCCCAGAGGCAGGCCCGAGAGCTCGATCTCGAAGTTCACGTTGCGCGAGCGGTCGTAGCGGTCCACCACGGCCGGGCCGCCGCCGAACTCCAGCGTGGCCACCTGGCCCAGCATCACCGGGCCCTTGGAGCCGGGCACGGCCAGGCGTTCGAGCAGCGACAGGTCCTTGCGCGCATCGTCCTGCAGCTTGACGACGATGGGCACCTGGCGCGAGGCCAGGTTGAGCTTGGGCAGCGACACGTCGTAGTCGCCCACGGTGGCGATGCGCAGGGTCTCGGCAATGGCGCTGCTGGTCACGCCCAGGTCGGCGGCGCGCGCGAAGTCGGGGCGCACCGCGATCTCCGAGCGGATCAGGCTGGCGGTGGAGGACACGCTGCCCAGGCCGGGGATGGTGCGCAGGTCCTTCTCGACGGCGAGAGAGGCTGTCTGCAGTGCCTGCGGGTCGTCGCCCGTGAGCACCAGCACGTACTTTTCGCCCGAGCCGCCCAGGCCGACCTTGCTGCGCACGCCGGGCAGGCTCTCCAGCGCGGCGCGGATCTGGTTCTCGATGCCCTGCTTGCGCGGCCGGTCGCCGCGGTCGGCCAGCAGGATGGTGAGCGTGGCCTTGCGCGTCTCGGCATTGGCGCTGCCCATGAAGGGGTCGGAGCCCGCGGAGCCGCCGCCGATGGTGGTGTAGACGCTCTTGACGTGGTTCACAGCGGCCACGCGCTGGCGCGCGTCCTCGGCCACCACGCGGGTCTGGGCCAGCGTGGCACCGGGCGGCAGCTCCAGGTAGACCTGGGTCTGGGAGTTGTCGTCCGGCGGGATGAAGCCCGTGGGCAGGAGCGGGATCAGCGCCAGCGAGCCGATGAAGAAGGCTCCCGTGGCGATGAAGGTGATCCAGCGGTGCCGGATGCACCAGGCCGCCCAGCGCAGGTACCAGCCCATCCAGCGCGGGTCCTTGTGCTCGCCGACGATGGGCTTGAGGATATAGGCCGCCATCATCGGGGTCAGCACGCGCGCCACGACCAGGCTGGCGAACACCGCCAGCGCCGCGGTCCAGCCGAACTGCTTGAAGAACTTGCCGGCGATGCCGCTCATGAAGGCCGTGGGCAGGAACACCGCGATCAGCGTGAACGTGGTGGCCACCACGGCCAGGCCGATCTCGTCGGCCGCCTCCATGGCCGCCTGGTAGGGCGTCTTGCCCATGCGCAGGTGGCGCACGATGTTCTCCACCTCCACGATGGCATCGTCCACCAGGATGCCGACCACCAGCGACAGCGCGAGCAGCGTGATCACGTTGATCGAAAAGCCCAGCAGGTACATGCCGATGAAGGCCGGGATCACCGACAGCGGCAGCGCCACGGCCGAGACGAAGGTCGCGCGCCAGTCGCGCAGGAACAGCCACACCACCAGCACCGCCAGCAGCGCGCCTTCGTAGAGCAGGTGCATGGAACCGTCGTATTCCTCCTGCACCGGCGCCACGAAGTTGAAGGCCTCGGTGATCTCCAGGTCGGGGTGTTGGGCGCGCATCTCGGCCAGGGCCGCCTGCACCGCGGCGCCCACTTCGACCTCGCTCGCGCCCTTGCTGCGGGCCACCTCGAAGCCCACCACGGGCTTGCCATTGAGCAGGGCCATGGCGCGCGGGTCGGCAAAGGTGTCGGAGACGGTGGCCACCTGGTCCAGGCGCACGTGGCGGCCGTCGGACAGCGACAGCGTGAGGCCCGCGAGCTCCTGCGCCGACTGCACGGTGGCCAGGGTGCGCACTGGCTGCTCGCTGCCGCCCAGGTCGGTGCGGCCGCCCGCGCTCTCGGTCTGCACCAGGCGCAGCTGGCGCGAAACGTCGGCCGCCGTGGCGCCCAGCGCCTGCAGCTTCATGGGATCGAGCGCCACGTGCACCTGGCGGTCCACGCCGCCCACGCGGTTCACCGCGCCCACGCCGCGCACGGCCAGCAGCTTCTTGGCGATGTCGTTGTCCACGAACCAGGACAGGGCCTCGTCGTCCATGCGGCGCGAGGCGATGGTGAAGGCCAGCACCGGCTGGGCCGCCAGGTCCATCTTGGTCACGATGGGGTCGCGCACGTCACCGGGCAGGTCGCCGCGCACGCGTGCCACGGCCGAGCGCACGTCATCGAGCGCCTCCTGCGTGGGCTTTTCCAGACGGAACTCGGCCGTGATGGTGGCGCCGCCGTCCTGTACCTTGGTGTAGATGTGCTTCAGGCCCTGCAGCGTGGCGATCGAGCTCTCGACCTTGCGTGCCACATCGTTCTCGAGCTGCGCGGGCGAGGCGCCGGGCAGCGACACGGTCACCGAGATGGTGGGCAGGTCGATGTCGGGGAAGTTCTGCACCTTCATGCCGTTGAACGACAGCAGGCCGCCGAAGGTCAGCAGCACGAACAGCATCAGCGCCGGTATGGGGTTCTTGATCGACCAGGTAGATACATTCATGGTGAATGCTCCTTACTCTTCTTACTTGGTGGCCGAAGCCGGGGCGGCCGCGGTGGGCACGGTCGCCGTGCCCTGCACCCCGACGGGCGCGGTGTTGGACACGCGCACCAGATCGCCGTCGTTGAGGAAGCCGGCGCCGCGCACGGCGATGGCGGTCGTTGCCTCCAGGCCCGAGAGCACCTCCACCCGGTCAGCCACGCGCCGGCCAGTCTGGATCTTGCGCTGCTGCACGCGCTGGTCGCCGCCCAGGGCGAACACATAGGAGAAGCCATCGCGCACCACCAGGGCTTCCTGCGGCACGGTCAGGGCCTCGCTGCTGCCGAGCGCGAACTCGCCGCGTGCGAACATGCCGGGCAGGATGGCGCTGAGCGTGGCCTTGGGGTCGATGGGCGTGTCGGTGGCGGACGACGGCAGGTCCACATAGACCAGGGCGTTGCGCGTCTGCGGGTCCACCGTCGGGCCGACCATGCGCACCGTGCCCTGCACCGTGGTGCCGCTGGCGGCCGTCACGCTGACCTTGGAGCCGGGCTGGATGCGTGCCAGCTCGGTCGAGGTGACTTCGGCGCGCCATTCGAGCCGGCCCTTGCGCACCATGCGGAACAGCTCGGTGCCGGCGCCCACGACCGCGCCCACGGTGGCGCTGCGGGCCGAGATGATGCCGCTGTCGGGCGCCACCACCTGGGTGTATTTGAGGCGCAGCTGCTGGGCGTTGAGCTGGGCCTGGGCCGCCTCGACGCGCGCCTGGGCGGTCTTCTCGGCCGTGGTGTACTGCTGGATCTGCTGCTGGCTCAAGGCGCCCGAGGCCTGCAGCGAACGCGCGCGCTCGGCATTGGCGGCGGCCTCGGCGGCCGTGGCCTGGGCTTCGAGCACGCTGGCGCGGCCCTGGGCCACCTCGGCCTGCGTGGTCTCGGCCGAGAAGGTGGCCAGCACCTGGCCGCGCTTGACCACGTCGCCCACGTTGACGCGCACGTCGGTCAGGCGCAGGCCATTGCTTTCGGCGCCGATGATGGCCTCCTGCCAGGCGGCGACGTTGCCGTTGGCGGCCAGGCGCAGCGGCACGGCGGTGCGCTGCGGCTGTGCGGTCGTGACCGTGAGCGCCGGGCGCGGCTGGTTGGCCTTTGGCTCGTCGGCAGCGCGCGAGGCGCCCGAGAACACCAGGGCGCCGGTGGCAGCCAGGACGCAGGCGGCAACGACGGCCAGCGTGGAAGCGGAGAGTTTGAACTGGTTCATGAAAGGGGTCCGTTCATCCGGAAGGTGTCAGGAAAAATGGGGGGGCCGGGCTCAGCGGGTGCCGGCCTGGGCGGTCTCGGCCAGGCCGGGGGCCGTGGTGTCCCAGCCGCCGCCGGCTGCGCGGTACAGCGCGATCCAGGCAGACTGGCGCTCGTGCTGCAGGGCCAGCAGCGCGTTCTGCGCGGCCAGCGCCGTGCGGCGTGCGTCCTCCAGCTCCACCAGGCTGGCCAGGCCGCCGCGCCAGCGCGCGTCGGTGGCATCGAACGAGATGCGGTAGCCATCGGCCGCGGCGCGGGCGCTGGCATTGCGCTCGGCCGTGCTCTGCAGCCGCACCAGGGCCTGCTCCACCTCGCTCACGGCCTGGCGGATGCGGGCGCGGTACAGCGCCACCGACTCGTCGTAGCGCGCGCGGGCCGCATCGACCTGCGCCGCGCGGCGCCCGCCGTCGAACAGCGGCAGGCTCAGGGTCAGCGGGCCCAGCGTCCAGGCGTCCACGTCGAGGGTGGTGCCGCCGGCGCGGCTCCAGGCCTTGCCGATGTTGCCGCTGAGCGACAGGCGGGGATAGCGCTGTGCCTGGGCGTTGCCCACCTCGGCACTGGCGGCTGCGACCTCGCGCTCGGCGTTGTAGACGTCGGGGCGCTGGGAGATCACCTGCGCGGGCAGGGCGGCAATGGCGAACAGGCTGTCGGGTGCGGGCGTGATCGGCATTGCCGTGATCAGCTGGCGCAGCGCGGCCTCCTCCTGGCCGGTCAAGGCCACCAGGGTCTTGAACTCCACGTCGCACTGCATGCGCTGCTGCGAGGCGCGCGCCGCGGCCTCGGCGGCGCTGGCGCGCGCCAGCGCGGCGGTGGCCGGGGCCGTGAAGCCGGCGCGTTCGCTCAGGTCCGACAGGCGCGAGGTCTCGCCGCGCGAGCGCGCATCGCGCTCGGCCACGTCCAGCTGCTGCAGGCAGGTGCGCAGGCTGCTGGTCTGCAGCGCCACCTCGGCTGCCACGCTCACGCGCGCTTCGTGCCACAGGGCCTGGGCGCCGGCCAGGCGTTCGCTGGCCGCGTCGCGCGTGGCGGCATTGGCGCCGAACAGGTCCACTTCCCAGGCTGCCTGCAGGCCCGCTTGGCTGGTGGTGGCCAGGCCGCCGACCTGCGCGTTGGCGCCACGGCTGGTGGTCGCCTGGGCGTCGAGCGTGGGCTTCAGGGCGGCGCCCGCCGTGGTTTGCGTGGCGCGGGCCTGCAGCAGGCGCGATCGGGCCTGGGCCAGGCTCGGGCTGATGCCCTGCGCGGCCTCGATCAGCGGCACCAGCGCGGGGTCGTTCCACTGACGCCACCACTGCGCCAGGTCGGCCATCTGCCCGCCATGCGGCAGCGGCGCGACCCAGCCCGCAGGCGCCTGCACCGGGATCGCCTGCGGCGGTCGCGCGGTGCTGCAGGCGCCCAGCAGCAGCACGCCGCAGACGCCCAGGGTTCGAACAAACAATGTCATTCCTCTTCCTCCTTGTTGTTGTGCCTGCGCTGTTCGCGCAGTGCCTGGCGGCGTGCCACTTCGCCCTGGATCATGGACATGGCATAGCCGGTCAGGCGTTCGGCCCAGGCGTCCGCGGTGGCGGGGCCTGCGAGTTGGGGGGCAATGGCGGCAATCGCGTCGCGCTGGGTCCACAGCAACATGACCAGGCCGCCGATCGAGAACGCCAGGCGGTGCATGTCGTCGTCGATGTCGGGCACGCCCATGTGCTCGCACAGCAGGCGTGCCAGCGCCATGTGCGGGGCCTTGCATTCGCGCTCGATCAGCTCGGGCCAGACATGGGTGGGTTCGAGCAGCTCGCGCACATGCAGGCGCGTGGCCTGGCGGACCAGATCGTCGTGCTTGAGCGGCTCCAGCAGCCCTGTGAAGTAGGCCTGCAGGGCCTGTTGCAGGCTGAGCCCGGGGGCGGCAAACACCTCGATGAGGTCGCTACCGCTGCCAAAAGGCTCATAGAAGGTGGCGGTGTACAGCTGGGCCTTGTCGCCGAAATGGTAGCCGATGGCGGCCACGTTGGTCCCCGCTGCGACGGCGATGGCGCGCACCGAGGTGCGGGCAAAGCCACTTTCGGAAAACAGCCGCAGCGCGGCCTGCAGCAGGCGTGCGCGCGTGTCGTCGCCATCGCTGCGTGCGGCACGGGCGGGGCGCGCGGCGCGCTTGGCAGCGGGCTCAGAAATGGGCGGGGCAGAATGCATGGCGGTGGATTAAACCACCATAATTCAAACAAGTGTTTAAATTAGCGTGACATTCGGCAACAGGCCGCCGCGGGCCTGGGTGGGCCTGGGTGGGCCCGGCTCAGTGGCCGCTGCCGAACACCGCCGCCCAGAGGGCCAGCACGGCGTCGCGCTCGGCCTGCAGGGCCGGGGGCGTGACCTGGGTCGGGGCCTCGTCCAGGCGCGCCCGGTGCTGCACGCGGCGCAGCTCGCGGTAGGCGTCGGCGGCGGCCTGGCCCACGCCGGCCGGCAGCAGGCCGACCTGCTCGGCGCGCTGCAGCAGGGCGATGTTGCCCACGTTGGCCACCAGTTCGGGGTGCGCCGCCGATTGCGAGAGCACCAGGTACTGCACGGCAAATTCCGCGTCCACCATGCCGCCCACGCTGTGCTTGACATCGAATTGCCCGTCGCGCGTGGGGTGGGCCTGGCGCACCTTTTCGCGCATGGCCACGATCTCATCGCGCAGGGCCACCGGGTCGCGGGCCGAGGTGATCACGGCCGTGCGCACGGCGTCGAAGCGGGCTTCCAGTGCCGGGCTGCCCATCACGAAGCGCGCGCGCGTCATGGCCTGGTGCTCCCAGGTCCAGGCGGTGTTGCTGCCGCGGCGTTCCTGGTAGTTGGCATAGGCCTCGAAGCGCGTGACCAGCAGGCCCGAGCTGCCGTTGGGGCGCAGCGCGGTGTCGATCTCGTAGAGGTCGCCCTCGCCGGTCTTCACCGTGAGCCAGTTGATCAGCTTGCGCACGAAGGCGGCATACACCTCGGGGGCGCGCTCGTCGTCGTCGTCGAAGACGAACACGATGTCCAGGTCGCTGCCGTAGCCCAGCTCCTTGCCGCCGAGCTTGCCATAGCCGATCACCGCGAACTGCGGCACGTCGCGGTGCCGCGTCTTGAGGCGGCTCCAGCACCACTGGGCCGTCACGCGCAGCACGCTGTCGGCCAGGGCGCTCAGGTCGTCGGCCACCTGCTCGACCGTGATGCGGTGCTCCACATCGCGTGCCAGCGTGCGGAAGGTCTCGGCATGCTGGGCGCGGCGCAGCAGGTTCAGGAGGGTCTCGTCGTCGTCTTCCCCGGTGGAGGTGATCGAGGCCAGGCGCATGGCCAGCTCGCGCTCGAAATCGGCCACCGAGAAGCGCTCGGCCAGCAGGGCGTCGCCCACCAGCTCGTCGATCACGCCGGGGTGCTGCAACAGGTAGCGCGCGGGCCAGCGGGCCGCACCCAGCAGGTGCAGCATCTGCTCGTGCACCGAGGGGCGTTCCAGCAGCAGCGCCAGGTAGCTGTCGCGGCGCAGCAGGGGCTCGAGCCAGTTGGCCATGCGCACGGCGGCCTCTTCGGTCACCCGGCCTTCGTTGAGCCACTGGGCGGTGCGCTGCACCAGGCGGAACAGGCGCGCGCGTGTCTCATCGCGCAGGCCCTGCACGCGCGGATGGCTGCGCCACTCGGCCACGCGCTCGCGGAAACCGGGGGGCAGCTGTTCCAGCAGCGCTTCCAGCTCGGGTGGGGGGGGCGCGGCCGCGCGCGGGCCGCCGCAGCCGCCCTTGCTGCACTGCTTCTTGCCGTTGCCGCCCAGCAGGGTGTCGAACTCCTGGGCCACCAGTTCGCGGTGGGCGTCGAGCTCGTGCAGGAAGGCGCAGCAGTCGGGGTAGCCCATGGTGCGGGCGATCCAGGCCAGGTCGTCGTCGCGCGTGGGCAGCACATGGGTCTGCTGGTCATCGAGGTACTGGATGCGGTGCTCCACCCGGCGCAGGAAGACATAGGCGCGCGCCAGGGCGTCGGCCGTCTCCTGCGGCATCAGGCCGGCCTGGGCCAGGCGCTGCAGGGCGTCGAGCGTCGGGCGCCGGCGTAGCTCGGGGAACTGGCCGCCGCGCACCACCTGCAGCAGCTGCACGGTGAATTCGATCTCGCGGATGCCCCCGCGCGAGAGCTTGACGTCGTTGGCGCGCTCGGGGTGGCCCGCGCTGCGCTTGGCCGCATGGTCGCGGATCTGGCTGTGCAGCAGGCGCAGCGCATCGAACACGCTGTAGTCCAGGTAGCGGCGAAAGACGAAGGGCAGCACCACGCCGCGCAGCGCCTGCACCTCGGTGCTGGCAATGCACTCGCGCGGTGCCACCACCCGGCTCTTGAGCCAGGCAAAGCGTTCCCATTCGCGGCCCTGTACCTGCAGGTACTCCTCGAGCGCCGCCAGCGAGACGGCCGCCGGACCCGAGTTGCCGTTGGGCCTGAGGGCCAGGTCGACGCGGAACACGAAGCCATGCTCGGTGGTGTCGCCGACCAGGCTGTAGATGGCCTTGACCGCGCGCGCGAAATACTCGTGGTTCGAGATCTTGCCCCGGCCGTCCGGCGTGCCGGCGGTCTCGCCATCGTGCTCGTAGACGTAGATCAGGTCGATGTCGCTCGATACGTTGAGCTCGCGCGCGCCGAGCTTGCCCATGCCGATGATCCACAGCTGCACGGCCTGGCCTTCGGGGCCCTGGGGGGCGCCGTGGCGCGCGTCGAGCTCCTGGCGCGCATGCCGGCAGGCGCGGTCCAGGGCCAGTTCGGCCAGCTCGGTGACGGCACAGGTGATGTCGGACAGCGGCGCCTGCCCATCGCAGTCGAGCTGGATCAGGCGTTCCATGACCAGCTGGCGCAGCACGCGCAGGGCGGTGCCGGTGTCGTTGCCGCGTGCCAGCAGGGCATCGCAGACGGTATCCATTGCGGCGCGCCGGGGTGCCCCGGCCGGCAGCAGGGTCAAATCGCCGGCGTATCGCCGGTGCAGGCGCTGCAGGAAGCGGGAATGCCCCGCCAGCGGCTCGCCGTCCTTGAAGGGGTCGTTACAGGACATGGGCATGGTGGCGCACAGGGGTGGGGCAGGAGGTGCCGCAGCTGGCTGCAAGCACGGGGCCATGGCCCGCTGCATGCAAAAGGACACTGGTTCTCATTGAACCCACAAGGAAACCGCGGGTCATAATTCCTGCCACATTCAATCCCACCATGATCGATCCCACCTCGCACCCCTCACGCCTGCTCAAGACAGTGGCAGGCTTTGCGCGGTGGTCACTGGGGTTGCTGCTTGCCTTCTGGCTGCTGCTGACCATCGCCTGGGGGGCCCTTCATGGCTGGATTGTGCCGCGAATCGGCGAGTTCCGCCCGCAGCTCGAAGCCCATGCCGCACGCGCCCTAGGGGTTCCCGTGCGCATCGGCGCCCTGAGCGCCCGCTCCGAGGGGCTGGTCCCCTCCGTGGAGCTGGTGAATGTGGCGCTGCTGGACAGCGCCGGCCGTGAGGCCCTGCGCCTGCCGCGCGTGGTCGTGGCCCTGTCGCCGCGCTCGCTGCTGAACTTCGGTTTCGAGCAGCTCTATATAGAGAAGCCCGACCTGGACATCCGCCGGGCCAGCGACGGCCGCATCACCGTGGCCGGCCTGGCCATGAAGGACAGCGGCAGCGACAGCAGCAGCGCGGCCGACTGGTTCTTCTCGCAGGGCGAGGTGCTGATCAAGGGCGGCACCCTGCGCTGGACCGACGAGATGCGCAATGCGCCCGAGCTGGCCCTGACCGAGGTGGACCTGCTGGTGCGCAACGGCAACTGGAGCCACCGCATGCGCGTGGATGCCACGCCGCCGCCCGACTGGGGCGACCGCTTCACGCTGGTCGGCCTGTTCCGCGCGCCGCTGCTGCGCGCGCGCGACGGCAACTGGCAGCACTGGAACGGCCAGGTCTATGCCGACTTCGCGCGGGTGGACGTGTCCCGGCTGCGCCACCATGCCGACCTGGGGGTGGACGTGGCCCAGGGCCGTGGCGCCCTCCGGGCCTGGGCGGACGTGAAGAGCGGCCAGATCGTCGGCGGCACGGCCGACCTGGCACTGGCCGACGTGAATGCCACCCTGGGCCCGGGGCTGGAGCCGCTGGCGCTGCCCTCCGTCGCCGGGCGCCTGGGCGGGCGGCAGCTCAAGGGCGGCTTCGAATTCTCCACGCAGGGCCTGCAGTTCACCACCGATGACGGCCTGCGCTGGCCCGGGGGCAACGTCCGGCTGGTATACACCGATGCCACCGCCAAGGCCCCCGCGCAGGGCGACTTCCGTGCCGACCGGCTGGAATTGGCCGCCCTGGCGCAGATCGCCAGCCGCCTGCCCCTGGGCGCCACGGCCCACGATGCCGTGCGCCAGTACGCGCCCAAGGGCCTGGTGGACGAGATCCAGGCCACCTGGAAGGGGCCGCTTGGTGCGCTGCAGCAGTACCAGGTGCGCGGCCGCATCCAGGGCCTGGCGCTGGCGGGGGAGCTGGACAACGGCGCGGCGCAGCGCCTGGGCCTGCGTGGTGCCACGGTGGACCTGGACATGACGCAGGGCGGTGGCAAGGCCATGCTCGCCATCGAATCCGGCGCCCTGCTCTTGCCTGGCGTGTTCGAAGACCCCCTGCTGCCGCTGGACCGCCTGAGTGCCGAGGTGCGCTGGCAGCTCGAGGGCGAGCGCATCGCGGTGCAGGCCAACGAGGTGAAGTTCGCCAATGCCGATGCGCAGGGCGAGGCACGCGCGACCTGGCATACCTCCGACCCCGCGAAGGGTCCGAGCCGTTCGCGCTTCCCCGGCGTGCTGGACCTGTCGGGCAAGCTCACGCGGGCCGATGGCACGCGCGTGCACCGCTACCTGCCGCTGTCCGTCGGCGAGGACGCCCGCCACTATGTGCGCGACGCGGTGGTTGCCGGTACCGCCAGCGTGGTCGATTTCAAGGTCCGGGGCGACCTGCATGACATGCCGTTCAATGACCCGCGCCAGGGCGAGTTCCGCATTGCCGCGCGCGTCAAGGATGTGACCTATGCCTTCGTGCCACCCCAGTTGCACCCTAACGATCCCCTGCGCTGGCCGGCACTCACGCAGCTGCAGGGCGAGCTGATCTTCGAGCGCTCGTCGATGCAAGTGCGTGGTGCCAGTGGCAGCTTCGCAGGTACGTCCGGCGTGCGCGTGTCGCGGGTGGAGGCCTCCATCCCCGATCTCGCGCACACGGTAGTGGGCGTGAATGCCGACGCCCGCGGACCGCTGTCCGAACTGCTCGGCGTGGTCAACACCTCGCCGCTCTCGCGCCTGACGGGCAATGCCCTGGCGCAGGCCAGCGGCACGGGCCAGGCCGATCTCCAGCTCAAACTGACCCTGCCCATCAGCAACATCGACAAGTCCCGGGTGCAGGGCGGCGTCACCCTGGCCGGCAACGACGTGCGCATCACCCCCGATACGCCGATGCTCGGTCGTGCGCGGGGCTCGGTGCAGTTCAGCGAGACGGGCTTTTCGCTGGTGGGCATGCAGGCCCGGGCCCTGGGCGGCGACGTGAAGCTCGAAGGCGGCATGCGCTCCCTGCCGCCAGGCGCTCCAGCCACCGAGTCGGCCATCCAGCTGCGAGCGCAGGGCGTGGCCACGGCAGAGGGCCTGCAGCAGGCGCCGCAGCTGGGCCTGCTGTCGCAGCTGGCCGGCCGTGCCACGGGCAGCGCCCCCTACACACTGGCACTGGCCTTTCGCCGCGGGGTGCCCGAGGTGCAGGTGACCACCAGCCTGCAGGGGCTGGCGCTGGCACTGCCGGCCCCGCTTGGCAAAACGGCCGAGGCCACCCTGCCGCTGCGCTACGACAACTCGCTGGCGCGCGAATCGCTGACCGGCACAGTGACCGCCGCCGGCACGCTGCCGCCGCTGCGCGACCAGATCACGCTGGACCTGGGAGCCCTGGGTTCGGCCACCTACCACCGCGACGTCAGCGGCGCCCAGCCGCGTGTGCTGCGCGGCGCCATCGGCGTGGGGCTGGCGGGCGGGGAGGCAGCGCCCATGCCGGCCGAGGGCGTGGCGGCCAACATCCAGCTGGCCCGGCTGGATGTCGATGCCTGGGAGGACCTGCTCAGTGCGCCGCGCCCCGCAGGCACGGCTGGTGCCGCAC
>NZ_AKJX01000279.1 GCF_000276605.1 Acidovorax sp. CF316 | reverse complement strand
GCGTCCCCCTCCCGACTCGCGCAGCGAGGAGAGAGAGGGGGAAGGCGCGGAGCGACTCAGGGGGTGCTTCACTTCAGGGGGCCAGGTCGAACACCAGCACCTCGGCATCGCGGCCATCGGTCAGCGCCAAGGCCGTCTCGTGCTCGATCAGCGCGGCATCCCCGGCCGACAGGGCCTGGCCATTGGCCTTCAGGCTGCCTCGCACCAGGTGCACATACACCTTGCGTGCGGGGTCGAGCACCAGGCTCGCCGATTCGCTGCCATCGATCAGGCCGGCGTACAGCGTGGCATCGGCATTCACCTGGACGGAGCCTTCGGCGCCATCGGGCGATGCCACCCGCCGCAGCGTGCCGCGCTTTTCAGCATCGGTAAAGGTCTTTTGCTCGTAGCCGGGCGCGATGCCCTGTACGTCGGGCAGCAGCCAGATCTGCAGGAAGTGCGTGGTCTGGCCCTCGGCATGGTTGAACTCGCTGTGCTGCACCCCGGTGCCGGCGCTCATGCGCTGCACGTCGCCGGGCGGAATGCCCTTGATGTTGCCCATGCTGTCCTTGTGGGCCAGCTCGCCCGACAGCACGTAGCTGATGATCTCCATGTCGCGGTGGCCATGGGTGCCGAAGCCCATGCCCGGGGCGATGCGGTCTTCGTTGATCACGCGCAGGTTGCCGAAGCCCATGTGCTCGGGGTCGTGGTAGCCCGCGAACGAGAAGCTGTGGTACGAATGCAGCCAGCCATGGTCGGCATGGCCGCGGTCTTGGGATTTGCGAACAGTCAGCATGGTGTGTGCCCCTTTCAAGACTCGACTGTAGGCCTGTCCCCCCGGCACCGGGGGCTGGGATATTGATGGCATAGTTCAAAAAAATTGAATTAACATGGCACCACCATGCAAAACCCGCGCGATGTGCTGACCCCCGACAGCCTGGCCATGCTGCAGGTGATCGCCGAGGCCGGCAGCTTTGCGGCCGCAGCGCGCCAGCTGGGCCTGGTGCCCAGCGCACTGACCTACCGCGTGCGCCAGATCGAGGACGCGCTGGACGTGCTGCTTTTTGACCGCAGCGCGCGCCAGGCCCGCCCCACCGAGGCCGGCGTGGAGCTGCTGCGCGAAGGCGCGCGGCTGCTGCAGGACGTCGATGCCGTGGCGCACCGCGTGCGCCGCGTGGCCACGGGCTGGGAGCCGCAGCTCACGCTGTCGGTCGATGGCGCCATTTCGCCGCACACCATGATGGAGCTGGTGGATGCGTTCTACGCCATGGCGCCGCCCACGCGCCTGAAGCTGCGCGACGGCATCATGACCGGCACACTGGAGGCCCTGACCTCGGGCCGGGCGGACCTGGCCGTGGGGGTCACCATCGCCGGCTCCAGCGTGGCCGGGCTGCAGCAGGCGCCGCTGGGCGACGTGCTGTTCATCTACGTGGTGGCACCCCACCACCCCCTGGCCACCGAGCCCGAGCCGATCACCGATGCGACCTTGCTGCAGCACCGCGCCGTGGCCGTGGCCGACTCGGCCCTGCGCGGTGGCGCCACCATGGGCCTGCTGGGCGGGCAGGACGTGCTCACGGTGGACACCATGCAGGCCAAGGTGCGTGCCCAGTTGCGCGGCCTGGGCGGCGGCTTTCTACCCGAGCCCATGGTACGCCCCTACCTGGAGGCCGGGCGCCTGGTGGCGCGCAAGGTGGCCCGGCCCGAACGCCTGGTGCGCGTGAACTATGCCTGGGGCGGCCCCGGCTTCACCGCGCCGGGCCGTGCGCTGCAGTGGTGGCTCAACCAGTTGCAAAGCCCGGCCACGCGGCGCGCACTGCTGGAAAACCACCATCATTTCTGATGCGCAGCCCTGTGCGGGGCGTGTAGAGTGGTCGGTGTCGGAGTTTTCCAGCCAACCGTTCCCGAAAGGCCTCCCATGAGCAAACCTGTTTCTCGCCCTGCCAAACGGCCCCGACGCCCTGCACCCAGCCCTGCTGCGGCGACCACGACGACAAGCTCCCCCCGCAAACCCACCGGAGGCGCCAAGGCCCCCCGGCATTTCGCCATCATCGGCGCCGGCATGGCCGGCATCGCCTGCGCCCGCACCCTGGTGCAGGCGGGCCACCAGGTCACCGTCTTCGAGAAATCCGCCGCCGCCGGCGGGCGCACGACCACCATCGACTCGCCCTTTGGCGGCTTCGATGCCGGCGTGCAGTACTTCACCGTGCGCGATGCGCGTTTCGCGCGCGCCATCGACACCGTGCCCGGCGTGTGCAAGCGCTGGAGCGCCAATTCCGTGCGCGTGCTCGACGCAGCCGGCCGCGTGACCGCCGCCGGCCTGCCCACGCGCGAAGCCCACTGGGTCGCCAGCCCCGGCATGCAATCGCTGGTGGCCGCCTGGGCCGCACCGCTGGCCCAGGCTGGCCGGCTGATCACCGACACCCGCGTCACGCGCATCGAGCACGACGCCTTGAACGCCACCGGCTGGCAGTTGCGCACCGAAGGCCCCGATGGCGGCCAGCATGTGTACGCCGGCTTCGATGCCGTGCTGCTGGCCCAGCCCGCCACGCCGGCCCAGGCCCTGCTGTCCACCTCGGCCATCGACAGCAGCCTGACCAAGGCCCTGTCCAGCGTCGCCATCGCCCCCTGCTGGACGCTGATGCTGGCCTACCCGCAGGCCGTGCGCCCGGGCCTGACCACCCTGGGCCCGCAGTGGAATGCCGCACGCAGCACGCACCACCGCATTGCCTGGCTGGCCCGCGAATCCTCCAAGCCCGGCCGGCCCAGCGTGGAGCGCTGGACCGTGCAGGCCAGCCCCGCCTGGTCGGCAGAGCACCTCGAGGACGATGCCGAGCGCGTGCAGGCCAAGCTGATCAAGGCCTTTGCCGAGGTGACCGGCATCCGCGCCGAGCCCGCGCACGCCCAGACCCAGCGCTGGCGCTACGCCCAGACCACGCATCCCCTGGGCCGCAGCCACCTGTGGGATGCCCAGATCGGCCTGGGCGCCTGTGGCGACTGGTGCCTGGGCCACCGCCTGGAAGATGCCTTCGTGTCAGGACTGGAGCTGGCACTCGCCGTGGCATGACACAAGGTGAGGACGCGACCCCTGGCCCCGGGCCCGGCGCGGGCTACACCGGTCGTTTTGCGCCGTCGCCGACAGGGCCCCTGCATGCGGGCTCGCTGGTCGCCGCGCTGGCCAGTTGGCTCGATGCCCGCGCCTTCAACGGCGGGCGGGGCGGGCGCTGGCTGGTGCGCATCGAAGACGTGGACACGCCGCGCTGCATCCCGGGCGCGGGCGAGTTCATCCTGCAGCAGTTGGCCGCCTGCGGGCTGGTGCCCGACGAACCGCCGCTGTGGCAGTCCGCACGGGGCGCCGTCTACCAGCAGGCACTGGACCGCCTGGTGGCCGAAGGCGCGGCCTACCCCTGCGCCTGCTCGCGCAAGGACATCGAAGAAGCCCAGCTCGCGCTCGGCCATGCGCGCGAGCGGCATGCGGCCCTGCCCTATCCCGGCACCTGCCGCCATGGCCTGAATGGGCGAGACGGCCGGTCCTGGCGCTTTCGCGTGCCGGCGGGCCTGCCCCCGACGGAATGGACCGACCGGCGCCTGGGAGCCCAGCAGCAGGATGTGGCCGCGAACATCGGCGACTTCGTGCTGCGCCGCGCCGATGGCCTGTGGGCCTACCAGCTGGCCGTGGTGGTCGATGACGCCGCCCAGGGCATCACCCACATCGTGCGCGGAGAGGACCTGGCCGACAACACGCCGCGCCAGATCCTGCTGCAGCGTGCGCTCGGCGTGTCCACGCCGCAGTACCTGCATACCCCTCTGGTCTGCGGTGACAATGGCGAAAAGCTGTCCAAGCAGAACGGTGCCCAGGCCCTGGACCTCGGCAACCCCGTACAGGCGCTGGAGCAGGCGGCACGGGCCCTGGGCCTGCCGGCGCTGGCACATCCGCACAACACTTGCGTCGGGGATGCGCTGGCGCAATGGGCCACAGCGTGGTTCAGAAACTACAATGGCCCATCGTGACCGAACTGCCATCCCTTTCCCCCGCCCCCGACAGCGCGGCAACTGCTGCCCAAGCGCCCCAAGCCGGCAGCGCTGCGCCCGCTGGCGTTGCCTACCCCAAGACCATCAAGAGCTTCGTGCGCCGCGCCGGGCGCACCACCACGGGCCAGGCCAAGGCCTTCGAGGACCTGGGCCCGCGCTTCGTGCTGCCCTATGCCGCCGCCCCGCTCGACGCCCCGGCCGCCTTTGGCCGCACGGCCCCGCTGATCCTGGAGATCGGTTTCGGCATGGGCGAAGCCACGGCCCACATCGCACGCGTGCGCCCGGGCGACAACTTCCTGTGCTGCGAAGTGCACGAGCCCGGCGTGGGGGCCCTGCTCAAGCGCATCGGCGAGCAGGAGATCGGCAACATCCGCATCCTGCAGCACGATGCCGTGGAAGTCATCGACCACATGCTGGCACCGGCCAGCCTCGATGGCGTGCACATTTTCTTTCCCGACCCCTGGCACAAGACCAAGCACAACAAGCGCCGGCTGATCCAGTCGCCGCTGGTGGCCAAGCTGGCCGCCCGGCTCAAGCCCGGCGGCTACCTGCACTGCGCCACCGACTGGGAGCCCTACGCCCAGCAGATGCTGGAAGTGCTCGGTGCCGAGCCCCTGCTGGCCAATACCGCCAGCGGTTTCGCGCCGCAGCCCGACTACCGCCCGCTGACCAAGTTCGAGAACCGCGGCCTGCGCCTCGGGCATGGTGTCTGGGACATCGTGTTCGTGCGGCGCAACTAGAAGACCGCGCCCCACCCACCGGACCGCCACCATCCCGCCTATGAAGCCCATCCTGCAACACCTGGTTGAAATGACCGGCCACCGCGACCACTTGCGGCTGGAGGTGTCGGTGCTCTCCACCCTGCAAAAACTCAGCGGCATCAAGGCGGTCCGGGCGCTGGAGCTGTTCACCGACAAGGGCGTGGCCCATGTGCGCCCCCGCACCTGGGTCGAGGAAGGCCAGTTGGTCTCCACCGACTCCGAGGCCGCGGCCGACCCGCGGCGCGAGCTGCTGGAGCAGTACCCCGAACTGTGCGAGTGCGTGAAGAACCAGGGCGACAGCGCCCTGACCCATCGCCCCGGACGGCACACGCTCTGGCTGCCGGTCTGGATGCACGAGAAGGTCAGCACCTGCCTGGAGGTCACGCAGTCGCGCCCGTTCTCGGCCCACAAGCTCGAAGTGATCAAGGGCGTGTTCCTGGTCTACCAGAACTACCAGAACCTGCTGGACTACAGCGAACGCGACGCGCTCACCGGCCTGTTCAATCGCAAGACCTTCGACGAACAGTTCTCGCGCAACGCCGCCAGCGGCCTGAGCAGCAGCCGCCCCCAGGGCGCCGAGGCGCTGGTCAACGAGGAAGTGACCGCCGAAAGCGAGCCTGCGCAGAACTGGCTGGCCGTGGTGGACATCGACCACTTCAAGCTGGTCAATGACCGCTTCGGCCACCTCTACGGCGACGAGGTGCTGATCCTGATCGCCAACATCCTGCGCAGCTCGTTCCGCTCGCACGACCGCATCTTCCGCTTCGGCGGCGAGGAGTTCGTGGTGCTGCTGCGCAACATCACGCTGGCACGGGCGCACAAGGTCTTCAACCGCTTTCGCGAGACCGTGCAGGAGTACGATTTTCCGCAGGTCGGCCGCGTGACGGTCAGCCTGGGTTTCGTCGGCACCTCGCGCGGCTCGCCGGTGGAAATCCTGGGCCAGGCCGACCAGGCGCTCTACTACGCCAAGGAGCATGGCCGCAACCAGGTGTGCTTCTACGAAGACCTGGTGGCCGGCGGACACCTGACCGCCAAGGTCGCCAACGACGACGTCGAGCTTTTCTGACCCACGAGGTCCGCCGCAGGCCGCCTTCGCCCTCGCAGGTCAGCGGCCGAAAGCCTTGTTCAGCGCAGCCAGCAAGGCCTTGCGAGACTGCTCCCGCGCCGCCGGGTGGCCACCCACATGCACGCCCTGCCCCGGGTACACCCCGTTGGGCACATCGGTGCGCAGGCGCAGGGGCACGGTGCCGTCGAAGCCATGGTAGGCTCCCTCGTAGGCCAGCACCCGCACCTCGCGGCTGCCCGGGGCCGCGCCGCGTGGCGCAGCCAGGGCCTGGCAGGGGGCGGCCGGTGTCCAGTCGTCCGCCTTGCCGACGAGCATCAGCGTGTCGGCCGCCGGCCGGTAGCCACCGCGCAGGTCGGAGCCGCAACCGGGGTAGAAGGCGACGGACAGGCGCGGCAGCACCTTGGCAGCGGCCACGTCGGCATGGCGCAGGTTGCTGGCGGCCAGCACGGCGCTGCCGCCATGCGACCAGCCCAGCAGCGCCAGCCGCTGGCCATCCACGCCCGGCTGGGCCGCCAGCCACTGCAGGGCAGCCAGGGCATCGCGCCGCCGGTCGTTCTGGTCGATCTTGCGCGTGCCGATGCGCTGGGTGCACAGCTCCTTTTCGCCGCGCGGTGTCAATGAGTCCACCGCCAGCGCATGCCAGCCCTGCTCGTTGAGCAGCGCCGCATACTCGCGCATGCGCTCGGCCGGCTGGCCGCGCCGGTTGAGCATGCCGCCGCAGCCGTGCAGCAAGACCACGGCGGGCAAGGGTTTGCCGGCATCCTTGGTGCCAGGGGCGAGCAGCGCTGCTGGCGGGCGGTACCACCAGGCCTGCAGGGTCACCGCCGCATCGGAGTCACCGGCGGGCGCCTGGAACTGCACCCGCTCGACCGCGTCCGGAGCCTGCGCCCGGGCCGATGCCAGCCACAGAAGGCCGACCAGTCCCAGGGCACCCGCACGCAAGGCAGGCGCTACGGCGATGGTGGTCAGCACGGGCCGGCCCATCCGATGCGCCTGCTGTCCGTGCCCGGGCCCGGCCTGTGGCCTCAGGCGCGCTCGCGCACCCAGGCCTCGACGCTGGCCAGCGCGGCCGGCACACCGGCTGCGTTGGTGCCGCCGGCCATGGCCATGTCGGGCTTGCCGCCGCCCTTGCCACCGACCTGCTGGGCCACGAAGTTGACCAGCTCGCCGGCCTTGACCTTGCCAATGCTGTCGGCCGTCACGCCCGCGGCGATCTGCACCTTGTCGCCATCGATGGCGGCCAGCACGATGGCGGCGGTCTTGAGCTTGTCCTTGAGCTTGTCCATGGTGTCGCGCAGGGCCTTGGCGTCGGCGCCGGGCAGGGCCGCGGCCAGCACCTTGATGCCGTTCACGTCCACGGCCTGGTTCACCAGTTCGTCGCCCTGGTTCGAAGCCAGCTTGCCCTTGAGCGCGGCGATTTCCTTTTCCAGCGCCTTCACGCTGTCCAGGGTCTGGCCGATGCGGCTGTTGAGCTCGGCGACCGGGGTCTTGAAGCTGCCGGCCGCCTGGGTCACCGTGTCCTCGAGCTGCTGCAGGTAGGCCAGCGCATTCGTGCCGGTCACGGCCTCGATGCGGCGCACGCCTGCGGCCACGCCGCCTTCGGCCACCACCTTGAACAGGCCGATGTCGCCCGTGCGCTGCACGTGCGTGCCACCGCACAGCTCGCGGCTGGTGCCGATGTCGAGCACGCGCACGGTCTCGCCGTACTTCTCGCCAAACAGCATCATGGCGCCGGTCTTCTGGGCCGATTCGATGTCCATCACGCGCGCCTGCGTGGGCAGGTTGGCCAGCACTTCCTCGTTCACCAGGCGCTCGATCTCGCGCACCTGGGCGTCGGTCACGGGGGCGTTGTGGGCAAAGTCGAAGCGCGTGCGCTCGGCGTTCACCAGGCTGCCCTTTTGCTGTACGTGGCTGCCCAGCACTTCGCGCAGGGCCTTGTGCATCAGGTGGGTGGCCGAGTGGTTGCGCACCGTGGCGGCGCGCAGGGCCGTGTTGACCTCGGCCTGCACGGTGTCGCCCACGTTCAGCGTGCCCTCTTCGAGCGTGCCGTGGTGGCCGTAGACGTCGGCTTTGATCTTGAGCGTATCGCCCACCGCGAAGCGCGCCGAGCCGCTCGTGATGGTGCCTTCGTCACCCACCTGGCCGCCGCTTTCGGCGTAGAACGGGGTGGTGTCGAGCACCACCACGCCGTTCTGGCCGGCCTTGAGGGCAGCGCTGCTGGTGCCGTCCACATAGATGGCGGTGATCTTGGCGGTTTCGGCCAGTTGCTCGTAGCCGGTGAAGCGGTTCACGTCGCCGGTGTAGTCCAGGGCCTTGTCCATCTTGAACTTGCCGGCAGCGCGGGCCTGGGCCTTCTGCTTTTCCATGGCGACCTTGAAGCCGGCCTCGTCCACTTCGACGTCGCGCTCGCGGCACACGTCGTTGGTCAGGTCCAGCGGGAAGCCGTAGGTGTCGTGCAGCTTGAAGGCCACGTCGCCGGGCAGCACCTTGGCGTCACCGGCCAGGGCCGTGTCGAGGATTTCCATGCCGTTGGCCAGGGTCTCGAAGAAGCGTTCTTCCTCGGCCTTGAGCACCTCGGTGATGCGCTGCTCCTGCTCGCGCAGCTTGGGGTAGGCGTCGCCCATCACGCGCACCAGTTCGGCCACCAGCTTGTGGAAGAACGGCGTCTTCTTGCCCAGCTTGTAGCCGTGGCGGATGGCGCGGCGCACGATGCGGCGCTGCACGTAGCCGCGGCCTTCGTTGCTCGGGATCACGCCGTCGCTCACCAGGAAGGCGGTGGCGCGGATGTGGTCGGCGATCACGCGCAGGCTCTTGTTGTTCAGGTCGGCCACGCCGGTCTCGCGGCCGGCGGCCTTGATCAGCGCGTCGAACAGGTCGATCTCGTAGTTGCTGTGCACGTGCTGCAGGATGGCGGCCAGGCGCTCCAGGCCCATGCCGGTGTCCACGCAGGGCGCGGGCAGCGGCGTGACCGAGCCGTCCTCGGCCATGTCGAACTGCATGAACACGTTGTTCCAGATCTCGATGAAGCGGTCGCCGTCTTCATCGGGGCTGCCTGGGGGGCCACCGGGGATGTGGTCGCCGTGGTCATAGAAGATCTCGCTGCAGGGGCCGCAGGGGCCGGTGTCGGCCATCATCCAGAAGTTGTCGGACTTGTAGCGGCCGCCCTTGTTGTCGCCGATGCGGATCACGCGCTCGGGCGGCAGGCCGATTTCCTTGGTCCAGATGTCGTAGGCCTCGTCGTCCTCCTGGTACACGGTGGCCAGCAGGCGCTCGGGCGGCAGCTTGTACACGGTGGTCAGCAGCTCCCAGGCCCAGTGCAGCGATTCGCGCTTGAAGTAGTCGCCGAAGCTCCAGTTGCCCAGCATCTCGAAGAAGGTGTGGTGGCGCGCGGTGTAGCCCACGTTCTCCAGATCGTTGTGCTTGCCGCCGGCGCGCAGGCAGGCCTGCACCGATACCGCGCGGTTGTAGGGGCGCTTGTCCGTGCCCAGGAACACGTCCTTGAACTGCACCATGCCGGAGTTGGTGAACATCAGCGTGGGGTCGTTGCCCGGCACCAGCGAGCTCGAGGCCACGATGGTGTGGCCCTTGGAGGCAAAGAAGTCCAGGAAGGACTTGCGGATGTCGGCAACCGAGAACGAAGGCGTGGTGTGGTTGGTCATGTGCGAAAAGGGGCAACAGGCCTGGGTCAGTGAGGGGCCTCGCGCGCAAGGCGCGGCCACCCGGTTTATGGGGAGAACCCTCGATTCTATCGAGACAGCAAGGTGACACAGCCCGCGGCGGCCAGAGACACTGCACTTCGCTGCCCTGAACGCGGTCTGGGCGCGGCATCGCACAGGCTGCAGGGGCCCGGCGCGCAACGGCCACGCCCCATCCGCCCTACGCGCCTGCCGCTGTGCAAAGCGTGCCCCGTTGCAGTGCCTGGCGCCCCACCCCAGGGCAGGCGCCGACCCGAAAACGCCCCATCTTCGCCCCTGGCTCCCATGCATGCCCCTCGCGCCGAGGGCGAGCAAGCGCAAATCCGGCTGGCACGCAAGCTGCTAAATACCCTGACAAGATATTTCAAATATTTTCTTAATATATTTAAAACTTCCACCCCGCCCCAACCCCTCGGCTGTTTTCCGTCCTTTTCGTTGTTTTCTTCTTTCTTCCCAGGAGTCCATCCATGAGCAATCCCCGCTGGCAAGGCATCTTCCCCGCCATCACCACCAAGTTCCACGCCGACGAGAGCATCGATGCCGAAGGCACGGCGCGCCACATCGATTTCCAGATCCGCAACGGCATCCACGGCCTCGTGACCTGCGGCTCGCTGGGCGAAGCCAGCACCCTCACGCTGGAGGAGAAGCTGCAGGTCGCCAAGATCGCGCTCGACGCCGCAGATGGCCGCGTTCCCGTGCTGGCCAACGTGTCGGAGACCAGCACCCGCGAGGCGCTGCGCTACATCGATGGCGGCAACAAGCTCGGCGTGGCCGGCTACATGGTGATGCCCTCGGTGATCTACGTGGCCGATGCGCGCGAAGCCATGGCCAACGTGCGCGCCATGGCCAAGGCGGCCCAGAAGCCGCTCATGGTCTACAACAACCCCGTGGCCTACCGCGTGGACCTGAAGCCCGAGCACATGCTGGAGCTGGCCGACTGCGAGTGGATCGCCGCCATCAAGGAGAGCACGGACAACATCCGCCGCATCACCGACCTGCGCAACACCGTGGGCGACCGCTACCAGCTCTTCCTGGGCGTGGACGACCTGGCCTACGAAGGCCTGGCGCTGGGCTGCGACGGCCTGCTGGCCGGCGTGGGCTGCGCCTTCCCGCGCGAGACCGTGGCGCTGTACGACCTGATGAAGGCCGGCCGCTTTGCCGAAGCCTTGAAGCTCTACCAGTGGATGACGCCGATGCTGCACCTCGATGTATCGACCAAACTGGTGCAGAACCTCAAGCTCATCGACGTGCTGGTGGGCGTGGGCACCGAGCACATGCGCCGCCCGCGTCTGCCGCTGATCGGCGAGGAACGCGCCTTCATCGAGCGCGTCGTGAAGAAGGCGCTGGACACGCGCCCCACCGAGTACCAATCGGTCGCCTGATCGCCTGCCCTCCCCCACTCCCTTTATCCAACCAAAGGTCTCCCATGGCATCCAGATTCATGACCCCCACAGCGCTGGCAGCCCTGGTGCTGCTGTCGGCACCGGTGTTCGCGCAGGAGCAGATCGTCAAGATCGGCCACAGCGGCCCGCTGTCGGGCCCGAATGCGTTTGCGGGCAAGGACAACGAGAACGGCGTGCGCCTGGCCGTCGAGGAGCTCAATGCGAAGAAGATCGTGGTGGGGGGCAAGACCCTGAAGTTCGAGCTGGTGTCCGAGGACGACCAGTGCGACGCCCGCACCGGCGTGAGCGTGGCGCAAAAGCTCGTGGACAGCGGCGTCAAGTTCGTCATGGGGCCGTACTGCTCGGGCGTGGCCATCCCGGCCTCGCGCGTCTACAGCGACGGCGGCGCCATGGTCTCCACCGTGGGCACCAACCCCAAGGTCACCGAGAACGGCTACAAGAACCTGTTCCGCATCATCGCCAGCGACACCCAGATCGGCTCGAACATGGCCGTGTATGCGGCCCAGGTGCTCAAGGTCAAGCAGGTGGCGGTGATCGACGACCGCACGGCCTTCGGCCAGGGCGTGGCCGACCAGTTCACCAAGGAGGCGAAAAAACAGGGCCTGACCGTGGTGGGACAGGAGTTCACCACCGACAAGTCCACCGATTTCCTGTCCATCCTCACCAGCCTCAAGGGCAAGCAGCCCCAGGCCATCTTCTTTGGCGGCTACGCACCGCAGGCCGCGCCCATGGCCCGCCAGATGAAGCAGCTGGGCCTCACGGCCAAGCTGCTGGGCGGCGACACGCTGTGCAGCCCCGAGGTCGGCAAGCTCGGCGGCGAGGCCGTCAACGACACCGTGTTCTGCGCCCAGGGCGGCACCATGCTCGACAAGGCCGCCGCCGGCCCGGCCTTCAAGGCCAAATACAAGGCACGCTTCAAGCTCGATGCCGATGCCTACGCGGCCTCGTACTACGACCAGGTGATGTTCATGGCCGATGCCATGCAGAAGGCCCAGTCCGTGGAGCCCGCCAAGGTCGGTGCGCAGATGGGCCAACTGAGCCACCAGGGCGTGGCCGGCACCTATGCCTATGACGACAAGGGCAACCTCAAGCAGGCGCCGATCACGGTACTCACGTTCAAGAACGCGGCGCCCGTTCCTCTGGCCAGCTACTGAAACTGCTGGGATCGCGGCGGTGCTCCCGCTACGATCCTCGCACCCCAACCCACGCGACCCACCATGACCCACGACAGTGCCATGCAACGCATCCAGATCCTCGACTCCCACACCGGGGGTGAACCCACGCGCCTCGTGGTCGGCGGCTTTCCCGACCTGGGCACGGGCAGCATGGCCGAGCGCCGCGCGCTGCTGGCCAGCCAGCACGATGCCTGGCGCGCGGCCACGGTGCTCGAGCCGCGCGGCAACGACGTGATCGTGGGGGCCCTGCTGTGCACGCCGCAGGACCCGGCCAACGCGGCGGGCGTGGTCTTCTTCAACAACACCGGCTACCTGGGCATGTGCGGCCACGGCACCATCGGCCTGGTGGCCTCGCTGGCCTACCTGGGCCGCATCCAGCCCGGCGAGCACGGCATCGAGACACCCGTGGGCACGGTGATGACCACGCTGCACGAGGACGGCTCGGTCAGCGTGCGCAATGTGCCGGCCTACCGGCTGCACCAGGGGCTGTCGCTCACGGTGCCGGGCATCGGCAGCGTCACGGGCGACGTGGCCTGGGGCGGCAACTGGTTCTTTCTGATGAGCGAGCACGGCCAGCACGTGGCCAGCGACAACCTGCAGGCGCTGACCAACTACACCTGCGCCATCCAGCTGGCCCTGAAGGACCAGGGCATCCGCGGCGACAATGGCGGCGAGATCGACCACATCGAGCTGTTTGCCGACGACGAGCTGGCCGACAGCCGCAACTTCGTGCTCTGCCCGGGCGGTGCCTACGACCGCTCGCCCTGCGGCACCGGCACCAGCGCCAAGCTGGCCTGCCTGGCGGCCGATGGCAAGCTGCAGCCCGGCCAGGTGTGGCGCCAGGCCAGCATCATCGGCAGCAGCTTCGAGGCGCGCTACGAGCCCGATGCCCAGGCCGGCAGGATCATCCCCACGCTGCGCGGCACCGCCCATATGAGCGCCGAGGCCACGCTGCTGATCGCCCGGGACGACCCCTTTGCCTGGGGCATCCGCCTCTAAGCCTCGATCCACCCCATGCAAGCTGCAGACGTGATCGTCATCGGTGCCGGCATGGTGGGCGCGGCCTGCGCCCACCTGCTGGCCCATGCCGGGCTTTCGGTGCGGGTGCTCGATGCGCGCCGGGGCGGTGCCACGCAGGCCGGCATGGGCCACCTGGTGGTGATGGACGACAACGCGGCCGAGCTGGCGCTGAGCCAGGCCTCGCTGGAGCAGTGGCATGCCTGGGGCCCGCGCATGAATGCCGACCTGCCCGGCTGCGCCTATTCCAACTGCGGCACGCTCTGGATCGCGGCCAATGCCGAGGAAATGGCCGGCGCGGAGGCCAAGGCCGCCGGCCTGCGCGCGCACGGCATCGCCTGCGAGCTGCTGGACGCCGCCGCACTGGCGCGGCTGGAACCTGCGCTGCGCCCCGGCCTGCGCGGCGCCCTCAAGGTCGGTGGCGACAGCGTGGTCTATGCCCCCAACGCCGCGCAGTGGCTGCTGGCCCACGCCGCCCGGCCCATCACCGTCGAACATGCGCAGGTCGAACGCATCGAGGGCCGGCGCGTGCACCTGGCCGATGGCGGCGTGCGCGAGGGCGGTGCGGTTCTGCTGGCCGCGGGCATCCACGCCACGGACCTGTGCCCAGGCCTGCCGATACGCCCCAAGAAGGGGCACCTGGCCATCACCGACCGCTACCCCGGCACCGTGCGGCACCAGCTGGTGGAGCTGGGCTACATCACCAATGCGCACCAGAGCGATGGCACCTCGGTGGCCTTCAACCTGCAGCCGCGGCCCACAGGGCAGTTGCTGATCGGTTCGTCGCGCCAGTTCGACACCACCGACCCGGCCATCGACAACGCTGTGCTGGCGCGCATGCTGCAGCGCGCGCTGGAGTACGTGCCTGGCCTGGCCGAGCTCAACGCCATCCGCACCTGGACCGGCTTTCGCGCGGCCACGCCCGATGGTCTGCCCATCATCGGCCGGCATCCGCAGCACCGCGACCTGTGGCTGGCCGTGGGCCACGAGGGCCTGGGCGTGACCACGGCGCCGGCCACGGCCCAGTTGCTGGCCGCGCAAATCACGGGCGCCACGCCACCGCTGGAGCCAGCGCCCTACTCCCCCGACCGCTTTGCCCGGAGCCTCATGGCATGAGCACCGCCCCCACCCTCCAGATCCATGCCGACGGCGTGCGCCTGCAGGTCGCCGCCGGCACCAGCGTGGCCGCGGCCCTGGCCCAGGTGCCGCCGGGCCGCACGCGCACCTCCACCAGCGGCCAGCCGCGTGCGCCGCTGTGCGGCATGGGCGTGTGCCATGAATGCCGCGTGCGCATCGACGGCCGCGTGCGCCTGGCCTGCCAGACCGTATGCACCGAGGGCATGCAGGTCCATACCGATACCGGCATGCCTTGCCCATGAACACCTCCACCCCCTGGTCGGCGCATGCGCGCTGCGACATCCTCGTCATCGGCGCAGGCCCTGCAGGCATGGCTGCGGCACTGGCCGCAGCCCCGAGTGGCGCGGCCATCACGATCGTGGACGACAACCCCGAGGCCGGCGGCCAGATCTGGCGCGACGGCCCCGGCGCCACCCTGCCTCCGCTGGCCCGCCAGTACCGCGAGGCGCTGGCCCGGCACGCCAACATCAACCTGCTGCGCGGCACGCGCGTGGTGGGTTTGGGCGATGCGCCCTTGGCAGGTGATGCCCCCACCCTGCTGCTTGAAGACGCCGAGCGCGGCTGGGCCCAGCACAGCCACCGACTCGTTCTGTGCAATGGCGCGCGCGAGTTGCTGCTGCCCTTTCCAGGCTGGACGCTGCCGGGCGTGACGGGTGCGGGCGCCCTGCAGGCCCTGGTCAAGGCGGGGCTGCCCGTACAGGGACAGCGCATCGTGGTCGCAGGCACGGGCCCGCTGCTGCTGGCTGCAGCCGCCACAGCTGCCAAGGCCGGTGCACAGGTGGTGCGCGTGGCCGAGCAGGCCGGCTGGCGAGCGCTCGCGGGCTTTGCCGCGCAGTTGCCGCGCTGGCCCGCCAAGGCCGTGCAGGCGTTGACGCTGCTGCACCCGCAACTGCGCGCGGGCAGCCATGTGCGTGAAGCCATGGGAGACGGCCAGGTGCAGTCCGTGCGCCTGCGCACCGCATCCGGTGAGGAAACCATCGCCTGCGACCGCCTGGCCTGTGGCTTTGGCCTGGTGCCCAACACGCACCTGGGGCAGTTGCTGGGTTGCGCCCTGGGTGGCCCCCTGAGTGGCGGCCTGGGCCTGTGGGTGGATGCCCAGATGCGCACCAGCGTGGCCGGCGTTTACGCGGCCGGTGAGTGCACGGGCTTTGGGGGCAGCGAGCGTGCACTGGCGCAGGGCGCCCTTGCCGGCCATGCCGCAGCAGGGGACACCAAGCCGGTGCATGCGCTGCAGGCCACGCTGCGCCGCTGGGAAGGCTTTGCCCGGGCGCTGCAGCATTCCTTCGCACTGGACGATGGCCTCAAGGCCCTGCCGCGGCCGGACACCCTGGTGTGTCGCTGCGAAGACGTGCCGCATGCCGAACTGGCCGGGCGCAGCAGCTGGATCGACGCCAAGCTGCACACACGCTGCGGCATGGGCGCCTGCCAGGGGCGCATCTGCGGTGCCGCCACCCAGCAGCTCTTCGGCTGGACACCGGCGCCGCCCCGCCATCTGCTGGCACCGGCGCGTATTGCCACGCTGGCCATGGTGGCTGACAGGCCGCCCCCCGGCTGAGGCAGAGAACCCAGGGATGGGACCCGGCCCTGCCACCGGGCACTCATCTTGCTTCTACATATATTAAGAAAATATTTATCCTGGTGCAGCCGAGTTTCTTCCCACAAGCACTCCAACAGAGCCGACCCGCATGCCCTCCCCAGCCCCCGCCTCCACCCCTCCTGCCACCCCGCCGCGCACGCCCGTCCGCTGGCTGCTGGATTTTTCCAGCGGGCTGCTGCGCATGGAGCGCCACCTGCTCACGGCCCTGATGATGCTGCTGGTGGGGCTGATCCTGCTCAACGTGGTGACGCGCTACACCGGCATGCCGATCTACTGGATCGACGAGGCGGCGGTGTACACGGTGGTCTGGCTGACCTTCGTGGGGGCCTCGGTGATGACGCGGCTGCGCATGGACTTTGCCGTGACCATGCTCACCGACCAGCTGGGCGCGCGCGCTGCGAAGGCCATCAAGGGGGTGGCCACGGCCGGCGTGGTGCTGTTCGGCATGGCCATGCTCTGGATGTGCTGGCAGTGGATGGACCCGATCGGCATCGCGCGCTATGGCTTCGACGCCAAGGAGTACGCGGCCGAGAGCTTCAATTTCCTCTACACCGAGCGCACGCAGACGCTCAACTGGCCCACCTGGGTGCTGCAGCTGATCCTGCCGATCTTCTCGGCCACCTTCAGCGTGCATGCGCTGGCCAACCTGCTCGAGGACCTCGGGTGCGCCGAGCGGCGCACGCACCCGGGCTTCGACGTGGTCAACGCCGATGCCGTGAACTGAACGAACCCGAAGGCCCCTCCCATGATCACCACCCTGTTCTTCACCCTGGCCCTGCTGGTGGGCGTGCCCATCGGCGTGTGCCTGTGCCTCTCGGGCATCGTCTACATCTTCGCCACCGGCGGCACGGTGCTGTTCCAGTCGTTTCCCATGCAGATGTTCGCGGGGGTGGACAGCTATGGCCTGATCGCCATTCCGCTGTTCATCCTGATCGGCGAGATCATGAACAGCGGCGGCATCACGCGCCGGCTGGTGGACCTCTCCATGGCCTTCATCGGCTCGGTCAAGGGCGGCCTGGCCTACGTCAACATCCTGGCCAACATGCTGGTCTCGTCCATCATCGGCTCGGCCACGGCGCAGGTGGCCATCATGTCGCAGGTGATGGTGCCCGAGATGGAAAAGCAGGGCTATGACAAGACCTTCGCCGCAGGCCTCACCGTCTACGGCGGCATGCTCGGGCCCATCATCCCGCCCTCGGTGATGTTCGTGGTGTTCAGCGTGCTGGCCCAGGTGGCCGTGGGCGACATGCTGATCGCCGGCATCCTGCCGGGCGTGCTGCTCACGCTGCTGTTCTTCGTCGTGATCGCCCTCATGGGCTTCATCTACGACTACCCGCGCAGCGAAAAACGTACCCTGGCCCAGCGCGTGCGCACCATCGTGCTGGCCAGCCCCACGCTGCTGATCCCCATCGTGATCGTCGGCTCCATCCTGGGCGGCCTGGCCAACCCCACCGAGGCCGCGGCCGTAGGCGCGCTGGCCTCGGCCCTGGTGGGGCGCTATGTGACCAAGGAGTTCCGCTTCAATGCCATGCCGGCCATCCTGCTGCGCTCGGCGATCTACTCAGCCATCGTGCTCTTCCTGGTGGCCGCGGCCGCGGTGTTCTCGTGGCTGCTGATCTACGGCAAGGTGCCGCAGATGGTGGCGGCGTGGATACAGACCGTGGCGCACGACCCGGTCACCTTCCTGCTGCTTACCAATGTGATCCTGCTGGTCATCGGCACCGTGATCGACGGCATTCCCGGGCTCATCATGACCGTGCCCATCCTGCTGCCGATCGCCACCGAGGTCTACCACATCGACCCGCGCCACTTCGGCGTGGTGGTGGTGGTCAACCTGGTGCTGGGCCTGATGACGCCGCCCGTGGGGCTGAGCTTCTTCGTCGCCTCGGCCGTGACCGGAGCCAAGCCCGGAAAGATGTTCATCGTCACGCTGCCCTTCTTCCTCATCAGCTGCGTGGCGCTGGTGCTGCTGTCGCTGTTCCCCAGCCTGTCGCTGGCGTTGCTCGAGTAGCGCCGCCCCTTCTCCCTTTTCCGTTCCTGCAAGTTCCCTTCCCAGACCAAGGAGAGTCCACCATGACCACCACCCGCCGCCAGTTCATACAGCGCCACGCCGTGGCCGCTGCCGCCAGCCTTGCCGCCCCGCTCGTGTTCGCGCAGGGCGCGGGCGCCAAGGAATTCCGCCTGGGCCTGATCACCCCGGCCGGGCATTCGTGGAACCGCGCCGCGCTGCAGTTCGGCGAGGCGCTCAAGAAGGAGAGCGATGGCCGCCTGAGCGTGACCGTGTTCCACTCGGGCCAGTTGGGCAACGAGGCGGCCATGATGCAGCAGCTGCAGTCGGGCGCCCTGGACATGGGCTGGATCCAGGCGGCCGAACTGGGCTCGCGCGTGGCCAGCGTCGCGGCCATCAACGCGCCCTACCTGGTGCGCTCCACGCCCAGCGTGGCCAAGCTGGTCAAGCACCCGGCCGCCACCAAATTGCTCGAAGTGTTGCCGCGCGAGACCGGCACCATCGGCCTGGGCTGGGGCATCACCGGCATGCGCGCGGTGTTCTCGACCAAGGACATCGCCAGCCCGACCGATCTCAAGGGCATGAAGCTGCGCATCAACCCCACGCCGGTGTACCGCGACTTCTACCAGATGCTGGGTGCCGCGCCCACGCCCATCCCGACCCCCCAGGTGTTCGACGCCATGAGCAACGGCCAGGTGGACGGGCTGGAGGCGGACATCGAGTTCTCCTGGAACCAGCGCTTCGACAAGGTCGCCAAGACCCTGCTGCAGATGAACGCGCTGTTCATGCCCTTCGCGCCGCTGGTGTCGGGCCGCATCTGGCAGGGGCTCGATGCCAAGGACAAGGAGCTGATCCGCAAGCTCGTGGCCCAGTCGCTGGACGCGCAGATCAACGACATCGTGACCACCGAGGCGGGCCTGATCGACAAGTTCAAGGGCACCTCCATCGCGTTCAAGAGCGCGTCGTCCTTCAACCCCGAGGCCACCATCCAGGAGTTCGACAAGCTGTGGCTGCCCAAGGCCCCGCAGATCGCCGAGCTGCGCAAGGCGGGTGCCACGCTCTGATTTAAGATCGGCCCAGCAAGGCCCCAGGCGGGGCCGCGCCCCACCGGCACCCCACCCTTGATGACCTTGAGCAGCAGCCCCCCTCCCCGCAAAGACACCGGCCCCAAGCGGCGCGCGGCGGACGTGGCCTATGACGCCATCGAGGCCATGATCTCCACCCTGCAGCTGCAGCCCGGCAGCCCCGTGGTGGAGGCCGAGATCGCCGAGAGCACCGGCCTCGGGCGCACACCGGTGCGCGAGGCCTTGCTGCGCATGGTGTCCATCGGCCTCATCGTGCAGCAGCCGCGCCGCGGGCTGCAGGTCTCCAACATCGACCTGGCGGACCACCTGGACGTGATCCAGACGCGCCGCGTGCTGGAGCGGCTGATCGCATCGTGCGCCGCACGGCGCGCCACCGCGCCGCAGCGCCAGGCCATCGTGCGCTGCGCCGAGGAGATGGTGCGCGCCGCGGAACGCGGCGAGCTCGACGGCTACATGCTGGCCGACCATGGGCTCGACCAGATCGTGCACCTGGCCTGCCAGAACCAGTCGGCCGTCAAATCCGTGGCACCGCTGATCGTGCAGTGCCGCCGCTTCTGGTACGCCTACCAGCACGAGGGCGACGTGACCGAGGGTGCGCGCGCCCACATGCACCTGGCGCAGGGCATCGCCAGCGGCGACGAGGCGCATGCCGTGGCCGGCGCCAACCAGCTCATGGACTACCTGGAGCAGTTCGCGCGCCGCATCATCGACCGGTGAGCGCAGCCATGTTCACGCTCACCACCATCGCGGAGCTTCCCGCAGCATTCAGCGCGCCATCCTGGCTGCGGCCCACGGACCCGGTGCTGCTGCACACAGGCGATCTGGCGCTGAATGGCGACCTGTTGCTCGACTGGAGCGCTGGCTGGGAGGATGGCCACATCGCAGCGGCGCTTGCGGGCCTGCAAGGACAGGCCGTCAGCGGCCTGTGCGTGCAGGGCGACCTGCATCTTGCGGGTGCCCTGGTGAATGCCGACGGCGACTCCGGCCCGCTGCTGCTGGTCACCGGCGCGCTCGGCGCGCGCCAGGCCAGTTGCGGCGGCTCCCATATCCGGGTGGACGGCGACCTGCGCGTGCTGGAGGTCGTCTACGGCCACTACAACCACGGCCAGCTGATCGTGGGCGGCCAGGTCATCGCCCAGGCGCTGGTCAACGACGACCATGGCATCGACGTGCGGGGCCAGCCGGCCAAGGGCAGCAAGCTGCTGCGCATCGACCTGTCCGAAGGCCGGGACCCCGACGACCCGGAGACCCTGCCCGCTGCGCTGAAAAAGCTGCTCAAGAAATCGCCGCTGTCCCTGGAATCGGTGCGGGACGGCCTGCGCCAGGGCCGCAGCCTGGCCTCCATGGCCACACCGCAGACGGTCGAGGAATGGCGCAACGTGGTGTGGCGCGACTACACGCGCATCGCCAAGATCCCCCAGGAGCTGCGCACCGAGGCCATGTACCTGGCGCTGCTGACGCCCCAGTGCCCACTGCCCCGGCCCGAGGTGCACGAGCTGTTCTCGAAGATCCCGCCCAGGGAACTGACGCGCGCCGTGCGCCAGGCGGCCTTTGCGCTGGCCCCCAAGAGCCTGCTGATGCTGCCGCCGAAATTCGACCTGCAGCAGGAGTACGAGGCGTGCTTTCTCGCGCTGGGCGATCCACAGGCCGTGGTGGCAGAGATTCCCACCCAATTCATGAGCCCCGCCATGGCCGACCACCTGGCAGCCCGCAGCGGGAAACCCTAGCCCGCGCCAGCCAAGCTACTGGGTACCCTGGCTTCCCAGTGCGATGCGCTGCTCCAGAAAACGCCACAGGCGTTCATCGCCGCAGAAGGCCACGTTGAAACGCAGCCAGCCCGTGGGCCGCGGCTCCACCAGGAACAGCGCTCCCGGCCCGAGCATGAGGCCCTCGCCCGTGCCCTCCATGGACAGCTCGGCACTGTCGGGCAGATCGGGATGGCGGGCCCACAGGTACATCCCGGCCTCGGGCTCATGGAACAGCTCGAAGCCCAGGGCCTGCAGCCTGCGGCCCACGCTGCGGTGCGCCTCGGCCAGGCGCTCGCGCAGCGACTTGAGGTGCTTGCGCCAGCGGCCGTCCGTGACCACGCCGAAGGTGATGCGCTCGGTGATGTCCGACGAGGTGAGGCCCGAGACCATCTTCAGCTGCAGCAGGTCGTCCAGCACGTCACGCCTGGCCGCGACATAGCCCGTGCGCAGGTTGGGCGAGATGGTCTTGGAGAAACTGCCCACGTAGATCACGCGGCTCAACTGGTCCAGGCTCGCCAGCGAAGGGCGCACGCTGCTGTCCATGTCGACGTAGATGTCGTTTTCCACCAGGGTGAAGCCGTGCTGCTCGGCGAGCTGTAGCAGCCGATGCAGGTGCGCCACCGAGGCCATGGAGCAGGTGGGGCTCTGCAGCCGTGGCTGCGTGAAGAAGGCCTTGGGCTTGTGCTGCACCAGCAGCGCCTCCAGCGCAGGCAGGTCATAGCCTGTGGCCGTGCGCGGCACGCCGACCAGATGGGCCCCTGCAAAGCGCAGCATGAACAGCAGGTTGGGGTAGCCGGGGTCGTCCACCAGCACCACGTCGCCGGGCTTGAGCAGGAGCCGCGCCGCCAGGTCCAGCGCCTGGCTGGAGCCCTGGGTCAGCAGGATCTGGTCGGGGTCCACCGCCAGGTGCTGCTCGGCCAGCGATTCGGCCACCACCATGCGCAGCGCCATGTGGCCGTGCGGCAGGCCGTAGCCATCGAGTTCGGGGCCATCCGAGGACAGCTGGCGCATGCTGCGGCGCACCGCATCGCCAAACAACCAGTCGTGCGGCAGCCAGCCGCACCCCGGTTTCATCGGCAGGTTGCGGTTTTCGAAAATTTGCTTGAGGTACCAGCGTGCATCGAAACGGGGCACGGGCCGCTCCCGCGCACCACCGGCGGGCACACCGGTCTCGTCGCCGCGCCGCTTGACGAAGAAGCCCGCGTGCGCACGCGAGACCAGCCAGCCCTGGGCTACCAGCCGGTCATAGGCCTCGACCACGGTGAACACGCTGACACCGTGGGAGGCCGCGAACGCGCGGATCGAGGGGAGCTTGCTGCCAGGCTTGAGCACCTGGCTGACGATGAGGCCTCGCAGACCATCGACGATCTGGCTGACCAGAGGTGTCTGGAGGTCCGGGCTGAGAGTGAGCATCGGGAAAGCAAAGAGGGGAGCGAATTGTGCACCGTGTTGGCGCACACCAGATCAGGGAATGCCTGTACAGGATTCTAGACCTGCACAGTGCGCGGCAAAGCGCCTGTGTGTGTACATGGACGGGCTGCGGCACGGCTTCCAGAATCCGCTCCATTCCTTCACATCCGCTGGTTCAACCCGCCCGCCAACGCCATGCAGCACGACCGCCACTTCACCAATGCCGCCCTCCTCGCCCGCCGCCACGCCGCCGTCGCCCGCGGCGTGGGCCAGGCCCACGAGATCTTTGTCCAGAAGGCGCTGAACGCCGAACTGTGGGACGTGGAAGGCCGCCGCTACATCGACTTCGCAGGCGGCATTGCCGTGCTCAACACCGGCCACCTGCATGCGGGCGTGATCGCCGCCGTCAAGGCACAGCTAGACCTGTACACCCACACCTGCTTCCAGGTGTTGGCCTATGAACCTTATGTGGAAGTGGCCGAGCGCCTGAACACCCTGGCGCCCGGCGCCTTCGCCAAGAAGACCCTGCTGCTGACCACCGGCGCCGAAGCGGTGGAGAACGCCGTGAAGATCGCCCGCGCCCACACCGGCCGCCCGGGGGTGATCGCCTTCACCGGCGGATACCACGGCCGCACGAACATGACGCTGGGCCTCACGGGCAAGGTCGCACCGTACAAGACCGGCTTCGGCCCCTTCCCCGGCGAGGTGTACCACGCGCTGTTTCCCAATGCGCTGCATGGCGTGGGCGTGGAACAGGCCCTGCATTCGGTGGAGCTGCTGTTCAAGAACGACATCGAGCCCGGGCGCGTGGCGGCCTTCATCATCGAGCCCGTGCAGGGCGAAGGCGGCTTCTACATCGCACCACCCGAGTTCATCACCGGTCTCAAGGCGCTGGCCGACCGCCATGGCATCTTGCTGATCGCCGACGAGGTGCAGACCGGCGCCGGCCGCACCGGCACCTGGTTCGCCTGCGAGCAATGGCCCGTGGCCCCCGACCTGATCACCACCGCCAAGTCGCTGGCCGGCGGCTTCCCGCTGGCCGGCGTGGTGGGCCGCGCCGAGGTGATGGATGCCCCCGCCCCCGGCGGCCTGGGCGGCACTTATGCCGGCAGCCCGGTGGCCTGCGCCGCGGCACTGGCCGTGATCGAGGCCTTCGAAAAGGACCAGCTGCTGGCCCGCAGCCAGGACATGGGCGCGCTGCTGGTGCGCGCGCTCAAGGACCTGGCGAGCCGGGTGCCCGGCATCGGCGACGTGCGCGGCCTGGGGGCCATGGTGGCCATCGAGCTGTTCGAGGGCGGCGACCCCGCCAAGCCCGATGCAGCCCTCACGAAGAAGGTGGTGGCCGAGGCCGCACGCCGCGGCCTGGTCCTGCTGTCCTGCGGCACCCACGGCAACGTGATCCGCATCCTGGTGCCGCTCACGGCCTCCAACGAACTGCTCGACGAAGGCCTGGCCATCCTGGCCGACAGCTTCGCTGCCGTGGTCTGACCCAACCGGCTCCAACGCCCCCATCCTGACGACACCCATGACCTCCGACGAACCCCTGGTCCGCTTCAGCGGCGTGCAAAAGAGCTATGACGGCGAACAGCTGGTCGTGCGCTCGCTGGACCTGGACATCCATCGCGGCGAATTCCTGAGCCTGCTGGGGCCCTCGGGCTCGGGCAAGACCACCACGCTGATGATGCTGGCCGGGTTCGAGTCACCCACCACCGGCGACATCCTGCTCGACGGCCGGCAGATCACCGGCACACCGCCGCACAAGCGCAACTTCGGCATGGTCTTCCAGAACTACGCGCTGTTTCCGCACCTCACGGTGGAGCAGAACGTGGCCTACCCGCTCACCGTGCGCAAGGTGCCCCGCGCCGAGCAGCAGGAACGGGTGCGCAAGGCGCTGGACATGGTGCGCCTGGCGGGCATGGGCGAGCGCCTGCCGGCCCGCCTGTCGGGTGGCCAGCAGCAGCGCGTGGCGCTGGCGCGCGCCCTGGTCTTCAACCCGCAGCTGGTGCTGATGGACGAGCCCCTGGGCGCACTGGACAAGCAACTGCGCGAGCACATGCAGATCGAGCTCAAGGAGCTGCACCGCCAGCTCGGGGTGACCTTCGTGTACGTGACCCATGACCAGGGCGAGGCCCTGACCATGAGCGACCGGGTGGCGGTGTTCAACGAAGGCATCATCCAGCAGCTGGCCGGCGTGGAGGAACTCTACGAGAGCCCGGCCAACCGCTTCGTGGCGGGCTTCGTGGGCGACAACACCGTGCTCAGCGGCACCCTGCAGGGGGCGGGCGATGGAACCGCCATCCAGATGCCCGGCGGCTACCTGCTGCCCGGGGTGAACGTCAACGCCGCGGCCCTGGGCAGCCGCGTGCAGGCCTGCGTGCGCCCCGAGCGCATCGTGCTGCATCCGTACGCCTCCTACCCCCGGGGCTCGGCCGTGCCGGCCACGGTGGTGCGCTCCATCTACTACGGCGACCACCTTCGCCTCATGTGCGACCTGGGCCACGGCCAGGAGCAGGCCACCGTGAAGCTGGCCCTCACCCATTCCGACGCATCGGCCTACCCGCAACCGGGGCAGAACGTGCTGCTGGAGTTCCCGCCGGAGTCCACCCGCATCTATGCGGTCTGAGGCTCCGGCGCCTTGTCCTTTTTGTTCTTTTCACGCCCTCCCCTTTCCCAACGTCCTTTCCAAGGAAACTGCACCATGAAAAAGAGTCTGATCGCCTGCGCAACCCTTGCCGCATGCATGGCACTGCCCAGCTTTGCCCAGCAGCAGATCACCGTCGTGAACTTCGGCGGCGCCAATGCCAATGCCCAGAAGAAGGCGTTCTACGAACCCTACGAGAAGGCCGGCAACAAGATCGTGGCTGTGGAGTACAACGGCGAGCAGGCCAAGATCAAGGCCATGGTCGAGACCAGGAAGGTGACCTGGGACGTGGTGGAGGTCGAGTCGCCGGACGCGGCGCGTGGCTGCGATGAGGGCCTGTTCGAGAAGCTCGACTACAGCAAGATCGTGGACAAGGGCGACCTGCTGCCCGCTGCGGTGAACGACTGCGCCGTGGGCATCTTCGTGTGGTCCACCGTCATGGCGTACAACGGCGACAAGCTCAAGACCCCGCCGACCAGTTGGGCCGATTTCTTCGACACCCGGAAGATCGCCGGCAAGCGCGGCATGCGCAAGGGCGCGCGCTACAACCTGGAGTTCGCGCTGCTGGCCGACGGTGTGAAACCCGCCGACGTGTACAAGGTGCTGGCCACCAAGGAGGGTGCCGACCGCGCCTTCAAGAAGCTGACCGAACTCAAGCCCAGTATCCAGTGGTGGGAAGCCGGAGCCCAGGCGCCGCAGTTCCTGGTGGCGGGCGACGTGGCGCTGACCACCGTGTTCAATGGCCGCATTGACGCGGCCAACCGCGAAGGCCGCAACCTCAAGATCTTCTGGCCGGGCGGCATCTACGACCTGGACTACTGGGCCATCCCCAAGGGCACGCCCAACAAGGATGCAGCCGTGAAGTTCATCGCCTTCACCATGCAGACCGCCAACCAGGCGGCCTACGCGCAGCACATCGCCTACGGCCCGGCCAACACGAAGGCCCTGGCCCAACTCGACAAGAAGGTGCTGGACGACCTGCCCACCTCCACTGCCAACGCCAAGGAGGCGCTGCAGTTCAGCGTGGGCTTCTGGGCCGACCAGGGCGAGGCGCTCGAGAAGCGCTTCGCCGCCTGGGCAACGCAGTAAGCGGCAGCCGGAGCACAGGACACCATGCAGCCAGCCACCCTCGCCATCCCCGCCGCAAGCGCACCGGGCGCCAGCACGCCCGGCGCACTGCGCAAGGCCCTGTCGCGCGCAGAGTCACGCCGCAAGTGGCGGGCGTTCGCACTCCCCCTGCCGCTGCTGGTGTTCCTGCTGCTCACCCTGCTGGTCCCCATCGTGGCGCTGCTGCAGCGCGCGATCGAGAACCCCGAGGTGGCCAACGCGCTGCCGGCCACCATTTCCGCGCTCGAAGGCTGGGACCGCCAGGAGGCGCCCGGCCCGGCCGCGTATGCCGCGCTGGTGCGCGATCTGGCGCGCCTGCCCGACAGCGCCGACGCCGGAGCGCTGGCGCGCCGGCTCAACTCCGACGTGCCCGGCGCCCGCTCCCTCATCATGGGTGCGTACCGCGCCCTGCCCGCGGCGGGCACGCCCGAATCCATGCGCGATCAATTGATCGCCAAGGACCCGCGCTGGAGCGAAGCCCCGCTGTGGCGCGCCATCGCGCGCAATGGCGCGCGCTGGACACCGGACTACCTGCTCGCCTCGGTGGACCTGCAGCGCGACGCGCTGGGCCAGGTGGAACGCATGCCCGAGCAGCAGCGCGCGTTCGGCAGCATCCTGCTGCGCACCTTCCACATCAGCCTGGTGGTCACGCTCATCTGCCTGGCCATCGGCTACCCGCTGGCCTGGTGGCTGGCTTCGCTGCCGGCGCGCCCGGCCAATGTGCTGATGATCCTGGTGCTGGTGCCGTTCTGGACTTCCATCCTGGTGCGCGTGGCCGCCTGGATCGTGCTGCTGCAGTCCGAAGGCCTGGTCAACCGCGGGCTGATGGGGCTGGGCCTCGTGAGCGAGCCGCTGGCCCTGCTGTTCAACCGCACGGGCGTGGTGATCGCCATGGTGCACATCCTGCTGCCGTTCATGATCCTGCCGCTGTACAGCGTGATGAAGAACGTGCCCGCCACCTACGTGCGTGCCGCCGTGTCGCTGGGCAGCCCGCCCCTGGCGGCCTTCTTTCGGGTGTATGTGCCGCAGACCTACCCGGGCATCGGTGCCGGGGCCTTGCTGGTGTTCATCCTCGCCATCGGCTACTACGTGACACCGGCGCTGCTGGGCGGCGCCGACGACCAGATGCTCAGCTACTACATCGCCCGCTACACCAACGTCGAGGTGAACTGGGGCATGGCCTGCGCGCTCGGTGCCGTGCTGCTGGCCGCCACGCTGGTGCTGTATGGCGTGTACCGCCGCATCGGCAAGGCCGAGCTGAGCCTGGGCTGATCCGCCTGACTGTGCACCTCCCATCATCCCCCGCCCCACCCGCCATGTTCCGACTGCCCGAATTCCCCCGTTACGCCACGCTGACCGACAAGGCACTGTGGTGGCTGCTGCGCGCGCTGTGCGTGGCGGTGCTCGCGTTCCTGCTGGCGCCCATCCTGGTGATGGTGCCCCTGTCGTTCTCGGAGAGCTCGTTCCTGGCCTACCCGATCACCGGCTGGTCGCTCAAGTGGTACCGCAACCTGTTCGAATCGGCCGAATGGGCGCGCGCCACGCGCAACAGCTTCATCGTGGCGCCGGCCGCCACACTGGTCGCCACGGTGTTGGGCACGATGGCGGCGGTGGGCCTGTCGCGCGCGGACTTCCGCTTCAAGGGCTTGCTGATGGGCGTGCTCATCGCGCCCATGGTGGTGCCCATCATCGTGGTCGGCGTGGCCACCTACCTGTATTTCGCACCGCTGGGCCTGGCCGACAGCTACGTGGGCCTGGTCATCGTGCACGCGGCGCTGGGCGCGCCCTTCGTGCTCACCACCGTGCTGGCCACCCTGGCGGGCTTCAACCACAACCTGGTGCGCGCATCGCTGAGCCTGGGGGAGACGCCGTTCAGGACCTTCTTTCGCATCACGCTGCCGGTGATCGCACCCGGCGTGGTCTCGGGGGCACTGTTCGCCTTCGCCACCTCGTTCGACGAGGTCGTGGTCACGCTCTTCCTGGCCGGGGCCGAACAGGCCACGCTGCCGCGCCAGATGTTCACCGGGATCCGCGAGAACATCTCGCCCACCATTGCCGCCGTGGCCACGCTGCTCATCCTGTTCACCACCAGCCTGCTGCTGGTGCTGGAGTGGCTGCGCGGGCGCAGGGCCTGAGCGCGAACACACGCCCCAACCACTGATACACCCGAGACACCCACCGCTTTCAGCCTGCCGCTATGCTTGCCATGCGGCAGTGCGCCTACCACCCCTGACCACCCAAAAGAGACATCACCATGGACATGAAGACTTCGCCCCTTTCCCTGCTCAAGGACCCGAGCCTGCTCAAGACCGATGGCCTCATCAACGGCCAGTGGGTGGCGGGCACGGGCCGCTTCGACGTGAACGACCCGGCCACGGGCCTGAAACTCGCGAGTGTGGCCAACCTGGGCCCGGCCGACGCCGAGGCCGCGATTGCCGCCGCCAACGCCGCCTGGCCTGCGTGGAAGGCCAAGACCGCCAAGGAGCGCAGCATCCTGCTGCGCAAGTGGTACGACCTGCTCATGGCGAACCAGGACGACCTGGGCCGCATCATGACGGCCGAGCAGGGCAAGCCCCTGCCCGAGGCCAAGGGCGAGGTGGCCTACGGCGCGAGCTTCGTGGAGTGGTTTGCCGAAGAGGCCAAGCGCATCAATGGCGAGACCCTGCCCCAGTTCGACAACAGCCGCCGGCTGATGGTCTTGAAGCAGCCGATCGGCGTGTGCGCCGCCATCACGCCGTGGAACTTTCCGCTGGCCATGATCACGCGCAAGGTCGCGCCAGCACTGGCCGCCGGTTGCCCGGTGGTGATCAAGCCGGCCGAGCTGACGCCGCTGACCGCGCTGGCCGCGGCCGAGCTGGCGATCCGCGCAGGCATCCCGGCGGGCGTGTTCAACATCCTGCCGGCCGACAGCGGCAACTCGATCGCCATCGGCAAGGTGCTGTGCGCGAGCGACGTGGTGCGCCACATCAGCTTCACGGGCAGCACCGAAGTCGGCCGCATCCTGATGGCGCAATCGGCCCCCACGGTCAAGAAGATGTCGCTTGAGCTGGGCGGCAACGCACCCTTCCTGGTGTTCGACGATGCCGACATCGACAGCGCCGTGGAAGGCGCCTTTGCGAGCAAATACCGCAACGCCGGCCAGACCTGCGTGTGCACCAACCGCTTCTATGTGCAGGAAGGCGTGTACGACCAGTTCGTCGCCAAGTTCGCCGCCAAGGTGAAGACGGCCAAGGTCGGCAATGGCTTCGAGGACGGCGTGAACCAGGGCCCGCTGATCGAGGAGGCCGCACTGGTGAAGGTGCAGCGCCATGTGGACGATGCCCTGGCCAAGGGCGGCAGCGTGGTGGCTGGCGGCAAGCGCCTGGCGGGCCAGTTTTTCGAGCCCACGGTGGTGGCCAATGCCACGCCCGACATGCTGTGCGCGCGCGAGGAGACCTTCGGCCCCTTCGCCCCGGTCTTCAAGTTCAAGACCGAGCAGGAGGCCATCGACGCTGCCAACGCCACCGAGTTCGGCCTGGCCAGCTACTTCTACACCCGCGACGTGGGCCGCATCTTCCGCGTGGCCGAGGCGCTGGAGTACGGCATGGTCGGCATCAACGTGGGCATCCTGGCCACGGAGCATGTGCCCTTCGGCGGCGTCAAGCAATCGGGCCTGGGCCGCGAGGGCTCGCACCATGGCATCGACGACTATGTGGAGATCAAATACCTCTGCCTGGGCGATATCCAGAAGTAAGCCCGGCTGAGGCCGACGGCGGCCTCGCTGGGGCACAATCGCCGGCGTGCGGCCGGCAACGCAGGCAGCCCCACCCGGGGCTGCCGTGCTTTCCACCACCAAGAGGCTCCCGTTCCAGGGCGGCCCACCGGCTGCACGCACCCAGAGGGAACCCACCAACATGAAAGCCTTGATCCTTGCGCTGCTGACTGCAGCGACTTCCGCCGCGCACGCGCAAACGCTCGACGTCTTCGAATCCCACGGCAACATGCACTACGCCATGGTGCCCACCGACAAGGCGCGCGACACCCAGTACATGGAAAGGGTGGCCTACAAGTTCTGCCAGGACCAGAACAAGGGCAGCTGCCGCGTGATGATCTGGTCCGACAGCCTGGACAAGCCCACGGGCAACCCCTTCCATACACGGTACGACGAGAACAAGCTGGCCGAGTACATGCGCAACTACAGCGGCATCGCCGATGGCATCCGGTTCAACTGCAAGCTCGTGACCACCGCCAGCCGCTGCTACCAGCAGTGAGCGGCCGCCGAAGCGCCGGTGGACAATTCGTCCAGTCGGGCAGCACCGCGCCGACGCAGAATCCCGAGGCCGGCCGGCCACCGTGCGCAGCCCATAGGGGGTTGCGCGCATCCATCCCAGAGGCAGTGAGACATTGCCCGCTGGCCGCGCGCTCTGGAGGGAACCCGCCATGAAAGCCTTGATCCTTGCGCTGCTGACCGCAGCGACAGCCGTTGCCCACGCCCAGACGCTGGACGTCTTCGAGACCCACGGCAACACGCACTACGCCATGGTGCCTACCGACAAGGCGCAGGACACCGACTACATCGGGCGCGCGGCCTACAAGTTCTGCGCGGACCAGAACAAGGGTTCCTGCCACATCAAGGTCTGGTCCGACAGCCTGGACAAGCCCACGGGCCAGCCCCACCACACCCGCTACAACGACAACCAGCTTGCCGACTACACCCATGGGCCCATGGGCGTCAGCGCAACCCTCTTCAACTGCAAGATCGTGAAGAACGCCAGCCGCTGCTACCAGCGCTGAGACTGGCACGCCGCTCGCTCACCCCTGCCCAGGAGCATCGCGCCGGTTGGTGAAGCTGGCATTGCCGAGCCCCGTGCCCACGGTGAGGATGGCCCAGCGCTCCACGTCGTTGGTGAAGGGCATCTCCGAGAGGCCCTGCACCACGGCGTCGTTGTGCAGGCAGACCTGGGTGCGGCCATCGCCGATGTGCGGCAGGCGC
>NZ_AKJX01000278.1 GCF_000276605.1 Acidovorax sp. CF316 | reverse complement strand
GGGGGCGTCCCCCTCCCAGATTGCGAAGCAATATGAGAGAGGGGGAAGGCGCGAAGCGACTCAGGGGGTTCCCCAGGTTTTTAGCCTTGCTGGCCCATCAGTTCGTCGAAGGACACGGCCTTGTCGACCACCTTGGCCTTGCCCAGGACGAAGTCGGTCACATTGTTCTCGATGACCACGGCTTCCACTTCGGCCAGGCGTTGGCGGTCGCCGAAGTACCAGCGCACCACGTCTTCGGGCTTCTCGTAGCTGGCGGCCAGCTCGTCGATGTGGGCCTTGAGCTGCTCGGGCTTGGCCTGCAGTTCGTTGGCACGCACCAGCTCGGCCACCACCAGGCCCAGGCGCACGCGGCGCTCGGCCTGGGGACGGAACACGTCCTCAGGGATCTCGGCCTTGTCGGCGTCCTTCAGGCCGCGCTGCTTCAGGTCGGCACGGGCGCCTTCCAGCAGGCGGGCGATTTCGGCCTGCACGCTGGCGTTGGGCAGGTCCAGCTCGGCCTTGGCCACCAAGGCGTCCATCACGGCTTGCTTGTTGCGGGCCAGCAGGCGGAACTTGACTTCGCGCTCCAGGTTCTTCTTGATGTCGGCGCGCAGGCCTTCCACCGAGCCGTCGGCGATGCCCAGCGACTTGGCCAGGGCGTCGTTCACTTCGGGCAGGTTGGCGGCTTCGATCTTCTTGACCGTGACCAGGAAGTCAGCCGTCTTGCCGGCCACGTCCTTGCCGTGGTAGTCGGCAGGGAAAGCCAGCGGGAAGGTCTTGCTTTCGCCGGTCTTCATGCCGCGCACGGCTTCTTCGAATTCCTTGAGCATCTGGCCTTCGCCGACCAGGAACTGGAAGTCCTCGGCCTTGCCGCCGTCGAACGGCTCGCCGTCGATCTTGCCTTCGAAGTCCACGGACACGCGGTCACCGTCTTCGGCAGCGGCACCCTGGGCGCGCTGGGCGAAGGTGCGGCGCTGCTTGCGCAGGATGTCGATGGTCTTGTCGATGGCCGAATCGGTCACATCGGCCGACAGCTTCTCGACTTCGGCGTCCGACAGGTCGGCGATCTTGACTTCGGGGAACACTTCGAAGATGGCGTCGAAGGTCACCTGGCCTTCGGGAGCACCGTCTTTTTCGGTGATGCGGGGCTGGCCGGCCACGCGCAGCTTGGCTTCGTTGGCGGCCACGGCAAAGGCTTCACCGACCTTGTCGTTGAGCACTTCGTACTGCACGGAATAGCCGTAGCGCTGGGCGACCACGTTCATGGGCACCTTGCCGGGACGGAAGCCGTCCATCTTCACGGTGCGCGCCAGGCGCTTCAGACGCGTGTCGACTTCGGTCTGGATCGCGGTCAGGGGCACGCTCAGCGTGATCTTGCGCTCGAGCTTCTCAAGGGTTTCAACAGTAACGGACATGGCTATTCCTCTAAGACTCTAAGAATGTGATCGTGCTCGCTGCTGCGCAGTGTTCCGCAAGGTCTCACATGGATGGTGCGCGGGGGGCGCGTCGTGCTGACAATGAAATCAACACGTTGCGCAACCGGTGCGGGATTGGCGCGGGATGGCAATACGCCCATCACGCAAACCCAGCATTATAGCTTTGCGGAATCAGCGCAAGGTTGGTGTGCGCCCCACATCGGTGTATGCCTACGTCAACGCCATCGACCGCGGGTTACCCCTAGGAAGAATTCGCCTGCTTCTTTTCAGCTTGAAGTTGCTCTGCTTCTTTCAGCAGTTTCACTAGTTCAGCTGTGTTGTCTTTGAGAATTTCGGTCGAGGCGTATCCGAAGTGGCCAAGATGAGCAGCAAGGTTGCTACCTGAGGCCTCTTGCCCCAGCTTCATCAATGCACCTACCCCAACGATGCGCGCGGCTAAAAGCTCTGTTTGCGCCTGCCTTTCCATCGTACCCGCCTGTGCGGTCAGTGCAATTGCTTGCTTCGCGACCTCAGAGCGCGTTAAGGCTAACTCCGCCCGTTGAAGGGCGAGTTCCTTACGTTGCAGACCCAAAGAAACGATAAGCGCACTGAAGGCAAGGCCCGAAAAAAGCGCGTTGGCGAGCCCAAACATATCGCCGAACTGTCCTCGTGCGGCAGGTGGATCCGCCCCAACACCGCCAGGATATACAACGAACGTCAACACCGCCCACACGATCACAAGTACAGCGAGCACTCCGCCCCCACAGATGGCAGCCACTTTGCGCAGCACAGCATCATCCGCAGTCCTTGCCGAAGCGTCAGCCGCCGACTCATTTTCGGCCTTTAACTCACTCATGCGAATCCTTAAAAATTAGATGTAGAAAAGCCCCTGGCACCTTCGCACCAGGGGCAATGCGGGCGGGCGCACTGATCAATCAGTTGCAGCTCAAGCTATTCCCGTAGCGGCGGCAGTTGGTAGTATTGCCAGAGGGGCTGGTGATGGTGGTAGTGTTGCCGTAGGAACGCGCGGTGGATCCGTCGTTGCCGTAGGTGGTGTTGCCATACTGGCGGTACGAGCTGCCATCCGACCCGTAGGTGGTATTGCCGTACTGGCGGTAGTTGGTGCCGTCGTTGCTCTGGATGGTGTTTCCGTACTGGCGATAGCTGGAGCCATCGGAACCGTATGTCGTGTTGCCATACTGCCGGTAGGTCTGGGCTTGGACTGCGCCTGTAACCAGCACCAGGGCCGCCAGCATCAATGTGATTTTTGCCTTGCTCATGATGTGTCTCCTCGGGGAATACACGATCGTAACGATGTGTATTTTTCAGGCAAGCGTTTTTTGAACGACCACCCTTTTGGGTGGGGCAGTTAAGGCGGCATGCATCTGGGTGAGTGCGTGGGCCGCAGGGTGCCAAGTTCCGGCGGCCATCGCGAGCAGGACTTCGTTTCTGTATCGCTTGGGGGACGGTGCGGATTGGGTACGTCCTTCATGCCGACGTCGGTTGCACCATGCGCAGGCCGCAACAACGTTGCGGGCCGTATCGGCTCCACCATGCTGGCGGTCCTGTAGGTGCTCTGCGGTGCACTGTAGGTGGTCTACATGCTCCGGCGGAACGATTGCCATCATGCCATCACGCTGCCCGCGCTCCCACATTGGGAGTCCGCAGTAGTAGCAGCGGCATTGTTGAAGTTGAAAAGCCCGGCGGCGGAGTTGCATACGCTTCGTCATAGAGAACAGCCTTGATGAACAAGCTATTCCCGTGACGAGTAACTCACAAACCGGGCACCAGTGCTTAGCAGTCTGGCGGGTGCTGGCGAAACCAGCACGGTCGGGGGCGCGTTTCCCGAACGGCGACAGTCTACTCGGCTTCCAAGGGCAGTTCAACCTGCTGCGCTGGGTCTTTGGCGCGGTGCGCGAACGCCGTGACGGGCGGCAGCTTGATCAGGGCCTCGGCCTCTTCGACTGAGCCGCGCAGCCAGGCGTCCCAGTCGCCGCGCTCGATGGGCACCACGGCGCGCTTGTCTTGCTTGTCTGGCGGGCGCTTGGGGTCGGGGCGGTGCATCAGCCGCATCAAGGGGTGGTGGTCGGCGTTCTGGGTGATCATGGTGTAGCTGGTCCACACCTCACCTGTGACCGGGTCGGTCCACACGTCCCATAGGCCGGCCAGCGCCCAGGGCGTGCCGTCGGGCCGCTCGAACTGCCAGGCAATGTGCTTGCCCGCGCCCCAGTAGGGTTCCACGAACAGCTGCGCGGGGATGAGGCAGCGCTGCCCCTTGCGCCAGGCGCCGCCGTAGGTCCATGACTTGGCCATGCCCTCGCGCCGGGCGTTGACGGTGTTCAGGCGCTTGCCGTCCTTGCCTTTGGGGATGTTGGTTTCGGAGCGCGGCGGGATCATGCCCCACTGCCCTGTTACCAACTCGGTGCCGGCCGCACGCGGGCGCATAACCACGCCGCGATAGAGCGGGCTCATGTGGTCGCGCCAGTTTTCATCCTGGGGAACATCGCCGAAGTACAGGCCGAGCTGGGTGGGGCCGATCTCGTAATACGTGCACATGACAACCTCCTGGCAGTAGGGAGTTATACTGTATATATGTACAGTATAGATATCTTCGACTCGCCTTGGCCCGTCCCCTATGACGTGGCCGTGCGGGCGCTGGCGCTGCCAGTGTCGCGGGTTTCTGTGCAGGCGGGGTTTCCGAGCCCAGCCGATGACTTCATGGTCGAGCGGCTGGACATCATGAAGCTGCTGGTGAAGCACCCCCAGGCCACCTATTTCTGGCGCGTGCGCGGCGACTCCATGGTGGGGGCCAACATCCACGACGGCAGCATCTTGGCCATCGACAGGGCCATCAAGCCCAAGCACATGCACGTGGTGGTGGCCGTGGTCGACGGAGAATGCACCTGCAAGTACCTGCACCAGCGCGCCGGCCGGGTGAAGCTGCAGGCGGCCAACCCCACTTATCCGGACATCGTGCCGAAGGACAGCCAGACCATCGAGGTGTGGGGCGTGGCGCGCGGGTGTATCACCCTCTTCCCGACCTGAGCAGCATGCAGCGAGGCCCGGCATGTATGCACTGGTGGACGGGAACAATTTCTATGTGAGCTGCGAGCGCGTGTTCCGGCCCAGCCTGAACGGGCGCCCGGTGGTTGTGCTAAGCAACAACGACGGGTGCGCGATCGCGCGCAGCAATGAGGCCAAGGCCCTGGGCATCCGCATGGGAGCGCCCTGGTTTGAGATCCGCCACATGGAGTTTGGCGACGGCCTGGTGGGCCTGTCGGCCAACTTCGTGCTGTACGGGGACATGAGCGACCGAATGCACAGCCTGGCGGCCGGCCTGGGCCCGACGCAGGAGATTTACTCCATCGACGAATCCTTTATCGGCCTGCACGGCGTGCGCAACGTGACGCACCGCGCGCACCAGGTGCGCGACCGTATCTACCAGTGGACCGGCATTCCCTGCGGCATTGGCATCGGGCAGACCAAGACCCTGGCCAAGCTGGCCAACCACATCGCCAAGACCGCCGAGCGCAAGCCCGGGAGCTACCCCGCCGACCTGGCCACCGTGTGCAACCTGGCCGCCCTGCCCGCTTCAGACCTCGATGCGGTGCTGGGCACCACCCTGGTGGAGGAAGTGTGGGGCGTGGGCCGCAAGATCGCCGCGCAGCTGCATGAGGGCGATATCCACACCGTGCTCGACCTGGTGCGCATGGACCCGGCCACCGTGCGCAGGCGCTGGAGCGTGGTGCTGGAGCGCACCGTGCGCGAACTGCAGGGCATGCCGTGCATCGAGCTGGACGACGCGCCCAGCCCGAAAAAAGAGATTGCCTGTACCCGGTCGTTCGGCAAGCCCATCACCGACCTGTACCCCATGCTGCAGGCGGTGAGCGAATTCGCCAGCCGGGCGGCCGAGAAGCTGCGCAAACAGGGCAGCCTGGCCAGCCAGTTGCTGGTGTTTGCCCACACCAGCCCTTTCCGCCCCGGGCCGCGGTTCAACAAGTCGGTCGTGGTGCCGCTGCGGCGCCCGACGGCCGACACCGGCGACCTGGTGCTGGCCGCGCACCACGGCCTGCGCCGCATCTACGCCGAGGGCTACGACCTGATCAAGGCGGGGGTGATGCTGCTGGACCTGGTGCCGGCCAGCGTGCTGCAGCACGAGTTGGACCTTGAAGACGATGACTGCGCCGACCGCAGCAAGCTGATGACCGCGCTGGACTCGATCAACGGGCGGTATGGCAAGGGCACGGTGCATGTGGCCAGCACCGGGGCGACCGAAAAGGTGCGCGAGTGGGGGATGCGGCAGGAGCGGCGGACGCCACAGTACACCACCCGCTGGGAAGACCTCCCCATGGCCAGGGCCTAAAGATCGATCAACTGAGGACCGACGATGACGCATCCCACCATCCTGCGCCTGCCCGAGTGGTTTGGCCGGCCAGAGCAGATCCTACTGCCGCTGCCGGCGGCCGAGTACCTGGTGCAGGAGGTGCACCGCGACTGGTGGCATGTGGTGGCCAAGCCGACCGGGCAGACTGTGTACACAGGACTGGGGCCGATTGAACTGCTTGCGTGGCAGAACGAAAACAATTATCGTGTTCTCAGGCCTACCCGATTCCCGGAATAGGTCGTAACCAAAGGAGCATCGCCGTGACGCGACCTTCAAATCTGGACATATCGTTTGTCCATCACGACCCCCTTTCCCCCTTCCACTCCATCGAGTGGGTTGGCGGATACCTCGGCAACATCATCTGGTTTTCCAGACCTCGCGAGCTTGCGGCGTTGATGCTGTCCCATCAACTACGGTGCTGGGTTTCATATCCACCCCCCCGCGTCGAAGTAGTGCCGGTCCCCAGCTTCGGTGGCTCTTGGCACATAGCCACGCAGCCCGACTCTATTCAAGCGAACAACCTTGACCGTTTGGGAGACTTCCCGCTTCCGGTGTACCTCTATCCGCTTTACGGTGCAGTCCACATTGCAGCAGGGGTGGAGAACTCTGCAACGCCCAATGGCTTGCTAAATCTCGGCCTCACTCCGGGGTACTGAAAATCGGCCAGGGCTGCGAGCCCTGGCCAATCAATCCTGGGCGGTGGCCCTTCTCATTGGGCGTACCGCCTCCCGCTCCTGCAGCCGACTTGTCGCTTGCGGTTGCAGGCAGCTTTCCAGTCGCCAGCGCCCAGGGCCTCTGTCTCGGCCAGCATCATCGCGCGGCAGTGCCGATTGGCACGATTTTTCTGGAGCAACACAACATGGTCGCTTACATTCACGCCAAGAATCTAACGTAGTTCTTTTTGCCATCAACGAAAGTACCGAATGAATGTCTTCATCAGCTGGTCTGGAACACGGAGCCAAGCGACCGCCGAAATATTCAAGACCTGGATTAAATGCGTCCTTCAAGCCACGCGGCCATGGGTGTCTACGCAGGACATTGAACGCGGTGCGCGCTGGAGGAGCGATATTGAGCAGCAACTGCAAACTACGACGCAGGGAATAATCTGCCTGACCAAGGCGAACCTGAATGCTCCTTGGATATTGTTTGAAGCAGGCGCTCTCGCCAAAGGCCTGGATACTGCCAGGGTGTACACCGTGCTTGTCGACCTAACACCAACGGATGTAGGTGGACCGCTCGCACAATTCAATCACACCACCGTTGATAAGGCCTCCATGGAAAAGCTTGTGATCTCCATGAATCGCCATCTGACTGACCCAGTAGACACCGGCACCCTACTGGCTTCATTCGAAGCGCACTGGCCAACGTTTAAATCTCAGTTTGACGCAAACGTGCTCTCGATCCCTGAAACGGCCACAGTTCCAGCAGACCGCCCCGATGTCTCACACGAAATTCTTGCCACTCTGCGCGCGATGAGCAATCGGATGGCAGACATCGAATCGGCCCTCGAACCGCGGACTGCACTTACGCCCACCGAGAAATTCCTAGAAGATCAGCTCCGTCCGGGCGAGACCCGCGCGATGGCCGCCGCCAGAGTGAATCAGGCCTTCAGTAACGCTGTTCTAAAGAACAAGACAGCCAAGGGTTTTGGTTTGAGGATCGGCCCTGACGGCAAGATTCCAGGCACTGAATAGACCATCCTGCAAGCCTGAAATCAGTCGATCCGCGGCACCGGTCCATCATCCCGCGCCGGCACCGCCTCCCGCTCATACCGCTCCTGCAGCTGCGCCGCCAGCTCGCGCCGGCCTCGCCTTTGGCGCATGTCGAGTTGTCCTGCCGCGTGGCGGTTGCGGGCGGCCTTCCAATCGCTGGCGCCGGCGGCCGCCGCAC
>NZ_AKJX01000277.1 GCF_000276605.1 Acidovorax sp. CF316 | reverse complement strand
GTCCCCCTTCCCGAATGGCGCAGCCATTCGAGAGAAGGGGGAAGGCGCGAAGCGACTCAGGGGGTTGTTGTCTCATGCGATGGTGGTGACGTTTTCGCGGAAGTAGTCCACCTGGCCATCCCGTGAGTGGCTCACGATCCAGGTCAGGCTTTCCACCTCCCGCTGTTGTACCGCATAAAAGAAGCGCTGGTGGAACTGCGTGAGCACCCAGTCGTTGCCCAGCGGCTGGCTGTGGGTGTGCAGGATCTGCGTGCCCCGGGGAAACACCTCCACCGCCAGGCGCTGCAGCAGGGTGATCAGGCCCTGCTTGTCGCCGGCCACCTGCCAGCTGGTGTCGGCGCCGTCGCGGTAATGGTCGATGCGCAGGTCCACGTCGTCGGCCACCTGGGCCAGCAGGGTAGGCACGTCGCCGCGCGCAAAGGCGGCGATAACCTGGTCGATGGGGTAGGTGGGGGTGGCGGGGTTCGTCGTCATGGCAAGGCTCCTTGGGGGAAGAAAGAAGCCGCGACTGTAGGCAGGCCACTGCGCCCGCACAACGATGGAATTTATGGCCCGTGGCGATAAAAAACCGATGGATGTCCAGGGGCCCCTGCGGGGCTCAATCCAGCATGCCGGGGACCTGGCGCAGGTAGCTGTGCAGCGCCGCAATCGCCTGGCGCACCTTGGCGGGCTGCGCGTCGCGCTGGGGCGTCACGGCCCAGACGTCGAGCGTGCCCAGATCCCACTGCGGCAGCAGGCGCACCAGGCGGCCCGATTGCAGTGCATCGTGCACGTCGCTGCTGCCCAGCATGGCCACGCCCAGCCCGGCTTCGCACATCTGCTGCAGCGAGAGCTGGTTGTTGCTGGCGATGCGCGGCTCCATGCGCAGCGCGCGCGCCTCGCCGTGGTGGTTGCGCAGCTCGGCGAACATGCCCTCGCCATCGCGCACCAGGCCCAGCCAGGCGTGCGAGAGCAGGGCGTCGGGGTGCTGGGGCAGGCCGTGGCGCGCCACCCAGTCGGCCGAGGCGCAGAGGTAGACGTTCATCGCGCACAGGCGCCGTGCCGCCCAGCTCGAATCCTGCAGCCGGCCAAAGCGCACGGCCAGGTCGACGCGGGCGTTGATGAGGTCGATGGGCGCGTCGTCCACCAACAGGCGCAGGCGCAGCGCCGGGTGGGCCGCCAGCATGTCACCCAGTGCCGGTGCGATGTGCCGGGCAAAGCCCACCGTGGCAGACAGGCGCAGTTCGCCGCTCGGTGCATCGCGCGAGGCCGCCAGTTCGGCCCGCGCCTGCTCGGCCGCCGCCCACATGGCGGCGCAGCGCGCGTGGTAGCGCTGGCCGGCCTCGGTCAGCGCCAGCTGGCGCGTGGAGCGGTGCAGCAGGGTCACGCCGCCATCGCTTTCGAGCTTGCGCACCTGCTGGCTCACGGCCGAGGTGCTCATGCCCAGAGCGCGCGCCGCCCCGCTCATCGAGCCGTGCTGCACCACGGCGGCGAACACGGCCATGCGTTTCAGGTCGTCCATAGGGTCTTTGTGAAGCTGTACTTCAAGGTGAAGGTGGTTTTTGGGCTCTACCGCCTTCTTTGACAAGCCCATATTCTCACTGCATCGCTTCAACCAACGGAGAATCCTATGAAAATCGCCCTGATCGGCGCCACCGGCTTTGTCGGCTCGGCCGTGCTCGAAGAACTGCTGCGCCGCCAGCACCAGGTGACCGCCCTGGCCCGCAACCCCGGCAAGATCGCCGCCCGCGAAGGCCTCACCGTGGTGCAGGCCGATGCGCAGGACGCCGCCCAGGTGGCCCAGGCCGTGGCCGGCCAGGACGCCGTGGTCAACGCCTACAACCCCGGCTGGACCGTGCCCGACATCCACGACCAGTTCCTCGTCGGCACGCGTGCCATCTATGCGGGCGTGAAGCAGGCGGGCGTCAAGCGCCTGCTGGTGGTGGGCGGCGCGGGCAGCCTGTACGTGGCGCCCGGCGTGCAACTGGTGGATACGCCCAACTTCCCCGCCGAGTACAAGCCTGGCGCCCTGGCCGCCCGCGAGGCACTGAACCTGATCCGCAGCGAAACCTCGCTGGACTGGACCTTCCTCTCGCCCCCCATCCTGCTGGCCCCCGGTGAGCGCACCGGCCAGTACCGCCTGGGCACCGATGCACCGCTGATGAACGGTGAAGCCCCCGGCGGCATCAGCGTGGCCGACCTGGCCGTGGCCATCGCCGACGAGTTGGAGAACCCGCGCCACGTGCAGCAGCGCTTCACCGTGGCGAGCTGATCGCCTTCGGTATTCCGGGTAATTAAAGTCGTAAACACGCAAATAAAGTCGTAAACAGGCCCCTGGCATCCATGCGGGTTTGCGAACGGGTATCGCTGCCAACTAAAGTCGTAAACCCGTGTCTGCCTCTGGCGAGGGTTTGCGCAGCAGGGGGGCGTAGTGCTAGTCCGATGGAGCTCAGCTTTCGGACCGACCAGAGTAGCCACAATGCTTCTCACCGCTGCTTCGATGCGTCCAACGGGCGCATGCAATGCATCATCCGTTCGCGCGGGCGGAGCGTTTGCATGCACCCTGGATGTGCTGCGCGGTCGGATTGTCGGTAAATTCTGAAACTGGCTAAGAGCGTTACGGTGATGATGTGTAGCGCCATTGACTCCAACAATTGACTACAGCAAATAAAGTCCGTCGGATGCAAACAAGGTCCGTCGGGCATTTCCTGCATTGTGGAAATCAGCCAGACTCCTGCCGTCCCATCAAATCAGTCGGCGGGCTCGTTCCGCCTGAGTTGTTTTATTGCACTGAAGGCAGCAAGCAAGTGCCCTCTTGAGGCCAAGCACCGTTCGTGATAGCCCCCCAGATTGCTTCACTCACATCTCCCGAGACCAGAACCAGGTTTCGGGCTGCATTCAGCACCATGAGCGACCTCAGCAGTTGGTCTTCTTCAGGCGGAGTGCACAGATGATATCCCCGTCCCGACTCCGTTTTGACTACTGCCCCGGGCAGGTCTATGGCTTGCAGAGATGAAGTGACACGCAGTGACCCCGAATCGAGTTGGGCGGCAATGTGCAGTGTTCCATTGCCCCGCTGCAGGATGCGCCAGTGGTGCAGTTGAACCTCGGGATGTGACTGGACGTCTGGCGCCGGACGCTCGTTGACAAAGTGAAGCTCCATGATGAACCTCGTTGTGCTTCCTGGGGCAAGCAGGATAGCAAAGCCCTGCGTGCGCCTCGAGGTGGCCTCAATGGACGTTCGAAAGGGCATCGCTGGCTGCTCCTCAACAAAAAGGGCCTGCCGTCTGCATTCCGCCCTGCCTAGGAATTGAGCACTCCGTCGGAACCCGCGTAGATGCTGGCTTTGCAGGACATACCACGGTGATATCCACAGGTTCATCCACGGCTTGAGTGGACATTCTTCCGCGGGAAAGCCGTATGGCCGCTTATGCCTCTAGAGTCTCAGAAACGAGGCCTGCGCAAGCAATGTGGGAACTTCGGGGAGTTGCACTCCGTGTTGCCCTTGAAGCCCCGGGCCGTTGGGGGTATGTTGCTCCCATTGCAAGGAGCGACCATGTCGACCGTTCCATTTACAGTGGGGTCCCCGCCGACTTCCCTATAGCCGCGATCCCTTCTGCTCTCTCTGGCGCGCATCCCAAGATGAGTTTGGTCGAAGAGGATGGGAAGTTCTACGCCCCCGGCACCTCACCCTCCCAGGTCGCAAGCGCCTTTGAGGTCTGCGAGGACTTGGTCGTGCAGATGGTCCCTACTGTGAACGCAAACTGGCTTTGTTTCAGGGTGATCAGGAGGCTACGCTGAAAGCGGTTTTTCGGAGTCTGCTCAGCAAGAAGTGGTGCACTGACTCGCAATCCGAATGGATTGTGCGAAAAGCCGCCGAGCGGCTCGGCTGGCCTTTCTCCCAGTCGATCCTCGTTCCATAACGTTGTCATCCGGGTCGTCAGCTAACCAGGGTTCCATGGATGGCCGAGAGCTTGGCTGCTTCTGCTGAGAGGGAAAGTGTGGCGTGGTGAGTGCTGCAGAGTGAGAAACATGCAGATACGACGAAGGAACCGGCAGCCTCCAACTTGTCGCAAGCAAACAAGCAACGTCGAACTTTAGATGGGATCTGAATCAACTGCCGCTTGAGCTTCAACCTTTGCGGGCCCCCTGCGGGCTGCTTTGGCGGCTAAGGTATTGAGTTCCTCAGCAGGGAGGCTTGCTGAGCATTCTATGCTTGCGCCACTTGCAGTGGCCTTGCTTGCTGCAGCGCCTCAGGCGCATGGACTTAGGAGAATGCCGCTGCCCTTTGACGGAACCAGTTCCACATGCAAGCCTGCCGTGCCTACTATGACGGAAATGGGCGCTTGTCTTTCCGTCCGGAGGCTAATCTTTTCCACTCTGACCGGTCGATCCCAGACGGGGTGGGGAGATCTTCAGGATGCGTGTGCCACTCGCCCAAGTACCGAACCGTTCCTCGGCTGTCGCTCCACATTTTCTGAGAAATTTCCGCGTGGCCTTGCGGAAGGCGCTCGAATGAGCACCGCGACCTCAGGTCGTCGACCGTCGGGAACGTCGCGCCGACAAGGTTCAGATGCATGCCCCTAACCTCGCCGAGAAGCAGTCCACCAGCCTCGGCGTCACTACCCAGTCGCTGGATATGCTTGCGGAACACTTCGAGGACCTTGTCATCGAAGTTCACAAGGCTTCGCTTGTCCGGCGTCGACAATCCGCTTACGAACCGCATGCAGGACATCCGTGTTGCTTCACAAGGGTGCAGTCCGGCGTTGCGCTCTGAAACTGGCTATCGAGGATTCGCGTACGCAAGGTCGGCGCGTTGTCGTTGTTGACCCAGGAACTGACCATTTCGGCACCGAGCGCCGCCGCCTGCAGAGATACGGTCGCCGGAAATGGAACATACAGTCCTTCGCACCCCTGTCCCGCCAACAGCTTTGGCATCTCGCCCTCCACAGTCTGCAAAAGACCGACCCGATTCGCATCACAAAGGCAGCGATAGCAGCCACCCTTTTCGTTAGCCCTCATCACCCCTCGAACAGCGACGCCCGGCCCTTCGATCCATACCGTCAGAAGCGCAGCGTGCTGATGCTTTCGTGCCAGCAGATGCCCCAACGACTCCTCACCCGTGGCGTCGATGAGCAGGTCGAAATCGCCGAGCTCAATCTCACGGACGTCACGAGGGGTGGCCGCGATATTCGCACCTGGCGCCAAGGCCTCCAGCTCTCGCTTTAGTGCGACAGCCTTGTAGTTGAAAAGCCCCGAGAACCCAAGCCGATGGCGCCCTAGATTCTGCGGCCTCAGTCCATCAAAATCGACCAGCTCAAGCCTCCCATCGCCAGTACCGGCACCGGCCTTCACGAGGAGGTCGGCGAGATAACCGCCAATGGTTCCACAGCCGACCAGGACCAGCCGTTTCCCGGTGTGGATTACAACATTTAATCGGACTCTACAACTAATATTCGAACTGTGATCGGGTTGCAGTTCAACGAAATCAACTCACCAACAGTTCATCCGGCCGGTATCTCGCCTCGGTCCTTGAGCGGACGGTGGCTAGGACCGATATATACGCAGAACAAACCGCCATTTTGGTGGGCTCGGGGGGAGTGCTATATCTGCTTTAGCTTGAGGCTCTTGCCGTCCTCATCCGCAGTTGCTTCAAATGCAACTGGCTTCGAGCTGCCAGCACGCAGAAGCAGCAGACGCATGCCGTCAAACTCGTAAGTACCACTGGCCTTCAACGCACGGTCATCAGGCCCGGGCTGCCCTTCCACAAACGTACCATCCTGTAAGAACTCAAGTTGCTGGCGCCCGCGGCTTAGCGGGAGTGGCTCCCCAGCCGAGACAAACACCTTCGCGCCCACGCCATCGCGCTCGTGAGCATGGATCCATTGACCGAGGATTTCTGCCTTGTTCATGACCACAGTGATCTCCGAGGACCGTCAAGTGTGGCTTGCATCCGCGCCACTTGCTCCGGAGTGAACATGAACATTGCTTCGTCGTCGACGTAGTCCATATAGTTCATAAACATGTCTCCATTTGGACCATTCTGGCAGGTGACTTTTGGGAAGGTTGGTATTCCATAGTTGGGCCCTTCTGCATTCGGAGTGTCGTTTATCGAATCACCACCTGAGCAGTCTGGCGTGTCACCCCAGATATGCCGGAGGTTTAGATAGTGACCAACCTCATGGGTACAGGTCCGTCCTTTATTAAACGGAGCTACTGCGGTGCCTCCCGATCCGAATGCATTTATGGAAATTACAACCCCATCTGTATCTACCGGCCCTCCGGGGAACTGGGCGTATCCCAAAAGCCCGTCTTTCAATGGGCCTACCCATACATTCAGATATCTATCAGTAGGCCACGCGGCGCTACCGCCACGACTAGGATCCTTGATAGAGTCATTCTGACCAAACTCAATTTCATTAGTGGGGGCATAAATCACACCACTCGTAGCTATTCCGCTGGGGTCTTTGGTCGCCAATTGAAATTCGACCATGGCGTCTGCAACAAGCCCCTTCCAGACAGGCGGGACATTTTTCCGATCAAAGTTCTGAGCCCGAAAATCCTGATTCAAAGTCTTTAGCTGCGCATTAACCTGTGAAGTAGTTATCTTTGCTCCTCCAGGCGCTTGCAGTAGATGCACCACAACTGAAATTGTGTATGGCTTTTTGGGGGCCGTCTTTGCAACTCGGCGAGCAGCCATGAAATTGTGTTCAATCTCAGTTTGCGCGATCCTATACTGGGGAAATTGCTCAACCAGCCAATAATGCATAGACATACAGCCACATTTGCGCTGTGGAGGGGGCGAAGCTGGTTTGTTTGGCTTCTTCGCCTTGGAACTACTTTTGGCAACCATGATTGCATCCTTAGTGAAAAAAATTGACGATTAAACCCTCAGAGAATCAGTGCACGCGAATGGTTAGCTCCTGGATATTAACCACCGCCGCAGAATTTATTTGCATTCGAACACTTTCCCGGCACGACCAGCTGGGCCTGGTTGAACTGTGCCCACCAAAGGCAACCAATCAGAATAGCCAAAACCTTGCGCATCACCTGCTCCTTGCGTTCCTTAGCGTACGTTATCCGCGATAAGTTCGCGCAGGTCAATCTTCAAATTGCAATTTAATGGAAGTATCCGAAGCCGCCTAAGATCAATGAAGGAACGACTGCCTACGCTTTGTGATTTTCACCCTCAGCAGCCATTTACTCTTGTGGGATCGGAAAGTCATCGTCGAACTGCTTGGCCAGCAGCTTGCATGGGTCCTCCGGTGCCACCTCGTCATAGGCGGAAACCAACGCCTCGTTCAACGCCGTGAGTTCGTTCTCGAAATTCGTCATCTACACCATAGCCATCCTGCGCGTCAGTTTGTCATAGGGCATTGCGGGAAGGTGCACGTTGGTCCGCTCGTGCGCGCCCTCGTTGTGGTTGATCGACGAGAAGCGGCCGAGTGCATATTTCGGTCGCTGCTGCTCAGTGGGGTCGAACTGGGTTGGAAATGGGGGAACTGCGCTAACTAGACACAAAGATCGGCTCTCGTGGAAATTCTCAGGTCGCGACGATGAGCATCTGTTCAGCTTCGCCGAGTCGCCTACTTGGGTGATACAGGGCACTGGGGCGACCAGCTAGACACCCGCTATCGGCCTCGGCCTAGGCTGTGTGAAAACGCGCATGACGCCATCAGCTTGACGACCGGCTCAGAAGTCGGCCGCTCAGATCGGCCTACAACGCACGATCGCGATAGGAGCAATGGTTGAATTACCCCCGCAAAGCCCTGCATCGACGTTCGCACAGCCCGGGCCGATAGCGAAAATCTAGCCCACCCCCCAACTTTTCCTCAGCGAGGGTTTAGCAGGCTATGTGCCGCCTTCTGCTCGCGGTGTCGAACTCGGTATATACGGTGCCAAACCGGCTGTCCAGGGGAGCCGAAATACGCAGCCGAGGATGCTCTGCGTCAGTGAGACCCTCGCCTCTAGGTCCAGCGCCGCGCCCGAGGTGCTCTGCTTAAGCTTGAACCAGTTCACCGCGCACTGCGTCAGCAAGATGCTGAGCACGCGACCGCCCGACAGTCTTTGGTTGCGCCAGCGCTTGAAGTAGCTAACGCAGCGGCGGTACTGCGCTCAATCAGCGCCATCGATGATCTGGTTGTTGAAAAAGTCCGTGGGGCCCTGGGGATCCGCGTCTTCCCACAGGGCTTGTACCTCAACTGCGTCTTCAGGCAAACGTTGAGGGTTCGGCTTCTTGAAAAACGCGAATGGCAGGCTTTGCGCCGAGGCACTTGAGATCCGGCAAAGGGGCTACGGAAAGTAAGCCGTCCTATGCCGGAAGCTCCGTGCTCAAGCCACCAGAAAGGACACGGTGGACATCAAGAGTGGGGTGGGCGGCTGATACAGAAGAGTTAACTTACGCCCTCTGAGTGCATTCCCAGGCCAAAGGGTCCAAGTCGAAAATCCGCTCGACCTCCTGAATGGTCATGACTTGCTGCTTGGGAGCCGTCCTGGCACTTGTCACCATGACCAATCGCCACCCCTCGTCAAAACCAGCGCACTGCCGTTCGTTGCGCGTGAGGAAAAAGCGCGGAGTCGAAGCATCCGTCCCTTTGACCTCAAGCTTGAGCGTGGAAAGAGCATTGATCGCCAGCAGGTCATAGCCCAGATTCAGGCTCTGCACGTCTTCAACCGTATAGCCCTGCGCTTCGAAGGACACTTGAACGAAATGCACAGCTGCGAGCTCGACAGCTCTGCGGGTTTCAGGATTGGCGTAGCCACAATCAACGCCGACATGCACAGTCGAGCTATCGGTGCCTTCGAGTTTCAGGATGCCAGCGACCCCATCAGCGAGGCGGTCTCCTCGATACGTCTCAATACTTGCATGATCTGTCAAGTAGGCAATGGCGCGATAGCTGCCTGCCAGGGTCCAGGCGTTGGTGCCCATCTTTATGTAAGTTGGAACAGCAACGCCAGATTTCAGAAACAGCCTTGCCCTTGCTTCAATGTTTGGACCTTTGCCTACCACCACATACCCTGGCGCGGTGGAGTTCAGCTCTCTTCTCAGAGCCAGACCCTTCACTAGGTTGCCTTTAGTCCGAATGTAGTCGATGCCGCCAGCGGTGCGCCTTGCCAGTTCGGGAGTGGTGATGATTTGGCCACTTTGTGTAGTTGTCAGCTGATGTTTTGTCATGCTCGCATTGTCGCCATAGGGCTGCAGTCTGTCGCCGGAGCCCCAATAAGCAATCCGTTATTCGCGTTCACTTTGTGTAAGGACGGATCGGTGAACGAAACGATCATTTTGTAGCGACTCGGACTTTCTACTCCACAATGATATTGTATCGGAGGCGAAAAAAGTAATTCAGGATACTCGGAGATACGAGGGATTCAATAAGAACTGCATCCAGGCTACGGGCTGCCCAAGCCTACCACCTCTAGAACCAATGGCGTGGTGGAGCGGTTCAATGGCCGCATAGCGGATGTACTGAACACTTGCCGGTTCAAACGCCACAAGGACATGGAGCGGACCTTGAAGCGTTATGTGGCCCAATACAACAGCTAGTTGCCTCAATCAGCACTATGTAGCAAGACGCCGATGCAGGCCATGAAGCAACGACACCTAGAATACCCGGATCTGTTCCACAAACAATCATATGATCTTCCGGGATGCGACGACTAAGGGCACTTCCCACTCTTCCAGCGCTGACCGTTGACTCATAACGTTTACCCTCGCATGCCAAAAGGGCTGACTATTTTTCCATCAGCAGAGTTACACCTAAAACCTCCGAAGCCCTTTGTGCTGACATTGCTGTAACCAAAATACTGCCATTACCTCTTTTTACTATCTCACCTCGGCAATGTATCGCAGCGGCTCTGCCATCGCTGGTAAGCCACAGCATTCCACTATCCCCAACTATTAATCCTGGCAGATCGACCTTTAAGACAATATCGCTGTAATCATCAATGCCAAATTGATCGATTCCAATCACCAAGCCACTACGTTTACCGCCTATGACCTCTCCAATCGCCATAACACTTTCACCTGTGAGACGTTGATACGCGGTCGAAGCCAAGTCCACCGTGTCCAGCGGCAGCGCAGTTTCAGCCCTTGCGCGTAACTTTTCATCGACTAAAGCAAATAGCCCGCAGTCGATGTAACCACGAGCACCTGAAATCAAACTACCACCAGGCGAAAAATAGGTTTGAGCGGTAGGGCCTGCCGACACGAAGTTCCCCGAAGCATGATCGTGCATTTCGATATCTGCATGCGTGTACGGCTTTTGATCGGGCCCCAGCATGCAATGTCCGCAACTCAACCCCCATCGCCCATAGCGGGACTCCGCGAATGCAGTTAAAACTCCTTGAGTGAATCCGTCACGGATAAATTTTCCACGGGATAGATCATGCATCTCCATTTTTGGCCAAACTATCACGTCTGTTGGAATGCTTGTTCCAGATAGCACAAGTCGGGACGGGATACGTGCACGAGGAGGCAGCTCCTCGAGTGGAATTTTTTCCTTGACGAAATAGGTCAAACAAGGTCGCGCAACTGGCTCATCTGCGCGAATTTTCATTCCGATCATGGAGCCGATTATTTCGCATCGGCTGCCAATGCGCTCATCAGCTTCGTCTCGAACAGACCGAACATTTGCTGTAAAACGAAGAGCAGTGGAATGATCAATCCCTCTCACTATTTCACCCTTCTCAGACCGCCTGTGTGAGTGATCTCGTACAACTCGAAATCATCAGCGGGTGCTGGTGCATCCGGCATAATACTTGCCACAATTCCTGCCAGCCTAGGCTTCCAGTGGGTTACCCTTTGGAGTGCGATAGTCCTTGCACTGGTGCCAGTCCGATCTTCTGGCAATGCGGCAAAATCTTTTCCTGCCTCAATTAAATCATCTCCACCCTGCGTCACTTGTGCGGGGTTGGCACCTGATAGCTTTCCGAGCGCAGCTTCAACCCGCTGAACGACACTCAATTCAGATGGATCTAATTTTCTGAGATCAGTTACAGCCTCGGATCTGGTCATATCGAACAACAACACCTTAATCTCTCTAAGAGTACTAGCATCCGGGACTTTTGCACTTTGGGTAGTTGCCACACCAATCTTGCCTTTGATGCTATCTGCTTCAGCAAGTGCTTTTTCTGAGTTGCCACGAGCTGTAAGAAGACCAGAGACTGCCGAAATCAATTCCGGTATCTTTGTGTCCGTAATTTGACCAAACTGCGTCAGCTGCCCATTAGAAAGACTCAGTTTCAGATCCGCCGACCCAAACCCGCCCCTTGGATCGGCATAGATAACTTGTGATCGATCAGTTATGTACTCTATGGATATCTCTAGTGGTTTATCCTTGGCCTTGGTCCTTTTAACCAAAACATAAGGCTTCGATCCATAGATTGGGATGCCAGTCTTATTCTCTAATTTTGAATCCGAATAAAAATTCACGCCGGCACAACCAGAGAGAAGAATTGCGGTTCCGAAAATTGAGCCAAGAACTCCAAGTCGATTTGCACGCCTCGCCATGACCTACCTCCAAAGGATGTAACAAGACGACGCGAATGTATCGCTTTTTTTCAGAGAAAGAAACAGAATTTTGGCCAACGCATTGACTCAGCTCGATGTCAAATTTTTCTTGCATCAGATCGAATTTCAGCTTGTAAATTCCAAAGCCTATATTTCAGATAAAGCCATAAATATCCATCAAGTTCGCTCTATGGCCCGCCTGTCAGACGCCCCTGATGTGTGCGATGGATGCTCACGCATCCGCCGGCCCGACATCTCATAGTGCGGTCTCTTCATGGCAACACCCCTACTGCAGAACGCCAAGCGTCGTGAAGCCGTCGAAGCTGTGCGATTGACCCCGCCGCAGGGCAGTTGTAGCTTATAGGCATGTCTCAACGAGAGCCCACAATTTTTGGCCTCACAGCCACTGATATCGCCGATATCGCCAGACGCGCGACGCGCCAGGCCGTGTTGTCTGATCTGCGGGCAGGCATTCCCGTGACCGGCATGGTCAACGGCAAGATTCGAACCCTGCTACCGACCGATCCCGCTGCGCTGAAGCTTCTACAGGCCGATGCTGATGCCAGTTAAGAAAAGAGAGCGAGCCCAGGTCGCGCCGCCCATGCTTAAAAATCTGGGTTCAGCGTTGGAGGTTTTCCGGTTCGGTGCCCAACATCGAAGGCCTGGCGATATGGGCTTCATCGGAAATGCGATCTCCGCTTCTACGTGCCAATGGTTTGAGCGTTCAGTTGACCGCAGCCTAGTTCAGCGCAGCAGTCGATCAAATGATGCTCTTGCTCTATACGGGATAGAACCAGCCTGTCTACCTCGAACAGCTTCTTCTTTGCAGCCATTGAACCTCTAGAGCGCAACTGGGCTTCCAGCCTATGACCTAGTTCGTCGAGCGTCCACGCGCATCCAAGCGAGCTCTTTGACGCACCTCACGGCTGGGCATTCGGCCGTATCGAAAAGTCGATTGTTCTCCAGATCAACCAGTAAGAGCTTCTTGGTCATGTCGTTACCTTGCCGGCAGGTGCCGTTGCTCGCCAACTATGGTCAGGGTCTTGGCGCCACGAGTCATTGCGACATACAGATCCTTAAGATCCAGAGTGTCTGCATCGAGGATGACAGCATGGTCGTACTCCAGCCCCTTCACCAGCAGCGTTGTGCCGATGAGCTTACGGTGGCTGATCGGCCTCCCCGTGTGCCTCATGTCTCGTTGGTACAAGTTTGCCGCTTCCGTCAGAGTCGCCCCTCCACCGTCAATGTGAATCTTCAGCACGTTGACGAAGCGATACAGCAGATCGCGACGGTAGGCAGACGTTTCAGGGTTGGCCTTCAATGCCAAGAAGAAGGCTCTGAGGTGAGCACTGGTCGGCTCTTTTAGGTAAGCATTCGCGGCATGCAGGACCAAGGGATATCTGGTCCCCTTGCTTTGGTTTGCAACCTCGCCTCTCTTGGTGCCAGCCGTCAAGATGTCCCCTACACCAGTGAAGCACTTCTTGGAAAAATCCAAAGCCAGGAGGAAGCCCTGCTGCGTTGTTCTGGCTGCAACCAGCTTCTTGATGAACGAGTGAAGATCCTTGCCTTCAACCTCTTCAATGGAAGAGAACTTTCCAGCCGTGGCTCTTGCCAAGAGATGGGTCTTGTTCTTGGACTGCTGATCGCCGCCATGAAGGGCAATCACACTGTCGCTATGGCCAAGCAACCCCATGAGAGAGGAGTACTGCTTTGACGCCAAAAATTCTGGGGTCGTGTGGGCACGTTTCACACAGGCAGGCAGGCCGTTCAAAAGATCGATCTTCTGCCCCTGTTCTAGTGTTTCCCTTGCCTTCTTGAGCCAATCCCCAAGCTTCGGGTCACCTGTTGTCTTCCAGCGCCATGGCGTATCTAGCTGACCTAGGCACATGAAGGTCGGGTAGACACTCACCGCCCAATCTACAGGCTTGCCTTCGTCACCACCAAAGTCAAAGATGGCCTGCATAGGATCGCCCAGAATTCGGCAAGGCATGAACTCAGCGAAGGCACAGACAAGGGTGTGCTGCAGATCGGAGCAGTCTTGGTACTCGTCTACATAGACACCCGCATAGGTGGCAGCGACAACGCAACGAACGAACTGCTTGGCAAGCAACCCTGAGCAGCATTCGTAGAGCTTGTTCCACTGCTTGCTTGTAGGATGCTCTGCCTTCCACCCAGAAGTCTTCGGGTAGGCCAGACAGAGACGAAGTGACCAACTCGCTATCGTGTCTATCTGGTACTTGGAAGCAGGCACACCAAGAGCATTCATCTTGGTCTTGATGGAGTTCACGCCCGCAAAGGTGTGGGTCAAGATCAGTTGCCGTTTGGAGGCAGCTTTCACTGCCATGGCAATGAGGTGCGTCTTTCCGTAGCCGGCTGGCGCTATCACATACCCCTTGCTAGTGAAGTCGTTGAGTTTGCGGGCCAATTCCTCAGACATGCTCTGCCCAAGCCCAAAGCTGGGCGAGCTTTGTGGCTATGTCCTTCTTTGAGAAATCAGCATCATTGAACGAAGGGCTGATAGCCTGCACCCACAAATCGCCACGGGTGATGTCCTTGAACCAGTCGCTGCCTTTCGCTGCATTCCCGATAGCGAGCCTCAGTTCAGGACTGTCGCCCCACTTGGTCACGTCTTCATCAAGCGGCATCTTTAACCAAGAGCGCACGTTGTCGTAGACAGATAGGCTAGGAACAGTTTTGGCGAGTTGCACACTCGAAATCACGCTGATCCACGGCAAGTCCTGAAACGCCCTTTGCTCCAATGAGAGCTTGTCGGTCCACACGTGGACCAAAATGCCCTTGTCTCTCAACTCCGCCTCATGAGCAGGAGAAAACTGTTTCTCTGCATCCCCGTCAGCTACAACGCAGACGTCATAGCCGAGCAGCTTGAATGCCTCTGCCAGAGCTTTGATCTTGCTCGCCCCACCTGCATTCAGCAGGGACACGCCGTGATAGGAGAATGGATCTTTGCCCTTGCCGACCTGATAGTCGTCATATCCCCTCATGAACCCGACCTCGGTAGCCCCCTCACAGACGACGACCTTCTTCGACAAGAACGCTTCCGCACTAGAGCGAATCCTTCCTTGCGCCTCGTGAGCAGCCAACCCATCGCAGTAAGCGGGAGTGATCCGCACGACACCTGCCTGGCTATGAACGATGTACAGGTCATTCACGGTCAGTTCCCGCAGGACCGTGGGTGAGTGGGTGGTGAGGAAGTATTGGCCTCGTTTGTCTTCCCGGACATGCTTGATCAGACGTGTGATTCGGTGCGGCTCCAAGCCGAACTCCACCTCGTCAAACAAGGTGATATGGCCTTCTTCCAAACCCATCTTCTGAATGCCACACAGCAGCATTCGCCGTGATCCAAGACCTAGCTGACGAAGAGGAATTTCACCGTCATGGAGGGCCAACCCACCCACCTTCAGGTTGATGGAAGCCAGGTCAAGGTGAGCCTTGTAAGCGTCCGACACCGGCACACCCAACAGCTTCGCTATGTCTTGAGACTTCGCAGCCGCCGCATCGAAATTCTTGAGCGTGACAGGCCGGTTCGCATCCAAAGAGGCTCTGGCCGTGCGTGAGGCCGTCGCCAAGAGATCGTTCAGACTCTGGGCCTCAGTGAGCTTAGCCAACGCCGTGCCTATAGCCCATGAAAGCTGCTTCTCGCTGTAGGCACCGATGAGGCCGACACTGACCTTGTTCCTATCGCCTTGCTTGAACGGAACACCTTCAGGGTGGCGATCACAGACAACCATCCACTTGGGCTCGAGATCTTTGTCGACCGTCAGCCGTGCCGTCAGGACACTCTCTAGGTGATCTTCAGGTTCATCGGTGAGCTTGAGGGTAGCGGAATTCCAGCCACGGAGGTACTGGCCGTACTTGTCCAAGGCGCAGAAGGCGTCGGTCAATGCTCCAATTGTGATTTCTATGACGATGGAGTCGGCTACCTTGCACTGGTAGAAATCGGCATCGCCTAGGGTCAGGTTCCACTGGGGATAGAAGACATACCTGATGGCCTCAAGGATGGTGGATTTAGAAGAGTCACCTTTTCCAATCAGGCAGAAAATATCCGCATTTGGGAGGCTCCAGTCAAGCTTTTTTATGCCCCGAAAGTTCTCGATTTTTATTCTTCTGATCTTCATCGAATAAGGCCCTCCTGAACATCACAGAATAACTGGAATACTGGCCATCAATACCCCCCTGAGCACAGCATGGAACGTCTCTTCACCCGATGATTCTCATCATAGACACATTTCGTCTGGTTGCGCTGGTGTACAGGCCGCCTGATTGCTCGAGCGAGACAGATGTAGAGTGGGATCGCGAACCTGAATCGAAGGCCCTCAGACGACCTTTACCACTTAGTCAGATAGCAAAGAAGATGTATGAACGAGTTAGATCCATTGTTTACTGCAATGCGAGACCTCAATGCCACGAAGTCCGACGGGTTTGAGGGACTGGTCCGGGACATGTTCACTGAAGTTACCGGAATGGGATTTCGGCTGATGAAGAACGGGCCGCAGGGTGGGGTGGACGCGATCGGAGACACCCCGGTGAATGGCTGGAAGTGGGGATTGAAGGTAAGCACTACGCGCCAGCGACGTCACTGCCACTAGATCAGCTGAAGTCCAAAATCCGTGACGCGGTGGATAGATTCAGAGCTGCTCAAGGCAGGCACGAGCGTGGTCGCCGCCCCGGCGCTGCAGCGCATCGCGGCGCTCTACCGCATCGAGCAGGAGATCGCGTCGCTGCCGCCGCGCGAGCGGCTTGCGGCACGCAAGGAGCGCAGCCTGCCGCTGTGGAACGCGCTGCATGCCTGGATGGTTGTCGAGCGGCGCAAGGTGCCTGACGGCGGTGGTGCTTCCGGTGCGCTCGACTACAGCCTCAACCGCTGGGACGCGCTCGGCTGCTTCCTCGCGGACGGCGAGGTGAGCATCGACAACAACCACTGCGAGAACCTGATTCGCCCGTGGGCGATGGGACGCAAGGCATGGTTGTTCGCCGGCAGTGAACTCGCGGGCCAGCGGGCTGCGGTCGTGATGAGCCTCGTGCACTCGGCCAAGCTGCACGGGCACGATCCATGGGTCTACCTCAAGGACGTGTTGGAACGGCTGCCAACCCATCCGAACCACCGCATCGAGGAATTACTGCCCCATCGCTGGAAGGCCGTAGATACTCGAGCCCTATGACGCCAACAGACCCTATTGAGGACATTGCCTACACGGTCATCATCGTGAGCTGCCAAACGCCAGGCTGTTTAAACCTGTTTGAACCATCGTTGGCAGAACCGTTCACCGATCCGATCGATCAATGGGCGGCTGAGATTGCCGTCCGAGCCAGAAAGGCTGGATGGACCGTCGGATCCGACGGCTGCGTCCACTGCCCAACGCATAGTGAGCTCAAGCCGGAAGTTCACGGCCAGCACTGAGACGATTCGCTTCCGATTGGTTGATTATCTTGGTTCGACGAGTAGTCAAGGTGGCATGACCGGACGCTTACGCTGCGTGTGCTTCCCAACCTAGATACCGAAGAGGTTTCCAAAGCCACCCTAAGTGGATGAATGGTGCCGTTGCTGACCGGCGGACAACGACGCAGCGGCCCATCAGATCACTATCCAAGCAGGAAGTTGCCCCCCAAATGCGGTCTTCAAAAAATCGGCCAACGCCGCGCTCCGCGCCGGATCAAGGCCCGCCGCCTGCGAAACCAGCGCGGCTCGTTTCTCTGCAGCGTCGTCTGCGCGCTCGCACTGAAAGACAATGATCTCCAAGAGGCGCTCCAACGCGTAGTCATAGTTGCGCACGTCCAGAGCTTCCGCATGTGCGACGAAGAGCGAGTCGAGCACCTGGCTCCAGACTTTGATGGGAATCGTGCAACTGCGCATGTTGTCGACATGTTCTTCGAGGTCATAGGCCAACAACCCGTCAGGTGACTCGCACGACTTCCCTAGATGCTCCCAGTAGCTTGCCTCATCGACCTTCCAAAGGTGGGCCAAGTAGTCTCCAATGTAGGCCTCCTGGCGGTGGCGTTCGTTGACGATGGTCCAAAGATCGTTCGGCCCCAAGGTCGCCAGCAGCGCCCTCGCGACTTCCGGTGATAGGGATTCGAGCAAGTGGTGTCTGTCACTGGCCCAGTGGAATGCCATGAATCGGTTGTGGAGGTCCTGGATACTCGGCTCAACCACACCCTTGACCGCTTCCGACGACGGTTCGAGCAAAGATGGCACACACGGCATGGAATTCTCCGCGTCGTCCGCCAGCGTCTTAAAGGATTGGACAATTATGTTTCTGGGAGGCCTGTTCGCCCACTTTCTAACTGCCGTGGTTAAAGGGAGAGCCACCGCGCCGACAGCTGATAGCATCTGCACCAATGGCATGCCAACGGAGATGGCAGCAATGGACGCCAGCAGGAACGTGCCGGTCGCGTCCACGCCCTCAGCGACGTAATCGGTGATAGCCGCGTTTTGCTTTTCGATCAACCTGACGAGATCCTCCGTCAGCGCTTCTGATTCAACCTTTGCCTGTTGCGGGGACATTCCCTCAAGCGTCAACGAAAAATGCCGACGCAGGGCTCGCCTCAACGACGAGTGCTCAGACAGGACGTCGAAGAAATCCACCACGCGCACGTCACGTAAGTAGCCGACTCTTTGGTCACGTAGCAGACTGCCGATGGACTGCTGAAAGACATAGTTCTGTGCCGAGAACAATTCATCGGTCTGAGATTCGACCCTTTGCGCTGTTGCCGGCCGATAGCCATCACGCAGCAATGCATAGGGATGCAAGGGCAGTCCTTCCTCGATGGCAGCCAAGGCAATAGACAGACCCAAGGTCGCTGCCGAGACGTTTTGTTCCCCATGTAGCTCGCCGTCGATTTCGGCTGCCAGTGGGCTCCAGGTGATGGGATGCCCGAGGACGACTACACCACCTCGCTCAACCACGGAGCGAAGCATCAAAAGTTCGCACGCCGATTGGGCAAGTACGCTCTTGGAGGCGACCTCGAATTGGGGCTTGGCCAAGTAACGACTGGCCACGATGTCCCATAGCACCACGCGCTCGCCATAAATGAGACCGAGCTTGATAAATTCGGTGAAGTCCGGCGCCAAGCCAAAGCCAACCGTCTGAATGTGTTCAGCTCCGTACGCGATGGTCGCTTGTCGCGCATCTGTATGCAGAGGGCTGCCGAGTAAGTCGGCCAATGCTGCTTTCAGCGCCGCGATGGCGTCGTCCCCGATCCAGTCGACCACGCAGACGGGTCGATCGTCACTTGTCCAAGTGATTAGCAAGTGTGTCTCAAGCAGCGCGAGGTAGCGCAGCGTGAATTGCACTGCTGCGTCGGACTGGAGCATGGGCATCATGGGTTGTTTCACCCCAAGAGCTTACCAACGTCTGCCGAGTCCTATCCTGAAGCGGTAGGACGGGGATGTCTACTTCTGGCCGAGGCTGTGTGAAAACGCGCGTTACGCCCTGAACTTGCCGCTCTGCTCAGCAATCTTCCGATCAGATCGACCTACAACGCAAGATCTCGATGCGAGCAATGGTTGAAGTACCCCCACAAAAGTCGGCCATCGACGTTTTCACACAGCCGGCCGATAGCGGAAGCCTAGCTGGTCGCGCCAGTGCCCCGTATCACCCAAGAAGGCGATTAGGCGAAGCTGAACAGACGCTCATCTCAGCGACCTGGAAATGCAAACGAGAGCCGATCTCTGTGTCCAAGTCCCGCCGTTCCCGCTGTCCAACTCAATCCGCCCCTACTGTCCAGAAGGGACCGAAATACGTACGTGACGCAATCTCATCTTGCTCAGCGCGTGTTACTCCCACATACTGATGTGGGGAAGACTGCGTCAACTGCTGTGTGCGATTGACGCGTGCCACGACTATTAAAAAGGGATGACATGATCCTCGTACCCAAATTGCTCTACAGCCTGATCCTGCTCCTGCTGGCTGGAATATTCTTCCTTGAGCTATGGACGGTATGGTTTGACAAGCGCGTCTACATCGGAAAATTCGAAGTGGTCTCTGAGACAGGCGCGGATGAAGCTGTGAGCGCCCAGTTCGCAAAACGAGTCGTCGCGGCGCATACGATTCAGGTCCAGCAGTTCAAGCACTATCAAAAGGCAAGGTCTGCCGATGCGCCCAGCGATTCGACTTTTGTGTTGCCTGGCATGGTCAACTTGAGACTGCCGCAGGAGTTGCTGAGCGGGGTTGACCTCACAGTTCAAAACGTCAACATTCGGCAGCTTCTTACGGTTATGCGTCGGGCATTCCTGGCCCCGAATGAGGTCACAGGAAACGTCGCGGTCCGAGGTAGCTACGTGCTCGCAGCGGTGGACTGGCCTCGCGCGCCGCGACTGAACACTGCGCCGGACCTCACCAAGTTTTTAGTACCGACTCAGCCCAATAGCGAAGCTGCGGCAAGTTATATCGCATGCTGGGTGTCATGGGCGCAAGCTGCTGCGTCAGCGGACCTCAAGTATCCGATGCTTCAATTGTGCGACTTCTCGGTCGCTCTCGGCGACCTCTATGCCTTGAGTGAGAAGGCGTCGACACGCACCGGTTTGGATGCGGGTGAGGCTGAAGTCGTGCGCCGAAGGGTCGCTCAGCTCAAGACGCACTACAGCAGTCAGGCCCTGCTTCCAGAGGTGTATCGTTTGAGAGCTGACCTGCTTGATCTTCTTCCTGAGAAGGACCGCAAGCTTGCCGAAGTTGCTGAAGCTCAGGAGGATCGTTTGCGCTATTCGATGCTGCAACCCGAGATCCAGAAACTCCCGGCCGAGGAGCGCAGCTACGCCGCCCTTGCTCGGGCACGTCCTGCGATCGTCATGGATCCCGGTCCTAAGGACGTCCCTGAGAACTGGGCGCGCGTTCTGGAGCCATACCAGGAGGCGCTTACGAGCGCTGCAGATTCTGTCGGCCTTGTGACCGTTGGCGGACAGCCCTGTGGGACTGCGTTCGTCGTCGCGCCCGGCGTCATTGCTTCGGCGGGATATGTTCTCGATCTCGCAAGACGGATGTCCAAGGGACCCGATGGAAGCACTCCGGTCATGCTCTGCTTCAAGGGCCGAGACTGCAGCGAGGGACTGCAGATAGGGACAGGCACAATCTTCAGCCAGTTGGGTTCCAATTTCGTGCTTGCCCCAGTTTCAGGACACGATCCTGCCATTCACCCGCCTATTGAACTGGGGCCATCCGTCGATTTCGCGCGATATATCAATCAGTACGCTGCATTTATCGGTTTTCCCTCCCACGACGCCCGCATGCCGGGGGAGTTTATGAAACACTTGCTCGGAAATCAGGGGACGGTTCCAGTCAAGCGTTTGCTTCCTGGTCGCGTACTAGCGGCAGGCCCGGGAGGCCCGTTCGGGGTTGAGGCAAACGACAAGATCTTGTTTACGACGGATATCAGCACGTCTGGGGGAACTGGGGGCGCCCCACTCATCGACCTCGCAACTGGTCGCGTGATCGGGATAAGCTCACGCGGAATCTGGAAAGGAAGCCGGGGCAAGTTTTCGTATGCGGACCCCACTCCGAAGGCGGCCCTTGATGTGATTCAACGGCGGAAATCGGGAGGCTCCAGTGATCCGGCTATTACGAGTGCAGGGGCATCTTCAGCGTTGCAATAGCTCAATCGAAAAATGTGCCAGCCTGACGCTTAGCGGATCCTGGCATTGATGCGCTTGAACGAGGCCAAGTCTCCGCTGACTTAGGCGATCTCAAAGTCGCCGTGAACACTTGGCTAGTTCCAGAAGATGGCAGTGCTTTCACCGGCACCAGCATCCTGTTCGAAAACGAGGTCAGCCGTAAGGACTCTTTGAGAGGGGCACAGTGAATCCAATCGACGATGCGAAACGGCTGAGGCTGCAGGAAGAGAAAAAGTTCATTCACAAAGAGTTCATCGAAGAACTCGCCCGACAGTTGATTGACGGGCTCATGGGTTGGGCCAACGAGAAGATATTTGAGCCGCGCGGCGGGCGGTTGAGCTTTGACATCACTTTGGGGCCATCCAATGCAGGCGTCACCATCAGTCCAGCGCGCCCGCTGCATCCTCGCATGGAGTTCCGATCCTCCCTGATATCAGACATCTATGCTGACGCGTTCACGTTTCCCATCATCTGCCGGCGCCTCGCGAAGGAAACCGAGACATTGAATTATTTCAATGCGATGGAGATGTTTCTCGATTGCCGTGTGCGGTTCACCACCCCTCTCCCGCAACTGCCCAAATCAAACGTGGCCGAAATTTTCCAGGACATTTGCGAGGCCTTCGTCAAGCGCAATCTGGAAAGCAGAAAGGACGAGCGGCAACTTCAGCCTGACGATGTTCGGTGCAGGTTCATCATGTTCGAGTTGATGCTGGTCTGGACGTTCTTCCACGAACTGGGACATGTCGTGCAAGGGCACCATCTCATGAGGTGGGGTGGCACGTCGCGCGTCTGTGACGATAGCTTCTTCGAGATGGAGGAGGGTAACGCCGCTCCGGTGGAAGGCGCAGCGCCGAAGAAATCGAAGAGTGCGTTACCGCCTGATCTACCCGCACAAGCGCGGGAGCTGATGGCCGATGCCGAAGCGACAGATCTCACCTTGAAGTACCTAGTGGAACGCGGCAGACTCACCTTTAATGTGTGGTACCTCCTGGCCTGCTCCATAGGCTGCATGTTCCAGCGCTTCTATGCCAACTACCCTGACCACTTGACCGTGTCTCATGCGGGGCACCCCCATCCTCTCATCCGGGACCGTGCCAGCCAAGTGCTGGCTGTGAATTGGGTGGCAGATCATCTAGTTGCCACCAAGAGCATCCAGCGGCGGGAGGATGCATATATGCCAATGGCGTATCTCAATACCCGAGCTTCTCTCATGACCGGCATGTTCCGCTCGTCTCGCATAGAGAAGCGTTCCAGCCCTGATAGGCTGCCCTCATACATGGACCTACTGCGCAATGGTGGAGCAGAGCGGCAGGCATATTTCAAGACGCTGATGCCCGACATTGAACGGCAGCTTCCATTTGCGCTGAAGGAGCACTTGATCGAGATGAATGTGCTCGAGTACTGGTACGGATACATGAAGGCCGGTGCGGATCGCGCGACCGCCTCGGATTTGGAGGGTCTAGATTCCCCCTAGCTAGACAAACGTATATTCTGGCACTTCGCCGTATGGCCTTGGATTCAGCGGTTGCCCACCATCGAGGCTGTCGCAATAGTCACCCGGCCTACTTCCGGGTAGCGCGCCGCTGTTTAGAAGGAAGGGCTCGGTCGAGCACCTCGCTGCCTGCAAGCCTATCGAGGTACGCTACCTAGCAGGAACTCTTCGTCATTTGCCTTGGCAAGTCGGTCCGTCGGAACTTTGTCCATCGCGAAGACCACCGTGCGGTCGCGCGGCGGCGATCGCGGCACGGACCGGGACTCCCTGCTTGCGAGGACGGTGTCGCGCGCCGCCCTAGGTTTGGCCAACTCGGGAAGGAGCCTGCGGCGCCGTGGAGCCTTGGGCATGCCAGTCCAATGCAGCGCCTCAGGGTTGCTAGGATGGCGACCATAGAAGCTTGCGATAGCGCCCGCCCAGGCCTTGGCCGCATCCAGTGCCTGCACTTGCTGAAACAGAGAAGAGGGCAATTTCGAAGTCCCTCCCAGAAGCGATGCGGCTTCTTGCAGCAGGCCGATGCCCTCGGCGTAGATCGGCCAACCACGCGCGAGGCTCTCTGCGAAGAGCGTCTCAGGATTGAAGTGGTCGGTGTTCACGCTGCTGCCTTCGCGCAGCAGTCGCGCGCAGTGCACGATCGCGGCATCCGGCAGCCAGGAGAAGTGACTCGAAAGATTCTCAAACCACCACAGCGGCACTCGCTCCAGTTGATTGACGCGCAGCAGATAGTATGCGCCGGCCACGGCAGCGACCGGATCTTCGAACTTTTCCGAGATCAGATGCCTTGCGAAAGAGGCGGAGTCTGCGAGTGTGTTCACCGAGCGCATTGCGTCGCGGGACATAAACTCAAGCAGGGTCTCGGCACTGGCGCGGAAGCTCGTGACGACCACCTTCAGGTCGTCGGCCCTCTTATCCCTGGAGTCCCGGGGAGTGAGCAGTACGCGCACGCGCCCGTCGCCAGGCAGGGCAACGAAGCGCCAAGTCACGCCTGAGCCGCCAATTTGAAGCATCCAATATGACCGACTTAGTCTCAGATCCATCTGCCACGCAGCATTGCTTCGATGACTCTCCAACGGCTCAATCTGCTCGCGATGCCACTCGTGGCCATCGAAGCGCCACAAACGCAACCAGACCTTCTCGAACTGGTCCATGCCAAGATTCACTCCCAACTCCGGCCGAGCCAGTGGAGTCCGCGGATTGAGCTTTGGGACTGCCCACGCAGACCACTCGTTAGGCGAGATGCGCGTGTCTGCGAACGTCACCCGCCCGTCCTGCGCCTGGCTTAGGTCGACCCTCTTGGTCTCTGTGCGGCCGGACGGCCAAGTCAGCCGCACGAAGGCCAGTTCGGTGGCTTCGGGGACCTGTAGCGTCGCCGTCTGATGCACAGTAGCAGCCCCGTCATCCAGCACCGTCCCTTCGGAATCGAGCGCCTTGATGGGTAGAGCCAGGGCGGCGTCCGGATCGACCTGCTCACCGTAGTTAGCCGTGCCATAGTCGAGAGTGACGTGCAGTTGCTTCATGGTAGAGATTGCATCGTGAAAAGGTACATCGGTGGTGAAAGTTCCTCGTCGACGTAGATGACCGGCAACAGCTTGTTGTCTGGATCTGCGGCCCCGACTTCGTAGACACCGCGCGGCAATTCCACCTTAAAGATCTGATCCTTCTTGTTCTGGGCGACTCGATGGTTGCCCTTGGACGAACTCAGGTAGAGGTCATACAGGGCGCGCCGCTCGCGGGGCGCCAAGTCCAGGCGGACCTTTACCGAGGGCGCGGTCGAAAGCCTCATAAGGGGAACGAGCGGGCCGGTTACCAGTTGCTCGCAGACCTGTGTGCCACTGCCGGCCTTGCCAGAGAGGTCCGGCTCATTCTGCTCAAGAAGCGTTCGTATTGCGCTCGATAGGTTTTCCCCATCCACGGTCCAAGTCTGTTGTCCCGGTGCCTTGACACCGCAGTAGCCGGACAGCGCGCAAAGCAGGGTGGAGGTGAACCTAGAGACAGCACCACCCCTGGGGGCGAACGCGAGCTCGCCCTCTCCCGCGGCGTAAATCGTGGTGGTGTGCCGGCGCGAGACACTTGCTCCAAGATTGGGCGGCAGCAGAGGCGGTCCTGACGCACCGAGGCTCATCGCCACGGCACGCGGGATCTTTCGGCAAGCGTCGATAAAGAAGAAGACGGAACCCCGAATCTCGCGCTCCACGGCCCGGATCGTCAGGGAAATGTTGAACGCTTTGTTCCAGGGCTGTAGCGAGCGACCGAAGTCCTCACAAAGCAGGTGATGGTCGGCCACCATGACGCCGTGCCCGCAAAAGTAAAAGATGCCGACATTGTCGGGATGGCCCTTCAATCGCGCGAGCCAGTCTTCAAAGGCCTGCTGGACGTTGTCCTGGATCGCGGCTTCCAGCGTAATGGCGGCGCCGTGCGTGTCGATCACTACCGGTGCATCCGCCGAGGCAAGGGCTTCTACTGACGCGAGGGGGGCCAGCGGGTTCTGGAAGCCCTGGTCGGCGCCTGCTGGTGACATGAACCAGTCCAGCAGTGCCTTGACCGAGACCGGTGGGGACTCCAGTTGCTCCAGACCCATGGGGTCTTTCGCGAGCGGGCCCTTGCCACCTACCAAGTGGGGATACTTTCCCACGCCAATCGCCAGGACATGTGTGCCGGCCTGACCCGGAATCGCGGCATTTAATAGGAGCGTCACGCGTCTTCAACCCTTGGTGAGGCGCGTCGCCAGGCGCTTGTAGAAGCTGGGCCGCATGAAATAGCCGCCGTGGGCACCCAAACTACTGTAGCCGGTGTCGTACTGGAAGTCGGAGACGCCGTCGAACACGGGCGCTAGTTGGTAGCCCAGGATGTCGTTGGTGTCGAACACATTGAGCCACCGTTTGATGCACTGGGGGGGCGTAACACGGTCCCCCTCAACGACTTTGCCTTTTGCATCGATGCGCGGGACCTTAGGGTCACTTACCTTATAGAGCTTCATCTCTTCGAAAAGGCCCACCTGAGATCCCACCGTGATCAGACAGTCGATGGTCAAGGTTGGATCGAAATAAGTCAGGATGTCGTAGACGATCTCACCGCCGAAGCTATGTGCGATAACCACCAGCTTGTCCTCCTCCGTGCGTTTGGCATGTGCCTCGCGCAGAGCATCGAGGACGCTGCGTACGATCGGCCCTGGTGCGTCGACAGTGCCGCGTCCACTGAGATACACGAACGCGTCACCTGCAAACCGGGTCACCGTGGCATTAAGCTTCTTGCGCAGAAGCTTGCCCGCCACCGCAGTCGTCACGTCTGGAATGGCACCAACCAGCCGCGACATGGCCTCCTTGAGGGAGTCGAGGACGCTGCCAACGGGGCCGAAGCTCTCGACGTCTTTTGCTTTGGATGCAATCGTGAGCGAGTCAGCAAAGTTATCCTTGCCCGCCGTCGATACCCATTCAGGATGCGGGTTTGCTATTGCATAGGCAAGCGCGAGTTCGTATGAGCGAGCGAGGTCGCGGGCTTCGTCCTCCGACGTAGCGCCGGCCATAGACGACGCGTACAGCAAGTCGACGGCTTCGGCCAAGTCGGTCTTCGCTAGTTCCAAAATGTTCGCGTTCTCATGGGACTCTGCCAAGATGCCGACCACACGCCCATGTGCCTCGGCCTCCTCGTCCTTGCCGAAAGACTCGAACTCGTCGGAGGGATTTGGAAGTACCGCCATTCGCCAGGCAAAGGCAACCCCGAATTCACCCCAATAGGGGCTCGTGACCGAAAGATTGTCGGCCTTGAGGCCGAGCGCTGGAGCCACGTACTCCTTAAGAAAACCATCCCGCGCGTTCTGATTTTCCCGGTAGGCCTCGCCGTCGCGGTTGTTAACGCCATGAACGAAGACGATGGGCATGTAAATCTCCCGGGTATGTTGATTGCCATCTTGAGCAGCACACTTTTGATGAATGCTATTGGAGATTGAATACTGCTTTCAACGACAAATGGAGTCAATCAAATAATGGCTCGTCCAACCCTATTCGTGACGGTACAAATTCAGTGCCTCGAACAGCATGGATCGCGTCCGGATCCATAGCAGATGGAAGCGTCATGGTCGAGCAGAGTCCCTAGTCAACAGTTGCAGGAGGCGTATCGTCAGCTATTGGAGGCGACAGAGAGTCGAGGCGCTGCAGTTGCGCCTGGCCGATAGGGCGAAGGTAAGGCCGGGTGGCACGGTACGGAGTGCCCCACCAAGCGGGCCCTGTATCAGCGACCACAGGCACAAAATCTGCCGATGCTTGGCATCGGGCACGCACGTCGCAGCACCACGTCGCGTCAATTGCCAATCTACACTTGCAGTGCCGGGCGGCCACAGCACGGCGAATGACCGCGGGAGCAGCGAACGCTGCCACCACTCGATTGACAACCAGTACCTGAAGCAGCTCGTTTGCCGAGCGCACCTCCAACGTGAGCCTTGCAAAATTTGACCGATTCCCACCCGATGGAAGGGGGGGGTGCGGATAAAAACTT
>NZ_AKJX01000276.1 GCF_000276605.1 Acidovorax sp. CF316 | reverse complement strand
TTTTTTTAATGATACGGCGACCACCGAGATCTACACTCTTTCCCTACACGACGCTCTTCCGATCTCTGCCGGTGACGGACGACACGGGCAGGCTCACCGGCTTCATCTCGCGCACCGACATCCTGCGTGCCGTGGCGGCCGACCCGCCGCTGGACCTGTGGAGCGGCCCGGCCGTGGCACTGTAGACGTTGTGAGCGCCTACTTTCCCGATGTCAATGACCGGCCGGCCCGGTTTCGGGCTGGCGCTCCTTGATCTCGAAGCCGGTGGCGGCGTCAATCTTGAGGCCCTTGGGCAGCGGGAACTTGATGGTTTCCTCGATGCCGTTCATGCTGCGCACCGACACGGCGCCGAGCGCCTTGATGCGGTCGATGACCTGCCGGACCAGGATCTCGGGCGCCGAGGCACCCGCCGTGAGGCCCACGCGCGCCACACCGGTGAACCACTCGGCCTGCAGCTCCTCGGCACTGTCGACCATGTAGGCCGTGGTGCCGAGCTTGGCCGCCAGCTCGCGCAGGCGGTTGCTGTTGGAGCTGGTGGGGCTACCGACCACGATCACCAGGTCCACCTGGGGGCTCAGCACCTTGACGGCGTCCTGCCGGTTCTGCGTGGCGTAGCAGATGTCCTGGTGCTTGGGCTCGCGCACCTGGGGAAAGCGCGCACGCACGGCGGCCGAGATCTCCGCCGCATCGTCCACGCTCAGCGTGGTCTGGGTGACCACCGCGAGCTTGGCGGTCTGCCCGGGTTGCACATGGGCCACGTCCTCCACGTCCTCCACCAGGTGGATGCCGTGGTCGAGCTGGCCCATGGTGCCTTCCACCTCGGGATGGCCCTTGTGGCCGATCATGATGAACTCGTAGCCTTCCTTGGCCAGCTTGGCCACCTCGACGTGCACCTTGCTCACCAGCGGGCAGGTGGCGTCGAAGATGGAAAAGCCGCGCGCCACGGCCTCTTCCTGCACGGCCTTGCTCACGCCGTGGGCACTGAAGACCAGGGTGGCGCCCGGAGGCACGTCGGCCAGGTCTTCGATGAAGATCGCGCCCTTTTCCTTGAGGTCGTTGACCACGTAGGTGTTGTGCACGATCTCGTGGCGCACATAGATCGGGCGGCCGAACTTCTGCAGCGCGCGCTCGACGATCTCGATGGCGCGGTCCACGCCGGCGCAGAAGCCGCGCGGCTCGGCCAGCAGGATTTCCTGGGGGGTCTGCATCAGAGGATTCCGATCACATGCACTTCGAAGGTCACGGGCTGACCGGCCAGCGGGTGGTTGAAGTCGAAGCGCACGGCGCCATCCTCGCGCACCTGCATCACCGCACCGGCATAGCTGCCCATGCCGTCGGGGGTGGGGAACTGCACCACGTCGCCGGGGCTGTATTTTTCGTCGGCACTGCCCAGGTCGCTGAGCAGCTTTTTCGCCACCCACTGCTGCATGTCGGGGTTGCGCTCGCCGAAGGCCTCGCCCGCGGCCAGCTCGAAGGTGGCGCGCGTACCCTCCACCAGGCCCAGCAAATGCTGCTCCATGGCGGGCGACAGCTCGCCCGTGCCCAGCGACAGCGTGGCCGGTTTGTCGGCAAAGGTGTTGATCACATCCCCCGCCGGACCTGCCAGGCGATAGTGCAGCGTGAGAAAGGAGCCCGGCTGTACGGTGGGAAGGGCGGTGGCGGTAGAGGTCATGAAAGTCCCGATAAACTGGCCTCTATTGTAGAAAAACGGGCAATCCCCCATGGCTGGGTGTCCGAGACCCCTTATTTCCTGCACGCCATGGCCATCAAAGACCTCCCACCCGACGCCCAGCCGCGCGAAAAACTGCTCGCGCGTGGCCCTGCTGCGCTGGCCGACGCGGAGCTGCTGGCCATCCTGCTGCGCACCGGCATCGTGGGCAAGGGCGTGCTGCAGATGGCGCAGGAACTGCTCGACCCACCGGTGCTGGACGCCGCCAGCGGCAAGGTCACGGGCGGTTTTGGCGGCATCGCCGGCCTGCTCCACGCCAGCGCGGACGATCTTTCGCGCATCAAGGGCCTGGGCCCGGCCAAGCGCGCCGAGCTGGTGGCCGTGCTGGAGCTGGCGCGCCGCGCCCTGGCCCAGCAATTGCGCGAGCGCGAGGTGTTCGACTCGCCCGACACCGTCAAGCACTACCTGCAGCTGCACCTGGCGGCCAAGGGGCACGAGGTGTTCGCCGTGCTGTTCCTGGACAACCAGAACCGCCTCTTGGCGCTCGAAGAACTGTTCCGCGGCACGCTGACCCAGGCCAGCGTGTACCCGCGCGAGGTGGTGCTGCGCGCCCTGCACCACCAGGCCGCCGCCGTGGTGCTGGCCCACAACCACCCCAGCGGCAGCGTGCAGCCCAGCCGCGCCGACGAGGCCCTGACCCAGACCTTGAAGACCACGCTGGCGTTGATCGACGTGCGCGTGCTCGACCATGTCATCGTGGCCCCGGGTCAGGCCCTGTCGATGGCCGAGAAGGGGCTGCTGTGAGCCCTGCACCGCCGGCGCGCCCGCCCTCACCCACTACACCACCCGCAGCACCCACCGCGCTGCAGACGGCACTGGCCCGCGCCGCCGACAGCGCGGGCAAGGAGGCCCTGCCCCCCGCCCTGGCAGCCGCCCTGCCCGCCCCGGTGCCACCGGTGCCCGAGCCCACGCGCGCCGCCCGGCGTGCATCGGCGGCGGCCCGCCTGGCGGCCGCCCGGCCGGCGCGCGTGCCCCGGCCGCCGGCCACCGCCCCGGCCCCTGCGGCAAAGCTCCCGCGGCGGACCGCACCCGCGCCCCGGCGCGCCGGCCAGCGCATCGCCGACCTGCAGGAGCTGGCCACGGTGGCGCGCCAGTTGCGCGAGCAGCACGAACGCGAGCAGGCCGAAGAGAAAGCCCAACGCGAAGCGGCCGCCCGGGCGGACTCGGAGCGCCAGCTGTTCAGCCGCAGCGTGGGGCCCATCACGCCCCTGCGCGTGCGCAACCTGGCGCGGCTGCAGCGCCGCCTGCCCCAGCCGCTGCCGCTGCAGCACTGGCTGGACGAGGAGCGCGTGCTGCTCGAATCCATCAGCGACGACTTCGACGTGAGCACCCTGCTGGACACCGACGACGCGCTGAGCTACCGGCGCCCCGGCATCGGCGTGCAGGTCACGCAGCGGCTGCGCTCGGGTTACTGGAGCATCCAGGGCCAGCTCGACCTGCACGGCCTGCGCGTGGACGAGGCGCGCGAGGCCCTGGGCCAGTTCATCCGCCAGTCCCACCGCAACGGGCTGCGCTGCGTGCGCGTGGTGCACGGCAAGGGCTTGGGATCGCCCGGCAGGAGCCCCGTGCTCAAGGGCCGGGTGCAGCGCTGGCTGGTGCAGAAGAACGAGGTGCTGGCCTTCGTGCAGGCCCGGCCCGTCGATGGGGGTGCAGGCGCGCTTTTGGTACTGTTGCAGCCTGCAGGACCGCGGAACGCTTAGCCGCGGGCGACGGCTTAGATCATTTGCAGCTATGCAAGTGACAAAAGGATCGTTCCTGTTTGCAAGGCGCCGCTCCAGAATCGCGGCCTTCCTCGACTCCCTTGCGAACCAGCCATGCACGCTGCTGCCTCTCTCAAATCCATCGCCGTGGCCTGGGCCACCGCATGCGTGGCCCTCACGGCCGCGGCGCAGCAGCCACCGGCCGCCAATGCGTTTCCCGCCAAGACCGTTCGCCTGACCGTGCACAACTCGCCCGGCAGCGCACCCGACGTGCTGGCACGCTACCTGTCGCAGCGCCTGGCCGAGCAGTGGAAGCAGCCCGTGGTGGTGGACAACCGCGGAGCGGCCGGCGGCATCGTCGCCGCCGATGCGCTGGCCAAGTCGCCCGCCGATGGCTACAGCCTGCTCGTGGGCGGTGACGGCCCCATCACCATCCTGCCCAACCTGCAGCACAACCTACCCTACAACGCCCAGCGCGACCTGGTGCCCGTGGTCTCGCTCGGGCATGTGGACTTCGTGCTCGTAGCCAACGCCAAGACCGGGTTCCGCGCCCTGGGCGATTTCGTGCGGGCCGCCAAGGCCGAGCCGGGCCGCTACAGCTACGCCTCGGCCGGCAACGGCAGCGCACTGCAGTTCAGCATGGAGCTGCTCAAGCAGCAGGCCGGCTTCTTCGCCACCCACATCCCCTACCGCGGCGGCCCCCTGGGCCTGCAGGACGTGGTGGCCGGCCAGGTGGAAGTGATGTTCGTGGCCCTGGGCCCTGCCCTGCCGCACATCCGCAGCGGCCGCGTGGTGGCCCTGGCCACCACGGGCGAGAAGCGCAACACGCTGCTGCCCGAGGTGCCCACGGTCGGCGAGACCTACGCCGGCTACCGCTCAGGCACCTGGTTCGGCCTGTTCGCGCCGGCAAACACGCCCCAGGCCGTGCTCGACACCATCGCCGCCGATGCCGCTCGCATCGTGCAGACGCCGGCCGCGCGGGCCGAGCTGGCGGCACAGGGCATCGACGCCACGGGCACGCCGCAGCAGCAGTTCCAGCGCCAGGTGGCGGCCGAATACGGGCGCTATGCCCAGATCGTGAAGACCGCAGGCATCAAGGCGGAGTGAAGCACCGCTGCGTCAGCCGGTGGTCGCGATGAGGTCCACCTCGACGGTCGCGTTCTTGGGCAACTGCAGCACCCCTACCGAGGTGCGGGTGTGCGCGCCCACCGGGCCGAGCACGCGGTAGAGCACTTCCGAGGCGCCATCGGCGACCTCGCTCTGCTGCGTGAAACCCGGGGCCGACTGCACGTAGACGGTGATGCGCAGCACGGCGCTGACGGCGTCGAGCGTGCCCAGCGCGCGCTGCAGCAGCGCCAGGGCGCGCATGGCGCAGACCTTGGCGGCACGCTGCGCGTCCTGCAGCGAGGCATCGGCGCCGGCCGCACCGGTGACCACCACGGTATCGCCCACGCGCGGGATCTGGCCGCTCAGGTAAAGGTGGCGGCCATCGCGCACCAGCGGCACGTAGTTGCCGCCGATCTTGATCTCGCCGTCGAAGGAGTAGCCCAGTGCCTGGGCCTCCTGTGCAAAACGTTCATCGCAGGACATGGACAGCCGTTCTCCCGTCAAAAGATTCATTCGGGCGCCACGGCGCCCTCGAAGCCCAGCGACATGGGCTGTTTGAGATCACCCGTGTTGCTCATTCCCACGGGCGCCAGGCGCAGGTTGCGCGCGGTGAAGTACAGGTAGCCATTCACCTTGGACACCGCCACGGTGCCAGCCTTGTCGCCGCTCTGCCAGCCCAGCAGCTTGCCGCCCGAGGCGTCGACCAGCGAGACCCGCACCTTCTTCTGGGCCGGGTCCGGCTTGGCCGCCACCTCGTAGGCCCCTGGTGCGGGGCGGTCGGTGCCAAAGTCCACCTCGACCAGTTGCGTCTGGGAGTTCGTGGCAAACACGAAGGCCTTGGGGGTCGAGAGGTAATTGAGACCGGTCTTGAAGGCATAGCGGCTCTTGGCCGCATTGGCCACCTCGGCCCGCACCTCGCCGAAGTTGTGCCAGCCGTTGGGCCCGGCGTAGAGCTTGCTCTTGGGGTTGGTGAAGCGGTCGTCCGATGCGGGCGGCACATTGCTCCAGGTGTCGCCAGCGGCGGGGGCCGGCTGGGCATGCGACAGGGCACAGGCCAGCAGGCTGGTGGCAAGCACAAGGGAAGGCTTCATGGCGCGGGTTCCTCGGGTGGAATGGACAGCCGCAGTATGCCTGCGGCCGCAGCCCGGGGGTTCAGGCCCGTGCGCCCCCGCGGCCGCTCACATCAGCTTCTTGGCCACCAGGGGCTGGTTGACCATCCAGTCCGCCGTGCCCGTGAAGCTTTCGCGCAGGCGCGTGCGCAGCGCCTCGGGCACGCCCGTCTCGCCCATGGCCTGGTCCATGCAGGCCACCCACTGGCGGCTCTCCTCCGGGCCAATGGCAAACGGCATGTGCCGCGCCCGCAGACGCGGGTGGCCGAACTGGTCGGTGTAGTAGGACGGCCCGCCGAGCCAGCCGCACAGGAACCAGAACAGCTTCTGCCGCGCGCTGGCGAGGTCGCTGCCATGGGCAGCACGCAGCGCGGCGTAACCCGGCTCCAGGTCCATCAGGTCGTAGAAGCGCTCGACCAGGGCGCGCACGCGCTCTTCGCCGCCGATCCAGTCGAAGGGCGTGGTGGCGGGGGTGGTGTTTTCGGGGGTGTCTTCGTCCATGGGGTAACAGTCTGCGCCAAGCACGTTTGGCGAGTTTGATTATAAGAAATGCGATGTTCATATCTCTCGGTTGGAAGCGTAGCCTTTGGGCTTCAACAAGTCTGGAGAGAGAGAAATCATGCGCATCCGTTTCATTGCATCCCTGGTCGCCGCCGCGTCTGCCGTGTCGGGCATCGCCCACGCCGATCAGCTGGCCGACATCAAGAAGAAGGGCGAGCTGGTCGTCGGCGTGCTGGGCACCGACGAGCCCAACAGCTTCATCGACCCCAAGACGCGCGAGCTGATCGGCTACGACGTGGACCTGGGCAAGGCCATCGCCAAAAAGATCGGCGTCAAGCCCGTGTTCAAGCAACTGGCCGTGGCCGCGCGCATCCCCGAGCTGCAGCAGGGCCATGTGGACATCCTGGCCGCTTCGCTCACCCACAACAAGGAGCGCGAGGCGCAGATCGACTTCTCGCTGACCACCTTCGTCACGGGCCAGAAGGTGCTGGTCAAGAAGGCCAGCGGCATCAAGGACGTGGCCGACCTGGCCGGCAAGCGCGTGGTCACCGTCAAGGGTGGCACGCAGGAACCCAATGTGCGCAAGGCCGTGCCCACCGTGGAGGTCGTGACCTTCGAGACCACGCAGCAGGCCTTCCTGGCGCTGCAGCAGGGCAAGGGCGTGGGCTACGTGAACGACGAGTCCTCGCTGATCGACGACTTCGGCAAGCTCGGCGAGCGCAACAAGGACTACGCCATCCTGCCCACCAACCTGAGCGTGGAGCCGCTGGCCCTGGGCATCAAGAAGGGCGAGACCGCCGTGAAATCCATTGTGGACGACACGCTGCGCGAACTCGAGAAGTCGGGCGATGCCGAGAAGATCTTCTTCAAGTGGTACGGCCCCCAAACCAAGATCAAGTTCACCACCCGCCCCTTCAAGTTCGAGTCGGACAAGATCGACGGTTGATGGATGGAGAACCCACGGCGGCGTGATCGCCGGGGCTGGGACGGGGATGGCGCGCGGGCCATTGGTGCACGCGCTACGCCGCTTCCCCGTGCCTCCCGGCTGGCATGCCGCCGCGCACGCCTGCCGCGTGCCGCTTTTCTGAACGACTGGCATGCATGCCCCTGTTTGACTATTCCCTGCTGCTGAGCGGCAAGTACCACCTGATGATGGTGGGGGGTCTGCTGCTGTCGCTGCAGTTGCTGGCCGCCGCGCTGCTCGCGGCCCTGCCCATCGCGCTGGTGGTGGCGCTGCTGCGCCTGGCACCGGCGGCCCCTTTGCGCTGGGCCGGTTTCGCCTTCGTCGAAGGCATTCGCAACGTGCCGTTGCTGGCGCACATGCTGTTCTGGTACTTCGGCGCGCCCGAGCTGCTGCCAGAGGCGGCCAAGCAATGGCTCTACGACAGCGGCCATGCCGAGGCCGCGGCCGCCATCGTGGCGCTCGCGCTCTACACCGCGGCCTTCATGGCCGAGGACATCCGCAGCGGCATCCGCTCGATTCCCACGGTGCAGATGGAGGCGGGCCGCGCCCTGGGCTTCGGCTTCCTGGCCACCATGCGCCGCGTGGTGCTGCCGCAGGCACTGCGCGTGACCGTGCCGCCGCTGATCTCGCAGGCACTGAACCTCTGGAAGAACACCTCGATCGCCACCGTGATCGGCGTGGCCGAGCTGATGTACCAAGCCGCCAAGGTGGAGAGTGCCACCTTCCGCAGCATCGAGGCCTTTGCCTTCGCGAGCGCGGCCTACCTCACGGTGTCACTGCTCATCACCGCCTTGGCCAGCTGGTACCACCACCGTTACCCCGTACGCACGATCTGATCCCCTGGCATGCTGGAACTCATAGACACCTACTGGCTGTACTTCCTGGTCGGCCAATACCCCAATGGCCCCCTCGGCGGGCTGGCGCTCACGCTGCTGCTGGCGGCCGGTGCCCTGCTGCTGGCGCTGCCGCTGGGCGTGCTCTTCGGCCTGGCGCGCGTGAGCCCCTGGCGCGCCCTGCGCTGGCCTGTCACGGGCATCGTCTTCGTGGTGCGCGGCACGCCGCTGCTGATGGTGATCTTCTGGGCCTATTTCTTCCTGCCCAGCGTGACGGGGGTGAAGACCGGCCAGTTCACCACCATGCTGCTGGCCCTGGTCATCTTCAACGCGGCCTACCTGGCCGAGATCGTGCGCGCCGGCATCCTGGGCGTGCCGCGCGGGCAAATGGAGTGCGCGCGCGCCCTGGGCCTGTCCTACCCGCGCGCCATGCGCCTGGTGGTGCTGCCGCAGGCGCTGCGCAGCATGCTGCCTTCGCTGGTCAACCAGTTCGTCTCGACCATCAAGGAGACCTCGCTGGGCTACATCATCGGCCTGACCGAGGTGTCCTTCATCGCCACCCAGATCAACAGCCAAGTCTTCATCCGGCCCGCCGAGGTCTTCGGCATCCTGGGCTTCACCTATTTCGTGCTGTGCTTCGGCCTGTCGCGCCTGGCCTACGCGCTCGAGCGCCGGCTGGCGCGGCGCGGCGCAGCGCCATCGGCCCCCTCCGCCTCTTCCTCCACCACCCAGCCCCTCGCAACATGATCGAACTGCACGACGTCAACAAGTGGTACGGCAGCTACCACGCCCTGGTGGACGTGACCGAAACCATCGAGCAGGGCGAGGTGGTGGTGGTCTGCGGGCCCTCGGGCTCGGGCAAGTCCACGCTGATCCGCACGCTCAACCGGCTCGAACCCATCCAGGGCGGGCGCATCCTGATCGACGGGCACCACATCTACGGGCCGGGCGTGAACGTGAACACGCTGCGCTCGCGCATCGGCTTCGTGTTCCAGCAGTTCAACCTGTTCCCGCACCTGTCGGTGCTGGACAACTGCACGCTGGCCCCGATCCAGCTGCGCGGCCTGTCGCGCCCGCAGGCCGAGCAGCGCGCCCTGGCCCTGCTCGAGCGCGTGGGCCTGGCGCACAAGGCCCATGCCTGGCCCAGCGAGCTCTCGGGCGGGCAGCAGCAGCGCGTGGCGATTGCCCGCGCCCTGGCCATGGAGCCGCCGCTGATGCTGTTCGACGAGCCCACGAGCGCCCTGGACCCCGAGATGGTGGGGGAGGTGCTGGTGGTCATGCGCGACCTGGCCCGCGACGGCATGACCATGGTCTGCGTGACGCACGAGATGGGCTTCGCCCGCGAGGTGGCCGACCGCGTGCTCTTCATGGACGAGGGCCGCGTGCTGGAACGCGCCACGCCCGGCGAGTTCTTCAACCGCCCGCAGCACCCGCGCGCGCAGCAGTTCCTCTCGGACATCCGCACGCCCTTCGCCAAGGCGGCATAAGCCGCCTTGGCGGCCTTACTCCGAGGCGCGGCGCAGCGTTTCCACCACGGGTCGGCGCAGCACGTCGCGCAGCCCCCACCAGCCCGCAGCCAGCGCCAGCACGGCACCGGCGACGGCACCGGCCAGCGGCACCCAGGGCGATGCCGTCCAGGTGAAGTCGAACACGAAGCGCGCCAAGGCCCAGCCCACGACCACGGCCACCGTGCTGGCCAGGAAGCCCGCGAGCAGGCCCACGCCCATGAGCTCGGCGCGCTGCACCTGGCGCAACAGGCTGGCGCGGGCGCCCACGGCGCGCATGATGGCGAACTCGCGCGCGCGCTCCTCGCGCGTGGCGGTGACGGCCGCGAACAGCACCACCAGGCCGGCAGCCAGGGTGAAGGCGAACAGGAACTCCACCGCGCGGATCACCTGGTCGAGCACGCGCTGCACCTGAGTGATGGTGGCACCCATGTCCACGTTGGTGATGTTGGGGAACTGGCGCACCAGCGCATTGTCGAAGCCTGCCTTGTCGGGCGCACGGTAGGCCGCCAGGTAGGTCACGGCCACGCCTTCGAGGTGGTCCACCGGGTACATCACGAAGAAGTTGGCGCGCATGGAGCCCCAGTCCACCTTGCGCAGGCTGGTGATTCGCGCCTCGTTCTGCACGCCGCCGATGTCGAACTGCAGCGTGTCGCCCATCTTCAGGCCCAGGGTTTCGGCAATGCCTTCTTCCACGCTGATGGTGCCCTGCTCGTTCTCGGTCCATTTGCCGGCCACGACCTGGTTGTGGGGCGGTTGCTGCACGGCGGTGGACAGGTTGAACTCGCGGTCCACCAGGCGCTTGGCGCGGTCGTCGGCATAGTCGGCCGGGCCCACGGCCTTGCCGTTCACGGCCAGCAGGCGGCCGCGGATCATGGGGTACCAGTCGTAGCGCTTGACGCCGCCATCCTTGAGGCTCTGCTGGAAGGCGTCGGCCTGCTCGGGCATGACGTTGATCACGAAGCGGTTGGGCGCATCGGGCGGCGTGGCCTGGCGCCAGCTGCTGATGAGGTCGGTGCGCAGCAGCACCAGCAGCACCAGCGCCAGCAGGCCCACGGCCAGGCTGCTGACCTGCACCACGGCATAGGCCGGGCGCGCGGAGATCTGGCGCGTGGCCAGCACCAGCCAGCGCGGTGCGGTGGCCTCGTTGACGCTGCGGCGCAAAAGTTTGACGGCAACCCAGCTCAGGCCCGCGAACAGCGCCACGGCACCGGCAAAGCCGCCCACCGCGATCAGGCCCAGCTTGATGTCGCTGCTCACGGCCAGCAGCAGGGCCGCAAAGCCGGCCACGCCCACGCCCAGCACGGCCATGGAGGCCGGCTTGAGCCCGCCCACGTCGCGCCGGATCACGCGCAGCGGCGGCACCTGGGCCAGCTGCAGCACGGGCGGCAGGCCGAAGGCGAACAGCAGGGTGAGCCCCATGCCCAGGCCGAAGGCCACGGGCCACAGGCTGGCGGCGGGCAGGGTCGATTCCACCAGGCCCGCCAGCAGCAGCACGAAGACGTAGTGCACCAGGTAGCCCACGGCCACGCCCAGGGCACTGGCGAACAGCCCGATCAGTGCGAACTCGGTGGTATAGGCCCCGGCGATGGTGCGCTGGCTCTGCCCCAGCACGCGCAGCATGGCCGAGGCATCGAGGTGGTCGGTGGCGAAGCCGCGCGCGGCCAGCGCCACGGCCACGGCCGAGAGCAGCGCGGCCAGCAGGGCCACGAGGCTCAGGAACTTCTGCGCCCGGTCCAGCGTCTGGCGCATCTCGGGGCGGCCGCTTTCGAGCGACTCGACGCGCACGCCGTGCTGCTCGGGCTTCTTGGCCTCGTCCGCGGCCCATTGGCTGAAGGCCTTGACCGCGGCGGCCGGCCCGGCCACGGCAAAGCGGTAGGTCAGCCGGCTGGCGGGTTGAACCAGGCCGGTGGCCGGCACGTCGGCCGCGTTGAGCATGACGCGCGGCGCAAAGCTCATGAAGCCGGCACCCCGGTCGGGCTCGATGACGATGATGCGGGCGATGCGCAACTGCGAATCGCCGAGCAGCAGCATGTCGCCCATGGCCAGACCCAGCGATTCGAGCAGCGGTGCATCGACCCAGACCTCGCCGCGCGCCGGGATGTCGCGCGTGGTCTGCTCGGCCGCGCCCGGGCCCACGGCCACGGTGAGGGTGCCGCGCAGCGGGTAGCCGGGCTGCACGCTTTTCAAGGCCACCAGCTTGCTGGCGCCGCCCTTGTCGTCGCTGGCCCGCCCCATGGTGGGGAAGCCCATGGTCGTCACGCTCTGCAGGCCCAGGGCCTTGGCGCGCTCGGCGAACACCGCGGGCGTGGGGTTGTCGCTGGCCACTACGGCGTCGCCGCCCAGCAGTTGCAGGGCATCGCGCTGCAGGCCGCCCTGCAGGCGGTCGGCAAAGAAGCCCACGGAGGTGAGCGCGGCGACGGCCAGGGTCACGGCCACGACCAGCAGGCGCAGCTCGCCCGCGCGCAGGTCGCGCAGCAGGGTGCGCCAGCCCAGGCGGATAAAAGAGAGGTTCATGGGCGTGACATTAGCGCAAAAGGGCGCCAAACCACGGCAATGAAACATTTCCAGCCGGCGCGCAGGCCCTTTCGGGCCGGCGGGCTCAGCGTGGCGCGGTGGTGAGGCGCTCTTCCAGCCCCTTGAGCACCGGCCCGATCTCGGCCCCCACACGGATCTGCGGGTTCGAGAAGCCATCGGTCTTGCCGGCCTCGACCTCGCGCTGCTGGATCAGCGGCAAGGCTTTTTTGAACGCCTCCTCGAAGGAATGCGTGCTGCGCAGCTGTTCGTCGAACACCGCCCGGCCGAAGAAGGTCAGCTCCGACAACGCGCCGCAGCCATACGAGGTGTGGGTGGCATCGGCCGCCGTCATGATCAGCGTTGAGGGCGTGGCCAGGGTGTCGATCCAGCCGCCGGAGTAGCAGGCCGAGATGGCGATCACCCGGTGGCGGATGCCCGCCGCGTCCAGCACTTGGCGCAGCATTTCGGGGCTGATGGGCGGCACCTCCAGCGGCCAGTGCGAGGCCGCGAGCTGGTGGTTCCTGGCGCCGTGCGAGGTCATGTAGACCATGAGCACGTCGTTCTCCTTGTCCATGCGCTCGGCCAGGGCGTGCACGGCACGCGTGAGGTTCTCGGGCGTGGCCCAGACATGGGTGTCGGCAGTTTCGGCATGGTTGAGCAGGTGCAGCACCCGGCCCTGCGCGTCGAAGCGCTCCTGCAGGACCTGGCTGACCATGGTGCTCTCGCGGCGGAACACGTTCTCGCGGGCGTAGGGGGCGAACACCAGGGCGTAGACGTCGGTCACGCCGGGGCGCTCGGCCACCAGGGCATCGGCCTGCTGCTGCATCAGGTCCTGCTGCGACTCGAACAGCGACTGGGACAGGTGCAGGCGGGCAGGCTCGGGGGTATCGTCATCCGCAGGGGCCGGCACCCAGGACCGGCTGGACGCATACTGCATGCCCCCCACCAGCACGCCCACCAACAACAGCCCGTAAACCCCCGTGCGCAGGGGTGAGCGCACGAACCGGGACAACACCCGGACATCGGCCGCCAGCATCCACAGCACCGTGGCGACGTAGAGGACCCAGAAGACCATGGGGCCGCGCCCGGTGGACCAGCGATCGGGCTGGTGCGCGCCCCAGGCCATCAGCGCATAGGCCAGGGCAGAAGCAGGCAACACGGCCACGCTGGTGAGCGCAAGCCAGGCGGCCAGGCCACCGGTCACCGGCGCTGGCGCGCCCTGCCCCCGGGGGGCCGACATGGCCCACCAGGCACACCAACCCAGCAGTGGCAGCGACCACCAGGTGAGCAGCCAGCCACGCAGGTTGAAGGTGGCTGGCCCCGCCACGTGCAGGCGCTCCAGCCCCAGCAGGACCGCGCTGGCCAGCAGCACCAGCACGATCAGCTGCAGCGGTGCGGGCACGGCGGCGCCGGTGCGCGGCACCTTGAGCACCGACGCGCGCAGCCCCTCCTGCAGCCACCGGCCCAACGGCAGGCGCTGCGGTTGCGGCAGCACGTGCGTGGCGCCGGCCTCTGCAGCGGGTGCCGGGGCCGCAGGCTCGCCCGGTGCCTGCGGCGAGGGCGTGCGATGGGTTTCCGGCACCTCGTCGAGGTCATAGGGGCCAAACTGGCTGGGCAGCGTGTCCGGCCATGTGTGGGTGGATTTCTGGTCGCGCATCACCCAATCATGCCATCGCCGTGCGGCGGCCCGGTGTCAGCTCGAAGAGGAAGCAGCAGTTGCCTGCGCCAGTTCGGGCTGCAGCACCAGCCGCTGCACGCCGCTGTAGCAGACGAAGCGCCGGTTGGTGGCGCGGCCGATGGCGCACAGGCCCAGTTGCTCGGCCACGGCGTGCCCCATCTGCGTCATGCCGCTGCGCGAGACCACGATGGGCACGCCCATCTGGGCGGACTTGATGACCATCTCGCTGGTCAGCCGGCCCGTGGTGTAGAACACTTTGTCGGCGCCCGCCATCGGTGCCGCGTCACCCGCGGCCATCCACATCCACCCCGCGATGGTGTCGATGGCATTGTGGCGGCCCACGTCCTCGACGAAGACCAGCAGCTCCTCGCCCTGGAACAGCGCGCAGCCGTGCACCGAGCCGGCCGACTTGTAGGTGCTCTCCTTGAGGCGGATGGCGTTGACGATACCGTAGAGCTGGCCCTGCGTGAGCCGAGCCTCGGGAAGCACGATGCGGTCCACCTCGTCCATCAGGCCGCCGAACACGCTGCCCTGGCCGCAGCCGGTGGTGACCACCTTGCTGGCCGTGCGCTCCTCGATGCGCGCGATGCCGTGGCGCGTGCGCACGGCAGCGGCGTTGACCTCCCAGTCCACGGTGATCGATTCGATGTCCTGCACCGACTCCACCAGGCGCTGGTTGCGCAAGTAGCCCAGCACCAGCAGCTCGGGGTGCGCGCCCAGGGTCATCAGCGTGACGAGCTCGCGGTTGTCGACATACACGGTCAGCGGCCGCTCGGCGGGGATGGACAGCTCTTCGCGCTCGCCGTGTTCGTTAACCACCTCGACGCGGTGGGTCAGCGGCGCCCGTGCCTGGGTCAGGCGCGGCAGGCGAAGGTCGGTGGCAGGCAGGGGCGTGCTCATGGGCACAGCGTACCCCATCCCCGCAGGGTGCAGCGGGGGCATGCACGCCGATGCCGTGCGGTGCTCAGGACTTGGGGGCCGAAGCGGCCGCCGCGGGTGTCTGGGTACTGGGCGGGCTGCTGGCCGTGCCCGGTGGCGAGTGCGCCCCCGCCGCCTCGATGGGCTTGGCTTCGGGCGGTGTGTAGGCGAACGGGCCGGGGTCCGCACAGGCCGCGCCCGTAGCGGCAGGCTTGGCGGCGGGATTGGTCTTGCGGTAGTGGGCCGCGACCTTGTCCTGCGACTGGCACAGCTTGTAGTTGTCGACCTTGCCGGCCCAGGCGGCCTTGGCGGCGGCTTCGGCCGCCTTGGCTGCCGCCTCGGGCGGTGGCGGCGGCAATTTGGCCAGCGCGGCACTGCAGGCGCAGGCGGCGGAAAGGGCCAGCAGCAAAGTGCGGGGGAGGTGGTTCATCGTCATGGGGGACCTCATGCCTGAACGGGCTTGGCAGCAGTGGCCTCGCCCGCGGGCTCGGCACTGCTGCTGCGTTGCGAGGGAATCTTGCCGGCCTGGATGTCTTCGTACCAGAGCTGGTGGTGCTCCTTCGCCCAGGTCTCGTCCACGTAGCCGGTCTTCATGGCCTTGTAGGCGCCCTGCATGCCGATGGTGCCCAGGTAGATGTGGCCCATGAACATCACCATCATGACCACCGTGGCCACGGCGTGGACCATGTGCGCGATCTGCATGGTGCCGCGCTCGTAGATGAGCCCGGGCACGAGCTTGTCCAGCACCAGGCCCGAGGCCACGACGATGGCGCCCAGGAACAGCACCCCGCCCCAGAAGATCAGCTTCTCGCCGGCATTGAAGCGGTGCGATGGCACCTCCTGGCCCGAGAGCATGCCGCCGCCCTTGAGCAGCCAGGTGAGGTCGCCGCGGCGCGGGAAATTGTCCTTGACGAAGGTGAGGAACACGATGAGCAGCGACACCGCGAACAGCGGCCCGGCGAAGTTGTGCACGTTCTTGAGCACATAGGCCAGCCAGCCGAACAGCGTGCCGCCCAGGATGGGCAGCAGGAAGAACTTGCCGAAGGCCATCACCAGGCCCGAGATGGCCAGCGCCACGAAGGCGATGGCATTGGCCCAGTGGGCGGAGCGCTCGAACGGTGTGAAGCGCTCGATCTTGCGGCCCGTCTCGGCGCCGTGCAGGTGCATGGTGCCCTTGCGCCAGTAGAACAGCGCGATGGCGCCCGCCACGATGAGCAGCAGCGAGCCGCCGTAGGGGATGATCCACTGGTTGCGCACCTGGCGCCAGGCCTCGCCCGCATTGGTCACGCGCGATCCGGGGTACTGCACGAAGGGCTGTATCAGGTTGCCGGCCTCGGGCGCCTGGCTCTTGGGCAGGCTGCTGTAGCCCGTGACCCCCTCGCCCACCTGGCGCCACATCGGTGCGTTGTTGCCCGGCTGCACCTTGGCGCGCTCACCGTTGCTCTGCTGGGCATAGCCCGGCTCCTCGCTGGCATCGGGCTTGACCTGGAAGATGTTCTGGCTCTGGATACCGCCTGGCGCGGGCGCAACGGCGGCGGCCGGCGTGGCCGCAGAGGCCGCATCGGCCGGCGCCTGGGCGGCCGCCGTGCCCCAGGCCAGTCCGGCACACAGGGCCATGCTGCACAGGATGGTTTTCATGGCAGGCCTCGCTCTAGCGGGTGCTACGGGTGTATTCGTTCTGGCCGTACTGCTGGCGCGCCTTGAGCTGCTGCTCCCAGCCGGCCTTGTCGCCGGCCTTCCAGCCGGGCTGGGTGAAGTTGCTGCCCGTGCCGGCATAGGGCGGCGCATCGACGCGCACGCCGCCGCCGGTCTGCGGCTTCTCGGTGCAGGCCGCCAGCACCAGCAGCCCGCAGGCTGCACAGAGGATCAGCGCGCTGCGCCCGGTCATGACTTGGCTCCCGGTGTGGGTTGGCCGGCCTGCTTGGAGCCGTAGGCCGTGCCCCAGCCCCAGACCTCGGCACCCTTGCCGCGCTGCACCACGCGGTTGCGGAAGATGTCCGCCACCACGTCGCCATCGCCGGCCAGGAGGGCCTTGGTGGAACACATCTCGGCGCAGGCCGGCAGCTTGCCCTCGGCCAGGCGGTTGCGGCCGTACTTGTCGAACTCGGCCTGGCTGCCATGGGTCTCGGGGCCGCCGGCGCAGAAGGTGCACTTGTCCATCTTGCCGCGCACGCCGAAGGTGCCCTGCGAGGGGAACTGGGGTGCGCCGAACGGGCAGGCATAGCTGCAATAGCCGCAGCCGATGCACACGTCCTTGTCGTGCAGCACCACGCCCTCGTCGGTGCGGTAAAAGCAGTTCACCGGGCACACGGCCATGCAGGGCGCATCGCTGCAGTGCATGCAGGCCACCGAGATGGATTTTTCGCCCGGCACGCCGTCGTTGAGGGTGACCACACGGCGGCGGTTCACGCCCCAGGGCACTTCGTGCTCGTTCTTGCAGGCGGTGACGCAGCCGTTGCATTCGATGCAGCGTTCTGCATCGCAGATGAATTTCATTCGTGCCATGGGGTGTCTCCTGGTCGCTGCTTGTGCTGCGTGCTCACGCGCGTTCCACGTTGCAGACCGTGGTCTTGGTTTCCTGCATCATGGTCACGCTGTCGTAGCCATAGGTGGTGGCGGTGTTCACGGCCTCGCCGCGCACGACCGGGGCCGCGCCCTTGGGGTAGTGGGCCAACATGTCCGCGCCCTGCCAGTGGCCCGAGAAGTGGAACGGCATCCACACCGTGTCGGGTGCCACGCGTTCGGTCACCATCGCCTGCACGTTGATACGGGCGCCTGTGGGCGAACTAAGCCACACCCGCTCGCCGTTGCGCACGCCGCGCTCGCCGGCGGTCTTGGGGTTGATTTCCACGAACGACTCCTGCTGCAGCTCGGCCAGCCAGGGGTTGGAGCGGGTTTCCTCGCCGCCGCCCTCGTACTCGACCAGGCGGCCCGAGGTCAGGATCAGCGGGAACTTCTCGTGCACCTTGTCGGCGATGTTCTTGTCCTGCACGCTCTTGTAGAGCGTGGGCAGGCGCCAGAAGGCCTTCTTGTCGTCGTGCGTGGGGTACTTGGCCATCAGGTCGGGCCGGGTGCCGTACAGCGGCTCGCGGTGCTGCGGGATGGCATCGGGGAAGTTCCACACCACGGCGCGCGCCTTGGCATTGCCGAAGGGGTGGCAGCCATGGTTCTTCATGGTCACGCGGATGATGGCGCCCGTGGGGTCGGTCTTCCAGTTCTTGCCCTCGGCGGCCTTCTTCTCGGCATCGGTGAGTTCATCCCACCAGCCCAGCTTCTTGAGCAGCACGTGGTCGAACTCGGGGTAGCCGGTGGTGATGTCGGAGCCCAGCGAGTACGAGCCGTCCTCGGCCAGCAGGTTCTGGCCGTCCTTTTCCACGCCGAAGTTGGCGCGAAAACACCCGCCGCCATCCATGACATGTTTGGAATTGTCATAGAGGTTGGACGAGCCGGGGTGCTTGAGTTCGGGCGTGCCGTAGCAGGGCCAGGGCAGGCCGAAGTAGTCGCCCGTGAAGTCGTAGCCGGTCTCCTTGTCCTTGCCGCCCTTGGCCTTCAGGGTCTTCACGTCGAACAGGTGCATGTTCTTCATGTGCGCCTTCAGGCGCTCGGGGCTCTGGCCGGTGTAGCCGATGGTCCAGACGCTGCGGTTGATCTCGCGCAGGATGTCCTCGATCACGGGCTCGTCCATGCCCTGCACCTTCTGCAGCTTGTAGTTCTTGACCAGTTCCTTGTCGAAGCCCAGCTTCTGCGCGAACTGGTACATGATCATGTGGTCGGAGCGGCTCTCCCACAGCGGCTCGATCACCTTCTCGCGCCATTGCAGCGAGCGGTTGGAAGCGGTGCATGAACCGCTGGTTTCGAATTGAGTGGCCGCAGGCAGCAAATAGACCGCGCGGTTCGGATTCAGGTCCTCGGCCCTGCCGGGCATGGCGGCCATGGCCGCGGTGGCCGAGGGGTAGGGATCGACCACGACGAGCAGGTCGAGCTTGTCCATGGCGCGCTTCATCTCCAGGCCCCGGGTCTGGGAGTTGGGCGCATGGCCCCAGAAGAACACGCCGCGCAGGTTGGCGTCCTGGTCGATCAGCTCGTTCTTCTCGAGCACGCCGTCGATCCAGCGCGAGACCGTGAGGCCCGACTTGGTCATCATCGCCGGGCTCGCATAGCGGGCCTTGATCCACTCGAAGTCCACGCCCCAGACCGCGGCGAAGTGCTTCCAGGCGCCTTCGGCGATGCCGTAGTAGCCGGGCAGCGAGTCGGGGTTGGGGCCCACGTCGGTGGCGCCCTGCACGTTGTCATGCCCGCGGAAGATGTTGGTGCCGCCGCCGGACTTGCCCACGTTGCCCAGCGCCAGCTGCAGGATGCACGAGGCGCGCACGATGGCGTTGCCGATGGTGTGCTGGGTCTGGCCCATGCACCAGACCACGGTGCCGGGGCGGTGGGCGTTGAGCAGGCTGGCCACCTTGAAGACCTGCTCCTCCTTGACGCCGCAGGCCTCCTCGACCTTGTCGGGCGTCCACTTGGCCAGGATCTCCTCGCGCACCTTGTCCATGCCGTAGACACGGTCGTTGATGTACTGCTTGTCTTCCCAGCCGTTCTTGAAGATGTGGTACAGCAGGCCGAACAGGAAGGGGATGTCGGTGCCCGAGCGGATGCGCACGTACTCGTCGGCCTTGGCCGCCGTGCGGGTGAAGCGCGGGTCCACCACGATCATCTTGCAGCCGGTCTCCTTGGCATGCAGCATGTGCAGCATGCTCACCGGGTGGGCCTCGGCCGCGTTGGAGCCGATGTACATGGCGACCTTGCTGTTCTGCATGTCGTTGTACGAATTCGTCATGGCCCCGTAGCCCCAGGTGTTGGCCACCCCGGCCACCGTGGTGGAGTGGCAGATGCGCGCCTGGTGGTCGCAGTTGTTGGTGCCCCAGAAGCTCACGAACTTGCGCAGCAGGTAGGCCTGCTCGTTGTTGTGCTTGGACGAACCCACGAAGTACACGCTGTCGGGCCCGCTGGCCTTGCGCAGATCCTGCATGCGGGCCGTGATCTCATTGAGCGCCGTGTCCCAGCTGATGCGCTCGTACTTGCCGTTGACCAGCTTCATCGGGTAGCGCAGGCGGTACTCGCCATGGCCGTGCTCGCGCAGCGCAGCGCCCTTGGCGCAGTGGGCGCCCAGGTTGATGGGCGAGTCGAACACCGGCTCCTGGCGCACCCAGACGCCGTTCTCGACCACGGCATCCACCGCGCAGCCGACCGAGCAGTGGGTGCAGATGGTGCGGCGCACCTCGATCTTGCTGTCGCCCAGGCCGACCTTGGCGCCCTCGGCGGCGCTGGACTTCTTGACCAGCGCGAGCTGCGAGGCGGCGATGCCCACGCCGACGCCCAGGCCCGAGCGGCGCAGGAAGGCGCGCCGGTCCATGGTGGGCAGGGCCTTGGCCAGGCCGCGCTGCAGGCTGTGGACAAAGGGGGAGGACGAGGAGGAGGCCGCAGCGCCCTCCCGGCCGTGGGAAGACTTCTTGGTGAGCAACATGGTGCGCCCCGCGGTCAGAGTTGGGTGGTCTTGTAGTACTGCTGGACGTGCGCCGAGAGGCGGTAGCCGCCACCGCGCTCGGGTGGGGCCGGTACCGGCTCGGCCACGGCAGTGGCATCGGGCGCGGTGATGTGCGGCAAGGCCGCGACGGCTGCGGCAGCAGCCCCTGCGGTGGCGGCCCCCGCAAAGAAGCGGCGGCGGGAAGATTGGGGCTGGCTGTCCTGCATCGTTGTCTCCAGGAGGGCTTGCGGCTATGCAATGTCGTTCATACAGTCTATGCGAGTGTCCGGCCCGCTGCAATCGGGTGTGGCCACCCCACAGGATTGCGCTCGGGTTTGGCGCGCCCTTGCAGGCGCCCGCAGCGGCTCATTCCAGCATGTCGAAACCCTGGGTTTCCACAGCCGCAAAGGCCCGTGTGAAGCGGGCCAGCGCGCCATAGAAGGGTGCAGCGGGGTGGGCCTCGAGCACGTCGCACAGGGCCGGCAGCCAGGGCTGCAGGTGGGCGGCAAAAAAGTCCCGTTGGGTCGCAAGGTTGCACACCGCCATGTCGTCACCGGCGATCAGGTAGCGCATGGCTTCGCAGAGGTAGGCGATATGGTCCTCGGTCTCGGGCATGGCCTCGCTGCGGGCCAGGCCCAGCGCGCCGAGGTCGCTGCGCAGGCGCGCCAGCGGCTTCTCGTTGAGAAAGCCGCTCAGGTAGTGCGATCCGTACAGGAAGACCTCGGGCTTGCCCACGCCGCCGAACAGGCGCTCGAACTCGGCGGCGATGGCCGCATCGCCCTGCGCCCGGGCCGCCCCCACCAGCTGCTGCCAGGGGTCCTCGAGCGCACCGCCTTGCGCAGGCGCTTCGGTCACGGCCACGCGCAGCAGGGCCAGCAGCTCCGGGGGCGGCGCGCTGTAGTACAGCTGCGCCAGCAGGCCATAGAGTTCGGCGCGCGCGGTTTCCTCGTCGAGGGCAGCGCTGGACGCCATGGTCAGGGGGGCGGTGGCGCTCACAGGTCCGTCACTTTCGCTTCGCTTTGGGAAGAATACAGGTCGATCACGCGGCAGTCGCTGCACATCTTGAGGCGCTCCAGCGCCTCGCCCTGGAACATGGCGTGGCCCGCGAGCCGCTCCAGCATGGCCTCGATGGCCTTGAGCGTGCCGAAGGGTTTGCTGCAGCGCACACAGGCCCAGGGCTGGGTCTCGGCGAGCACGCGCAGCTGCGTGCGCTCGGGCGTGAGCAACAGGCGCGGCTGCAGGGCGATGGCGTCCTCGGGGCAGGTGGTGGCGCACAGGCCGCACTGCACGCAGTTCTTTTCGAGAAAGCGCAGCTGCGGCAGCTGCGGGTTGTCCTGAAGCGCCCCCGCGGGGCAGGCGCTCACGCAGCTCAGGCACAGCGTACAGCGGTCCTTGGCGACCGTGATGGCCCCGAGCGGCGCGCCGGCTGCCGGCAGCGCGATGGCCTCGGGCAGGCCGTCTTTCAGCAGCGGCGCATGGGCGGTGAAGTGGTCCAGCGCCATCTCCAGCGTGGCGCGCTTTTCCTGGGCCACACCATGGCGCGCGGCCACGGGCGGCAGCAGCTGGCGCGTATGGCGCAGGGACTGCAGGCCTGCATCGAGCGCTGCCGCGTCGTCCGCGCGCAGCAGCCGCAGGTGGCTGCCGGTGTAGCCCAGCCCGTGCAGGATGGCCTGGGCCACGTCCATCTGCTCCTGCAGGCCGGCGAGGTACTGGGGTGCCTCCTCGTGCGTGGCCAGCACCACCACCTGCGAGGCACCATAGGCCAGCGCGCTGAGCCACAGGTCCACGCCGGTGCTGGCCGTGTGCCACAGCGGCACCGGGATCACCTGGGCCGGCACGCCCTGGGCGCGCCGCAGCTGGGCGGCGCGGCCCAGCGCATCGACCAGGGCCTGGCCGCGCTCCTGGCTGTGCAGCAGCAGCACGGCATCCTTGCCGCCTGCGGCCGCGTAGGTGGACAACAGGGCCTTGAAGCGCGCGCCCTGCTCCGTGGCACCTGGGTAGGCAAACGACAGCGCTCCGGTGGGGCACACCGTGCTGCAGGCGCCGCAGCCCACGCACAGGTGGGGGTTGACCTTGATCTGCTGGCGGCCCTTGTCGCTGGAAATGGCCTCGGCAGAACAGACCTCGATGCAGGCATTGCAGCCCACGGTCTCGTTGCGGCTGTGGGCGCAGAGCTTTTGCTTGTAGGCGAAGAAGCGGGGCTTGTCGAACTCGCCCACCAGCTCGCGCAGCTTGAGCAGCACGGCCATGTCGCGCCCGTCGCTGCGGAAATAGCCTTGCGGCGACGCATGCTGGGTGAAGGTCGGCTCGGCCGTGGCCGAGCGCAGGTCCAGCACCAGGTCGAAGCGCTCCTGCTGCACGCCGGCCTCGCGGCCGAAGTCGATGGCGCCGGCCACCTGGCAGGCGCGCACGCAGGCGCGGTTGGCATCGCAGGCCGACCGATCCACCTGGTAGTCCAGGCCGATGGCGTTCTCGGGGCAGGCCACGATGCAGGCATTGCAGCGCGTGCACAGGTCCAGGTCGATGGGGTTGTCGGCAGACCACTGCACGTCGAAGGCCCCGAGCCAGCCCGACAGCCCCGTGAGGCGCCCCGCGAGCACGGGAAAGCGCCGCGCCTGGGCGCCGCCGGCCTGGCCCGGGCCCTGCGCGAACAGGGTCACGTCGAGCACGTCGGCCACCAGCGCCGCGGCCTGCTCGGCCGCGTCGAGCGGGCCGATGACCAGCAGGCGGCCCGTGCTCTTGTAGGTGACGGTGGCCACCGGCGGCGGCTCGGGCAGGCGCGCGGCGGCCAGCAGCGCAGCGATCTTGGGGCCCGCCTCGCGGGCATCGCGGCTCCAGCCCCCGGTCTCGCGGATGTTCACGAAGCGGATTGGCGAGACCGCGCCTTCGGTCTGCGCGCCGAGTTCGCCGAACAGGCGCTGCTCCTGGGTGCAGGCCACCACCACCTCCTGGCCGGTGCGGATGGCGCCCTGGAAGGCGCCGGCCTCGCGCCGGCACAGCGTGGAGTGGAGCGTCAGATCCTCATGCAGGGCCGCGCCCAACGCCTTCGCGTCGAGGGGCATCGTCTGGTTGCAGTCGCAGATCAGCGTGGTCATGTTCGGTATGGCTGGCTACCCTGGCCGCTGCGTCCCCTTGCGGGGGCGTGGCGGCCAGTACTGGCGAGCTAGGAATGGCGGTGCATACCTCGGACTGTGCCACGTCTGGCGGCACAGCCGACTCCGCATCATCCCGAGGCTGAGCATCCTGCTGGGCCATTGCCGGCGCGGGCGTGCCGGCGGCCTCCTTTTCATGGTCGAAGAAGCCCATGAAATGGGCGCTGGCCATCTGGCGCAGCATGCCTTCGGGCAGCGGGTCGGGCTTGGAATAGTCATCGATGTAGATGTCCAGGCCGTCCATGGCGTTGAAGTGGGGGTCGGCAAACAGCTTCTTCATGGCCGTGTTGCGCACGTCGGGCGCCACGCCACGGCCCATGAAGGGCTTGAAGTCGGATTCGGGCGTCAGCGCCTGGGCATCGGCCAGGGTGGGCGGTTCGGGCTCCACGGCGGCGGGCAAGGGCGGCTGCTCTGCGGCAGGGGTGGCCACCGGCGATGCCAGCAGCTCGGGCGCGGGCGGGAGTTCCGGCTCCTGCACGGGCCGGCCTGCCGCCACCTCCTGCTTGCGGCGCGACCAGCGCGAGAGAAAGCCGTCAGCCATGGTGCTGGCCGCCCCGGCCACCGCGCTGCTTGTCGGTGGAGACCGATGCCGGATTGCCGAAGCGGTCGGTGAGCGACTGGAAGCTGTCGGGCCGCCGGCGGCGCTTGGGCTCGGGCGCATAGTGCTCGTCGACAAAGGCCTGCAGCAAGGCCAGAACCTCTGGCGGCGCGGGCACCTGCTCCACCGTTTCCTGCGCATCGAGCCAGCGGCCGGCATCGTGGTAGCTCAGGCTCACGGCCACGGGGCGCGCCAGCGGCTCGGCAACGCTGCCCTCCTCGTCCATGCGCCAGAGCACGAACCAGCAGGGCGCGGGTGCCGACAGGTTCAGGTGGTAGCCCTCGCCATCGTCCTTGAACAGCTCGACCGCAAAGCCCGGGAACAGCCACAGGGCCTGGTCCGCGTCCTCGCGCAGCAGGCGCGGCACGTCGCCGAAGGCGGCTTCGCCGGGCACCACGCCGTCGAGCACCCAGCGCCAGGGCTGCCAGCGGTTGTCCAGGCGCTCGCGGCGCATGGTGACGGCGACTTCGAGGGTGGGGCGCTGGGACATGGCCCGACTGTACTGCGCAAGCCGGTACTGCCTGCGGCGGCGAGGGTTTTCCCCTGTCGCTCAGGTCACCGTCTGCGCCCCAGGTGCATACAGCACCGCGCGCGGCGCGCGGCACAGGCCCCACAGGCGCAGCCCGGCGAGTTCGGCCACCTGCACGCCGGTGGCGGTGGGTGCCGAAATCGTGGCCAGTGCCGACAGGCCCACGCGCGCGCACTTGCGCACCAGCTCGTGGCTGCCCCGGCTGCTGAGCACGACGAAGCCGGGCTCGGCCAGGCGAGCACTGCGCGACAGCCAGCCGATGAGCTTGTCCAGGGCGTTGTGCCGGCCCACGTCTTCGCAGACCTGGGCCAGGCGCCCGTCCAGCGTGGCCCAACCGGCGGCATGCAGCGAGCCCGACTGCGCGTTGTGCGGCTGCAGCGCCTTGAAGTCGGCAAAGGCGCGCAGCACCGTGGGCAGGTCCACGCGCCCGATCCAGTCGCGCACCGGCAGGCGCTCGGGCGCCAGGTCGAGCGCGGCAAAGCTTTCCACGCCGCACACACCGCAGCCCGTGCGGCCGGCCATGCTGCGGCGCCGGTCCTTGAGGCGCTCGAAGCTGCGCGCCGAGATCTCCAGGTGCACCTCGACCCCCGGCACGCCGGGCGGCAGGTGCGCCGCACGGGCATCCGCGAGCTGCAGCGTGCTGCCGCGGCAGTCCTGCGCCTGGTCGAGGATGCCTTCGCTGAGCGCAAAGCCGAGCGCAAAATCTTCGAGGTGCTCGGGCGTGGCCATCATCACCGCGTGCGAGACGCCGTTGAACACCAGCGCTACGGGAATCTCCGCCGCCAGGGTATCGGAGCGCAGGGCCCCGTCCTGCGGCACGCCCGCCTCGCCGAACACCCGCACGGGCCGCTGGGCCAGCGCCGGCAGTTCCAGCGCCGCATCGGCCTCGCCGTCGGGCAGGGAGAACGGCTGCGCGCTCATGGGGCCTCCCCCGCGGCCGGCAACTCCCGCGCCACGGCGCGGCCGGCGTCGGTCAGGTGGGCCACCCAGCGCTCGCCCACCTGGTCCACGCGCACCCAGCCGGGGCCACGCTGGCCGCCCATGGCGGCACCGCTCATCAGCGTGAGCTCGCGCAGGAGCACGCTCACGCCCTGCCCCAGGCGCTTACCCAGGCGCGGCAGCGACACGCCGGGCGCCGCCGCCCCATCCTGGCCGCGGGACTCTTCGGCCAGCGCACGCAGGATGGCGCAGGCCAGGGTTTCCTCCTGGGCGGTCATGGCGCCTCGGCCTGCGCCGGCACGGCGGCGCCCGCCAGGGTCGCCGCGCCCGGCCCATGCGGCAGCAGCAGCACCGGGATGGACTTGGAGGTGGGCGTGCCCGCCGTATCGGCCACGGCCGACAGCGGCACCAGCGGATTCGTCTCGGGGTAATAGGCAGCGAGGTTGCCGCGCGGGATGTCGTAGGCCACCAGCTTGAAGCGGTCCGCGCGGCGCTCCTGGCCATCGCTCCACACGGTCTGGATGTCGACCCAGTCGCCGTCCTGCATGCCCAGGGCGCGGATGTCCTTGTCGTTGATGAACACCACGCGGCGCTGGCCGTAGACGCCGCGGTAGCGGTCGTCCATGCCGTAGATGGTGGTGTTGTACTGGTCGTGCGAGCGCGTGGTCAGCAGCGTGAAGACCACCGCATCCTTGTAGCGTTCGCGCGCGATGTGCGAGGGCGTGTCGCGCGGCACGGCGTGGGCATGGAAGCTGGCCTTGCCCGAGGCCGTGGCCCACACGCGCTCGCTGGCCGTGTTGCGCAACCGGAACCCGCCGGGCACGGCCACGCGCTGGTTGAAGTCCTTGAAGTCGGGGAACACTTTCTCGATCTGGTCGCGGATGCGCGCATAGTCCTCCACCAGCCACATCCAGGGAACAGTGCTGCGCCCGGCCAGCGTGGCCGCGGCGAGCCGCGCGACGATGGCCGGCTCGGACAGCAGGTGCTCGGAAGCCGGCGGGTTGATGCCCACCGAGATGTGCACCATGCTCATCGAATCCTCCACCGTCACGCCCTGCGGGCCGCCGGCCTGCACGTCGATCTCGGTGCGGCCCAGGCAGGGCAGGATCAGCGCCTCCTTGCCATGCACGATGTGGCTGCGGTTGAGCTTGGTGGTCACGTGCACCGTGAGGTCGCAGCGCTGCAGCGCCTTCCAGGTCTCGTAGGTGTCGGGGGTGGCGGCGGCGAAATTGCCGCCCAGGGCGAAGAACACCTTGCCCTTGCCGTCCAGCATGTGGCGGATGGCCTCCACCGTGTCCACGCCGTTCTCGCGCGGCGGCTCGAAGCCGAACACGTCGCGCAGCCGGTCGAGCAGCGCCGCCGGGGGCTTCTCCCAGATGCCCATGGTGCGGTCGCCCTGCACGTTGCTGTGGCCGCGCACCGGGCAGGGGCCCGCGCCCTCGCGGCCGATGTTGCCGCGCATCAAGAGCAGGCTGACGATGCCCTGGATCGTGGCCACCGCGTACTTGTGCTGGGTGATGCCCATGCCCCAGCAGGCGATCACGCTCTTGGCGCCGATGTAGATGTCGGCCGCGGAGCGCATCTGTTCCTCGGTCAGGCCCGACTCCTGCTCCAGCAGCTCCCAGGACTCGGCGCGCAGGTCCGCCGCCAGGGCGTCGAAGCCCGTGGTGTGCTCGGCGATGAAGGCGTGGTCGAGCACGCCGCCGCGGGCGTCCTCCTGGTCCAGCACATGCTTCATCATGCCCTTGACGGCCGGCAGGTCGCCGCCCACGCGCAGCTGGAAGTAGTGCGTGCTGATGGGCGTGGAGCCGAAGGTGGCCATCTCCAGCTTGTCCTGCGGGTCGGCAAAGCGCTCCAGCCCGCGCTCGCGCAGGGGGTTGAAGCTCACGATGCGCGCGCCGCGCTTGTGCGCCTCGCGCAGCTCGCCGAGCATGCGCGGGTGGTTGGTGCCCGGGTTCTGGCCGAAGATGAAGATCGCGTCGGCGCACTCGAAGTCGTGCAGGGTCACCGTGCCCTTGCCCACGCCGATCTGCGGGCGCATGCCGCTGCCGCTGGGCTCGTGGCACATGTTCGAGCAGTCGGGGAAGTTGTTCGTGCCGTACTGGCGCACGAACAGCTGGTACAGGAAGGCGGCCTCGTTGCTGGCCCGGCCCGAGGTGTAGAAGATGGCCTGGTTCGGATCGGGCAGCGCGTTCAGGTGGCGCGCGATCAGCGCGAAGGCATCGTCCCAGGAGATCGGGCGGTACTGGTCGCTGGGCGCATGGTAGGCCATGGGCTGCGTGAGCCGGCCCTGGTCTTCGAGCCAGAAATCGCTCTGCTCGGCCAGCTCGGCCACGGTGTACTGGGCGAACAGGCTGGGGCCGGCGCGCCGGGCCGTGGCCTCGGCAGCCACGGCCTTGACGCCGTTCTCGCAGAACTCGAAGGTGGAGGCATGGTTGCGGTCGGGCCAGGCACAGCCCGGGCAGTCGAAGCCATCGGGCTGGTTGGCCGAGAGCAACGTCTTGGCGCCCTTCAGGGGAATGTCCTGGCGCAGCAGCGCATTCTTGACGCTGTTGAGCGCGCCCCAGCCGCCGGCCGGGCCTTTGTAGAACTCGATCTTTTCTTGCTTCATCATGGTCTCCTGGACGGGCGCCCCTGCTTGGACTGTGCCATGCGCCGGGCGTTCCCGGCCCCCTGCCCTGCAGGGGGCATGGTCATGGCGGCCCGGGGCGCTTCGTGCCGCCCCCGGCCCCGTGCCATCCGCTTCCTTACTGGAAAAACTTGGCGGCGCTCACCAGGGTCTTGTAGATGCCCCAGATGAGCGGCAGGCCCACTGCCAGCCAGGCGAAGGCCACCACCGCGGGGCTGGTCGTGCCGCCGCTGCCGGGGCCGCCGCCGACTTCGGCCGCCACGCTCTTTTCGTGGGCCAGCTTCTTCTCGTGGGCCAGCTCCTCGTCGCTCATGAACCATTTGTCGGCCAGCGGGCGTACCAGGAGGTTGGCGATGAGGCCGATGACCAGCATGCCCACCAGGATGTACATGGTCTGGTTGTACACCTGTTCGCGCGGCAGGCCCAGGCCCAGTTGGTATTCGCGCATGTAGTTCACGACTACCGGGCCCAGGATGCCGGCCGTGGCCCAGGCCGTCAGCAGGCGGCCGTGGATGGCGCCCACGAACTGCGTGCCGAACAGGTCGGCCAGGTAGGCCGGCACCGTGGCGAAGCCGCCGCCGTACATCGACAGGATCACGCAGAAGGCGCCCACGAACAACAGCTTGCTGCCGGCACCGGCCGAGCTCGGGATGCTGGCGTACATCAGGCCGCCGAGCACGAAGAAGATCACATAGGTCATCTTGCGGCCGAACTTGTCGGACAGGCTGGCCCAGAAGAAGCGGCCGCCGATGTTGAACAGCGACAGCAGCGCCGTGAAGCCGCCGGCCACGGCCGCGATGGCGGCCAGCTGGGCCTTGTCGAGCTCACCGAACTTCTGCGACACGCCGATCAGGCCGCCGCCGAAGACTTCCTGCAGCATGGGCGAGGCCATGCCGATCACGCCGATGCCGGCGCTCACGTTCATGCACAGCACGACCCAGATGAGCCAGAACTGGGGGATGCCCCAGACGCGCTTCACGTGCACGTGGCGCTGGGTGATCATGGCGTTGGCCGAGGGGGGTGGCGGCGTCCAGCCGGCGGGCTTCCAGCCCGTGGGCGGCACGCGGTAGCCCAGTGCACCGGCCATCATGAACACGAAGTACACCAGCGCCATGACCACGAAGGTCTGCATCACGCCCACGTCGGTGGGGCTGGAGAAGTTCTTCATCAGGTCCACCGCCAGGGGCGAGCCGATCATCGCGCCGCCGCCAAAGCCCATGATGGCCATGCCGGTGGCCATGCCGCGCCGGTCGGGGAACCACTTGATCAGCGTGGACACGGGGGAGATGTAACCGAGCCCCAGCCCGATGCCCCCGATCACGCCCGAGCCCAGGATCATGAGCCAGAACTGGTGCAGGTGGATGCCCAGCGCCGACAGCAGCATGCCGCCGCACCAGCACACGGCCGAGACCACGCCGGCCTTGCGCGGGCCGGCACGCTCCAGCCAGCCGCCCCAGATGGCGGCCGAGCAGCCCAGGAAGACGAAGAACAGGGTGTACATCCAGCCCAGCGTGGCCACACGCCAGTCGCAGCCGGAGGCGAACAGCTCGGCGAAGAAGCTCATGTCCTTGGGGCAGGCCGCGCCCGCGCCCGCCGTGCTCAGTGCCTTGGACAGGGGCAGCCAGAAGACCGAGAAGCCATAGGCCATGCCGATACACAGGTGGATCGCCAGGGCAGCCGGCGGCACCAGCCACCGGTTGAAGCCAGGCCCCGCAATGATGCGCTCCTTGTCCAGAAAACCAGGAGCCGCGAAGGACTCAGGCATGGTCGCGGTGCCTGCCGATGATGCATTCATATGTTCTCTCTCCTGTGATGTTGCGCAAGCGCTTTTCTTATTGACGCAGGTCAATGCGCCGAGCGGAGTGTCTGAACAGGATCCCTGGTGCGTCAAATTGAATCGGCACATGGTGCGATTCAGCAGTTGAATGAACGCGAATGGAAATCGCTCGCATATGCAGCACATTGCATATGTCGCGCAATCAGCCCGCACGGCCCAACTCGCAGCCCCGCGCAAGGATTGCCTCGCCGGGCTGGGCCGTCCGTCTTGGGGGATGCGCCCCCGGGGGATTTGGCTAAGACTTCAACTCGCCGCAGTGCTCTGCCACGTGCTCGCGCCAGGCGGGCAGGTCCAGCAGTTCGAGCGCGGCTTCGAGCGCCCGGGACACGCGCGGACCGCGCTGGGTCATGAAGCCGATGGGGGTGCGCACGTCGGGATCGACCAGGGGCAGGGCCTCCAGGCCGCGCTCGCTGCGCGCGGCGGCCACCATGGCGCCCGGCAGCACGCTGCAGACCTCGCCCGACAGCACGGACAGCACCAGTGTCAGCACCGAGTTGGTCTCGATGGCCGGCGGCACCGGCGCGCCCGCCTCGCGCAGGGCCTCGTCGATGATGAAGCGGTTGTGCATGTCGGGGGTGAGCAGGCACAGCGGCAGCTGGCCGGCGTCCTTCCAGCGCATGGGGGGGCCGATGCGCAGGCGGTCCGGGTCGGGCGTGCGTGCGCGGCGCAGCAGGTAGTAGTGCTCGTTGCACTGCGGCCAGGAGCGCAGGTTCACGCGCTTGGCCTGCATGCGCTCGCTGTAGCCCACGGCCAGGTCCAGCGACAGGTCTTCGAGCCGCTGCTCGAGCTCCTGCGAGCTCATGGACAGCACCACGGGCAGGATGCCCGGGTGGCGCGCCTGCAGCAGGGCGGCAAAGCGCGAGAGGATGGGCACTGCCGTGGGCGTGGACGCCATGCGCAGGCGCCCCTGCGGCGCGATCTCGGTGCTGCGCAGCTCCTGGCGCAGGACCTCGTTGTCGCGCAGCATGCGCTGCGCCGTGGCCAGCACGGCCTCGCCCTCGTGGGTCAGGCCCACGTAGGAGCGTGCCCGCTGCACGATGACGACGCCGAACTCCTCCTCCAGCGCCCGCAGCGCGTTCGACAGCGCTGGCTGGGTGATGTGGCAGGCCTGCGCCGCCCGGCCGAAATGGCGGTGCTCGTCCAGCGAGACGAGGTAGCGCATGGCGGCCAGCAGGTTCATCGCCGCGCCGCCCTTTCACCACCCGGCTGCCAGGCCTTGCGCAGGCGCACGCTCAGGTGTCCTTGCTGACCGAGATGGTCGGGAACTTGGATGAGAAGTCCTTGGCCTGCTGGGCGATCTTCACGGCCACGGTGCGCGCCACCCTCTTGTAGATCTGCGCCACGTCACCATCGGGGTCGGCCACCACGGTGGGTTTGCCGCTGTCGGCCTGCAGGCGGATCTGCATGTCCAGCGGCAGCGCGCCCAGGTAGTCCATGCCGTAGTCGGCCGCCATCTTCTTGCCGCCATCGGCGCCGAAGATGTGCTCCACGTGGCCGCAGTTGCTGCACACGTGCACGGCCATGTTCTCGACGATGCCCAGGATGGGCACGCCCACCTTCTCGAACATCTTGATGCCCTTCTTGGCATCCAGCAGGGCGATGTCCTGCGGCGTGGTGACGATCACCGCGCCGGTCATGGGCACGCGCTGGGACAGCGTGAGCTGGATGTCGCCGGTGCCGGGCGGCATGTCGATGATCAGGTAATCGAGGTCCTTCCAGTTGGTCTGGCGCAGCAGCTGCTCCAGCGCCTGCGTGGCCATGGGGCCGCGCCAGATCATGGCTTCGTCCTGGTCGACCAGGAAGCCGATGGACATGACCTGCACGCCGTAGTTCTCCAGCGGCTCCATGGTCTTGCCGTCCTCGCTCTCGGGGCGGCGGCTGATGCCCAGCATCATCGGCTGGCTCGGGCCGTAGATGTCGGCGTCGAGCACGCCGACGCTGGCGCCCTCGGCCGCCAGGGCCAGGGCCAGGTTGGCCGCCGTGGTGCTCTTGCCCACCCCACCCTTGCCCGAGGCCACGGCAATGATGTTCTTCACCTGGGGCAGCAGCTGCACGCCACGCTGCACGGCGTGGGCCAGCACCTTGGTGGTGATGTTGACCGAGACGTTGTCCACCCCGGCCACGCCCTTGGCCGCGGCCACCAGGCTGCGGCGCAGCTCGGGGACCAGGCTCCTGGCCGGGTAGCCGAGTTCCACCTCGAAGGCCACGTCGCCGCCGCTGATCTGCACATTGCGCAGCGCACGCGTGCTGACATAGTCCTTGCCCGTGTGCGGGTCTTGTACGCTGGAAAGTGCGGCCAGAAGGCCCTGTTCGGTGACTGCCATGCAATTAACTCCTGTGGGGGAGGTAGTCTATCGAAGAGGAACTTCCCCGATCCAAGTGCGGGACAATGCGCGTCTTCCCCCCTTCTGTCACCGACTCCCGAAAGCCCCCCGTGAAATTCAAGATGGCCGAGAAATCCCTGTTTGCTGTGCTGCTGCGCTCGCCCTGGTGGGTCAGCTTCCTGGTGGTGGGGGTGATCGCACTGGGCGCCGGCGCCCTGCTGCCGCGCGAGTACGCCTATGTCGGCGCCGTGGGCACGCTGCCGATCTTCGTCGTGGGCTGCATTGCGGCCTGGCGCCAGCTGCGGGCGCCGAGCCCCGCCAAGGTCGAGGAAATGCTGGGCGCCGTGAACAGCATGCCCTGGCGCCAGTTTGCCGATGCGCTGGAGGCCGCCTGGGTGCGCGATGGCTGCACGGTGGAAAAGCCCAAGGCAGGCCCCGTGGACCTGCGCGTCGTGGCCAAGGGCGGCCAGGCCACCCTGGTCAGTGCCAAACGCTGGAAGGCCGCCACCCATGGCATCGAGCCGGTGCGCGAGCTGCATGCCGCCATGCAGGCCGAGGGGGCCTCCAGCGGCATCTACGTGATGACCCAGGGCCAGCTCTCCGACAACGCCCGCCTCTTCGCGCGCGACAACGGCATCACCGTGCTGCAGGGCCCGGGCGTCGCCTCCCTCCTTCTCGCCAAGGCCTGACCCGCCCCCCGCCATGCGGGTTTCCCCATGTGGCGGGCTGCCCGCAACGCAGCACACTTGGCACTGCCGATAAAGCCCCCACGCACGCGCCGATGCACCCACCCGACAGCCCTGCCCCACCAGCCCCTCCCACCACGGGCCTTCTGCTGACGGGCGGCGGCGCCCGGGCGGCCTACCAGGTGGGCGTGCTCGAAGCCATTGCCGACCTGCGCCTGGCCTGTGGCGCGGGCAATGAGCCCAACCCCTTTCCCATCATCACCGGCACCTCGGCCGGCGCCATCAATGCGGCGGCGCTGGCCTGCGGGGCCGACCATTTCGACCGCGCTGTGCGCCGCATCGCGCGCGTCTGGCGCGACTTCCATGCGCACCAGGTGTACCGGGCGGACTCGCTGAGCGTGCTGCGCAGCGGTGCACGCTGGCTGTCGCTGCTGTCGCTGGGCTGGGCCCTGGCGCGCTGGCGGCGCATGCGCCCGCGCTCGCTGCTGGACAATGCGCCGCTCGAAAAACTGCTGGTCAAGATGGTGCCGCTGGTGCGCCTGCCGCGCCTGCTGAAGAAGGGCCACCTCAAGGCCCTGGCCGTCACGGCGTCGAGCTACAGCTCGGGGGAGCACGTGACCTTCTTCGAGAGCGACGCCCCGCTGCAGCCCTGGGTGCGCTCGCAGCGCAAGGCGGCCCGCGACCGCATCACGCACGAGCACCTGCTGGCCTCCTCGGCGATTCCCTTCGTGTTCCCGGCCAAGGCCATCAGCATGGGGGACCACATGGAGTTCTTCGGCGACGGCTCCATGCGCCAGTCGGCACCGATCGCGCCGGCCATCCACCTGGGGGCCGAGCGCATCCTGGTGGTGGGCGCCGGCCGCATGCACGAACCCAAGGGCGATGCCTCGGCCAACCCCACGCCGACCTACCCCTCGTTGGCGCAGATCGCCGGGCACGCGCTGTCCAACATCTTCCTCGACGCGCTCTCGGTGGACGTGGAGCGCGTGCAGCGCGTGAACCAGACGCTCTCGCTGATCCCGCCCGAGGTGCGCGCCAAGAGCGCGCTGCGCCCCATCGAGCTCTTGGTGATCGCCCCCTCGCAGCGCCTGGACGCCGTGGCCGCGCGCCACGTGGGCAACCTGCCCACCCCCGTGCGCGCCATGCTCGGCGCCCTGGGCGTCACCTCCAACATGGCCGACGTGCGCGGTGCGGCCCTGGCCAGCTACCTGCTGTTCGAGTCGGGCTATACGCGCGAACTCATGGCCCTGGGCCGCGAGGACACGCTGGCCATGCGCGCCGAGGTGTGCAAGTTCTTCGGCTGGACCGACACAGGCGCCGAGGTGACGACGCTCATGCACAGCTGATGCCCGCGGGGCGGCAGGCGCCTCCCCCGCCGATCCGCTACGGCGCCTTGAGCACGTCCCTGGGCAGCCAGCCAAGGCCGTGCGCGTGCAGGCTCTGCACATACAGCCGGTCCGCCGTTTCGGTGATGGCCGTGGTCTCGGGGTAGGCGCCCGCCGGGTCCTGCAGGTCGGCCACGACCTGGCCCTCGTCGGTGAAGGCGATCACATGGCCATAGGGCTTGGGAATGGGCCACAGCGCACGCGGCAGGCGCAGGGTCAGGCTGCGCAGCCAGGGCTTGCCGGCCATGTTGTCGATGGCGGCGCCGCGCGGCTTGGCAAAGCCCAGCCAGATCCGCCCGTCCCGCCCGCGCATGAGGTTGTCGGGGTAGCCGGGCAGGTTGTCGAGCAGCACCCGGGCCTGCGGGCCCGGCTGGGCACTGCCGATGTCCAGCCCGTTGGCATCCACGGCGATCTTCCACACCCGGTACTTGCCGGTTTCGTTGACGAACAGGCTTTTTTCGTCCTGGCTCAGCGCCACGCCGTTGGCAAAGCTGATGCCCCGGGCCACCACGCGCGTGGCGCGCGTGGCGGGGTCGTATTCGAGCACGCGGCCGGTGCTGGCCTGCTCCAGGATGTCGAGCACGCTGGCCTCGAAGGTGCCGCCCCAGTCCCTGGGCGCAAAGCGGGTCGAGGCATCGCTCAGGTACATCTTGCCGCTTTGGGCCACCACCACGCCGTCGGCATAGCGGATGGGGTCGCCGGGGGCCACCTGGTCGGTGAGCAGGCTGACTTTGCCATCGGGGGCGATGGACAGCAGGCCCTTGACCGCATCGGCCGCCACCAGGTTGCCCGCCGCGTCGAAATCAAAGCCCAGCACGCGCCCGCCGGTGTTGGCGAAGACCTGCTGGTCCGTTCCGTCGGGGTTCATGCGCAGGATGTTGCCGCTCAGCACCGTGGTGTAGAGCCTGCCGTCCTTGCCCAGCGCAATGTGCTCGGGGCCGATCTCGCCTTTCAGGTCGATCATGCGCAGCCCGGCCAGGCGCTGGTTGGGCGCATGCACGCCCTGGTAGCCGGGCGCGGCAGGCGCGCTCCAGGCCACCGGCGCGATCGGCACCGGCCACCAGGCCAGGTAGGCCGCCCCCGCCAGCACGGCAATTGCCACCCCTGCTCCCCACCTGCCCCAGCGCACTTTGGCCATGCTGTCCCCCTGTTGTTCTGGATGGCGCGCATTGTGGCATCTGCCCCTGCCGGAGCAAAGGATGGCTCCGAGCGCCTAAAATCGCGGGTTCCGCCTGAGAAAGTACGACCCATGACGTCATCCGCACGCAAGCTCTTCGTCACCACCGCCCTGCCCTATGCCAATGGCAACTTCCACATCGGCCACATCATGGAGTACATCCAGGCCGACATCTGGGTGCGGTTCCAGCGCATGCAGGGCAACGCGGTCAACTTCGTCGGTGCCGACGATACGCACGGCGCGCCGATCATGATCGCGGCCGAGAAGGCCGGCAAGACGCCCCAGCAGTTCGTGGCCGACATCGCCGCCGGCCGCAAGCAGTACCTGGACGGCTTTCACATCAGCTTCGACAACTGGCACAGCACCGATGGCCCGGAAAACCACGACCTGGCGCGCCAGATCTACCGCGACCTGCGCGACCGGGCCGACGGCTCGCTGATCGAGACTCGCACCATCGAGCAGTTCTTCGACCCCGAGAAGAACATGTTCCTGCCCGACCGTTTCATCAAGGGCGAGTGCCCCAAGTGCCGCGCCAAGGACCAGTACGGCGACAACTGCGAGGTCTGCGGCTCGGTCTACGCGCCCACCGACCTGATCAACCCGTTCTCGGCCCTGTCGGGCGTCAAGCCCGAGCTCAAGAGTTCGGAGCACTTCTTCTTCAAGCTCTCGGACCCGCGCTGCGTGGAGTTCCTCGAAAACTGGACCCAGGACGGCAAGCTGCAGCCCGAGGTGGCCAACAAGATCAAGGAGTGGTTCACCGTCCGCACCAACCCGGACGGCACCACCAGCGAAGGCCTGGGCGACTGGGACATCTCGCGCGATGCGCCCTACTTCGGCATCGAGATCCCCGACGCACCGGGCAAGTACTTCTATGTCTGGCTCGACGCACCCGTGGGCTACCTGGCATCGCTCAAGAACTGGTTCGACAAGGGCGGCCCCAAGGAGAAGCACGGGGACACCCGCAGCTTCGACGAATACATGGCGGCGCCCGACACCGAGCAGTACCACTTCATCGGCAAGGACATCGTGACCTTCCACACGCTGTTCTGGCCCGCGATGCTGCACTTTTCCGGCCGCAAGACGCCCGACAACGTGTTCGTGCACGGCTTCCTCACCGTCAACAACGGCGAGAAGATGAGCAAGAGCCGCGGCACCGGGCTGGACCCGCTCAAGTACCTGGGCCTGGGCATGAACCCCGAGTGGCTGCGCTACTACCTGGCGGCCAAGCTGTCCAACCGCAACGAGGACATCGACTTCAACGCCGATGACTTCATGGCGCGCGTGAACAGCGACCTGATCGGCAAGTTCGTCAACATCGCCAGCCGCGCGGCGGGCTTTTTGACCAAGCGCTTCGACGGCAAGCTCACCACGCAGTTCGGCGTCGACGGCGCGGCCCTGCTGGCCGAGGTGCGCAGCGCAGGCGACGGCCTGGCACAGCTGTACGAGGCGCGCGAGTTCGGCAAGGCCACGCGCGAGATCATGCTGCTGGCCGACAAGGTGAATGCCTATGTGGACCAGAACAAGCCCTGGGACCTGGCCAAGGACGCCGCCAACAACGAGGCCCTGCACCAGGTGTGCTCGGTGCTGATCAACACCTTTGCGGTGCTCACGCGCTACCTGGCGCCCGTGCTGCCGGGCCTGGCCCGCGCGGTGGAAGGCTTTGTCGGCAGCGACATGCAGCGCTGGGCCGTGGCCGGCGACGTGCAGGCCATCGCCCCCTACCAGCACCTGATGCAGCGCGTGGCGCCCGAGCAGCTCGATGCGCTGTTCGAAGCCCCGGCCCAGCCGGAAGCCGCAGCCCCCGAAGTGGCGGCCCCCGGCGGCGAAGAGCTGGCGCCGACCATCGGCATCGACGACTTCACCAAGATCGACCTGCGCATCGCGCTGATCGTGAACTGCGAGCCCGTCGAAGGCTCGACCAAGCTGCTGCGCCTGACGCTGGACGTGGGCGAGGGCCGCACGCGCAATGTCTTCAGCGGCATCGCCAGCGCCTACCAGCCGGCCGAGCTGATCGGCAAGCACACGGTGATGGTGGCCAACCTGGCACCGCGCAAGATGAAGTTCGGTGTCTCCGAAGGCATGGTGCTGGCCGCCAGCCATGGCGACGAGAAAGCCCACCCCGGCATCTACGTGCTCAACCCCTGGCCGGGCGCCACGCCGGGCATGCGCGTGCGCTGAGCCTTACTGGAACTGCAGCGCCTGCGGGCGCTGCGCCCCGCCTTTGCGCCGCAGGTACCACTCGGCCACGAGCGCATTGGGCACCCAGCACAGCCAGGCGATGAAGGGGTAGGACAGCGCTTCGTCCACCTGGGCCGCCATGCTGGCACCCAGGTAGATGCGCAGCGTGATGGCGGCTGCCGTGAGCGCAAAGCTGCGCACCATCCAGCGCCGGTGCTCGGCAAAGCGCCGCTGCAGCGCGCGCGCCAGGCCCATGCCGGTCGTCACCATCCACGCCAGGCCCAGCGCAATGAAGCCGGTGGCGGCCACCGCGCCCGTCATGGCGTTCACGGCCAGCGGCAGCGACGACAGCCAGGCCACGGCAATCGACAGCACATAGGCACGCCCCACCCAGCGGTGCAGGGCCGGAAAGCGCGAGCGCCAGGCCGGCACGAACTGCAGCGGCCCGAGCACCAGCGCCAGCGAGGCGCTGACCGCATGCACGACGAAAGGCCGGGGCGACAGGGCGAGGCTGGGCAGGTCCGACGGCAAGGGCATGCCGGGCAGCGCATAGCGCAGCGAAAAGAGGCCGATGGCCAGCGCCGACAGCGCCAGCAGGGCCCAGGACCAGGCCAGGGCGGGGGAGGAAAAGAGGCGTGTCTTCATCGCGAGAACCTTGAAGGGATGGGAGTCCATCCACTCTAGGCAGCGCGACTCAGGCCCGTATTAGCCCTGGCTTACACCCGCATGAGCAAGGTGCACCCTGGCCACCAGGCCCCCCAGCCCGTCGTCCCGCGCCCGCAGCTCCACCCGCAGCCCATGGCGCAGCGCCGCGGCCCGGGTGATGGCCAGGCCCAGGCCGCTGCCGTCGGCGGCAGCACCGGGCACGCGAAAGAAGCGGTCGAACACCCGCTCCAGCAGCTCGGGCGGTATGCCGGGCCCGGTGTCGACGATGTCCACCACCGGGCCACCCGCCAGCGGGTGCAGCCGCACCTCGACGCTACCGCCCTCGGGCGTGTAGCGCAGCGCGTTGTCCAGCAGGTTGTCGAACACGCTGCGCAGGTCGCTAGCCACGGCATCGACACGCACGGCGCAGGCACCGCTGAAGCCCACCTCGATGCGCCGCTGGTCCGCCAGCGGCATGAGCTGGCCCACGCTTTCGCGCAGCAGGGCCGTGATGTCCACCGGCTCGGCCGCCAGCCCCATGGACGCCGGCGCCTCCTGGCGCGAGAGCCGCAGCAGCTGGCCGATCAGGTGCCGGGCGCGGCGCATGCCGGCATCGAGCTGGGCGAACTGCTGCCGTGCCTCGCCCTCAGGCAGCAGCGGCTGCAGGTTCTCCATCTGCAGCGCCATGGCGGCCATGGGGGTGCGCAGCTCGTGCGCGGCGTCCTGCACGAAGCGGCGCTGGGCGGCAAAGGCCTCGTCCAGCCGCTCCAGCAGGGCATTGAACGAGCCGACCAGCGGCACGATCTCCTCGGGCACGCGGCCCATGGGAATGGCGCCCAGGCTGCGGTCGTTGCGCTGTGCCACCTCGTCGGCCACGGTGCGCAGCGAGCGCGACGCACGCCCCACAACCCGCCACAGCGTGAACAGCAGCGCGGGCACCAGCAGGGCCAGGGGCACGATGGCGTACAGGGTGCGCACGGCCACCTCTTCCTGCAGGAACTGCTCGCTTTGCAGCACCTGCACGCGGTGCAGGTGCTGCCCGGCCGCGGGGGTGGAGTAGACACGCCACCCCGGCGCCCAGGCATCGCTGGTGCGCAGGCGCTGGTGGCCGGGCGCGGCCTGCAGGGGCACGCCGATGTCGGGGCCGGAAGTGGCGAGCAGGAGCCCGTCGGCCGACCAGACCTGCACCACGAAGGCACCCCATTCGACGATGTTGGTGCGGCTGAGCAGGGGCAGCGGCTCGACCGCAGCCTCCGCCGGGCCTGCCCGCACCGGCCCGCCGGCCAGGTGCGAGCGCGCCAGTATCTCCATCTGGTACTGCATGAAGGTGTGGATCAGCGCGCTGTAGCTGGCCCAGAAGGCCCCGCCCGCCACCACGGCGCCCGCCAGGATCCAGGGCGCCAGCCACAGCACGATCTGCCCGCGCAGCGAGCGCGGGCGGTACCAGCGGGGCACCTCCTCGGGCACGGCGCCCTTCATGGCGCCGCCACCCGCCAGCCCAGGCCGCGCACGTTGCGGATGGCGTCGGGCCCGAGCTTGCGGCGCATGCCGTGGATCAGCACGTCCACGGCATTGCTGCTGACCTCCTCACCCCAGCCGTAGATGCGGTTCTCGAGCTGCTCGCGCGAAAGGATGGCCCCGGGCCGCTCGAGCAGCGCATGCAAGAGCGCGAATTCGCGCGCCGTGAGCGCGCCGCGCACGCCATCCTGCAGCACCTCGCGCGTGGCCAGGTCCAGCTGCACGGCACCGTTGCCCAGCAGCGACTGGGCGGCGCCGCTGCGCCGGCGCACCACGGCGCGCATGCGCGCCAGCAGCTCGGTCATCTCGAAGGGCTTGAGCAGGTAGTCGTCGGCCCCGGTATCGAGCCCGAGCACGCGGTCCTCGACCCCATCGCGCGCCGTGAGCACCACCACCGGCGTGAGGTCGCCGCGCGAGCGCGCGCGGCGCAGCACCTCGGTGCCGTCCAGCCCGGGCAAGCCCAGGTCCAGCAGCACGCAGCTGTAGTCGCCATCGGCCAGGGCGCTGTGGGCCAGTTCGCCATTGCGCACCCAGTCCACCGACCAGCCCGCGCCCTTGAGGGCGTGCGTGAGGCCGCGCCCGATCATGTCGTCGTCTTCCACCAGCAATGCGCGCAACGGGGTCTCCTCGGGAAATGGGGCAGCGCAAGCCTAGCGCGGGATTCTTAGCCGGCCGTGAGCAGCGCCATGCAGGGTGGCTAACGGCAGGCTAAGAAAGCCTTCCTACAGTCCACCGGCCTGCCGCGGCAAAGCTACCACCGCGACGGCCCCCTGTCCACGCAGGTCCGCCCTGCCCCGCATCCCTTTCTTCTTGTGGAAATTGAGACCATGACGATTCGCCTCCCGCATTCATCGATCCGCCTCCTGGCGGCACTGGCCGCCACGCTGCCCTTGCTGGCGCCAGCCAGCGCCCAGGCGCAGGAGGCAGGCGCCTCCAGCTGGGGCCTGGGCCTGGCCGTCAGCGCCGACCGCAAGCCCTACCGCGATTTCGACGACAAGCTGCAACCCCTGCCCCTGCTGACCTACGAGAACCGCTGGATCCACATCGCGGGTCCCGGGGTGGATTTCAAGCTGCCCTCGCTGGGCCCGGTGGGCCTGCGGCTGCGCTCGCGCTTCGGTTTCGAGGGCTACGAGGCCGAGGACTCACCCTGGCTGGCCGGCATGCACGAGCGCAAGGGCAGCCTGTGGCTGGGCGCCGCCGCGACCTGGGACACCGGGCCGGCGCAGCTCTCGGCCGAACTGCTGGCCGATGCCTCGGGCCACAGCAAGGGGCGCCAGTTCACGCTCAAGGCGGAGCGCCGCTTCCAGCTCGGCGCCTGGGATGTGACGCCGCGCCTGGCGCTGCAGCAGCAGGACCGCAAGACCGTGGACTACTACTACGGCGTGCAGGCCAGCGAGGCCCGCCTGGGCCGCCCGGCCTACGAGGGCAGCTCGGCCGTGAACCTGCAGGCCGGCGTGCGCGTGGGCTATACGCTGGCGCCGCGGCAATGGGTGTTCGTGGACGTGGGCGTCACGCGCCTGGGCAGCGCCATCAAGGACAGCCCGCTGGTCGACCGGTCCAGCCAGCCGGCCGTGACGGCGGGCTACCTGTACCGGTTCTGATCGCGAACAGGTTCTCAGTGCCCGACGTAGCGGCCTGGCCGGTGGCTGATCCACAAAAAGCCGCTCATCACCAGCACCGCGAGCACCGAGTACGCGACCCGCTCCGGCGGCACGATGAACAGCGCCATCAGCACCACGGCGCCGTCGATGCCCATCTGCACCTTGCCGGCGCGCACGCCGTAGCGGTCCTGCATGTACAGCGAGAGCACCGTGGCGCCACCCAGGCTGGAGCGGTGGCGCGCCAGGAACAGGCAGCCCGTGCCCAGCAGCAGCCCGCCGAGCAGCGAGGCGAACAGCGGGTTGAGGTAGTCCACGTGCATGACGTGCGGGAACAGCTCGGTCAGGCCCGACAGCAGCGCCACCGAGACAAAGGTCTTGAGCGTGAACTCGCGCCCCATGCGCGTCCAGGCGAACCAGTAGAACGGCAGGTTCACGAGGAAGAACAGCTTGCCGAACGACACCCCGGTGATGTAGTGCACCAGGAAGGCGATGCCTGCCGTGCCGCCCACCAGCAGGCCGGCCTGGTTGAACAGCATGAGCGCCATGGCCACGAACAGCGTGCCCGCGAAGATGGCCTGGGCGTCCTCGTAGGTGCCGTGGCGCAGCGACTCGGGCGTGTCGGGGTCGAGGAGGGGTGAAGGGGAAGGATCGGGCATGGGTCGGTCCATCAGCATACAGCGGTCATCGGACAGTGGAGATGGCACGAGAACAAGCAAGCACTGCGCCAGAACCGCACCATGCCAGGGGCCGGCACAGGAAATGCTTGCATTCCCGGCACCTTCCATCCCTCTGCGGCACCGTGGTCCGGTATTGCGCCTGCGGTGCCCGGGAATACACTGGTGCCCTCCTTGCCATGCAGCTGTCCTTCGCCTTCCACCCGCGGCTGATCGATGCCCTGAGCGGCTACAACCGCAGCCGCTGCCTGGCCGATGTCGGCGCGGGCATCACCGTGGGCATCGTGGCCCTGCCCCTGGCGATGGCCTTTGCGATCGCCAGCGGCCTGCCACCGGGCGCGGGGCTGTGGACGGCCATCATCGCCGGCTTCCTGATCTCGGCGCTGGGCGGCACCAACGCGCAGATCGGCGGGCCGGCGGGGGCCTTCATCGTCATCGTCTACGGCATCGTCGAGCGCTATGGCGTGGCCAACCTGCTCATTTCCACCGCCTGCGCGGGCGTGCTGCTGGTGCTGCTGGGCCTGTTCCGGCTGGGCACGCTGGTGCGCTTCGTGCCCGTGAGCATCGTCATCGGCTTCACCAACGGCATCGCCGTGCTGATCGCGCTCTCGCAGCTCAAGGACTGGCTGGGCCTGTCCATCGCGCGCATGCCGGGCGACTTCTTCTCGCAGGTGGCCACGCTGGCGCGCCACATCGACAGCTTCAACCCCTATGCCTTCGGCCTGGGCGCCGTGTGCGTGGTGGGCCTGTTCGTGTGGCCACGGCTGTTCATGAAGGGCTCGCCTGTGGTGCGGCTCATGGATGGCTACAGCGTGCACAGCTTTGCGCGCGTGCCCGCGCCCGTGGTGGCCCTGGTCACGCTGAGCCTGCTGGCCTGGGCGCTCGAATTCCCGGTGGAGACCATCGGCTCGCGCTTTGGCGGCATTCCGCAGGGCCTGCCGGCCTTCGAGCTGCCCGACTTCTCGTGGGAGACGGTGCGCCTCCTGGTCACGCCCACGCTCACCATCGCCCTGCTGGGCGCCATCGAATCACTGCTGTGCGCGCGCGTGGCCGACCAGCTGGCCACCGACAGCCACCACCGCAAGCACGACCCCAACCAGGAGCTCATGGCCCAGGGTGTGGCCAACCTGGTCGTGCCCTTCTTCGGCGGCATGCCGGCCACGGGCACCATTGCGCGCACGGTGACCAACATCCGCTCGGGCGCTACCTCACCCATCGCCGGCATCGTGCATGCCGCCACGCTGGCGCTGATCGTGCTGGCCGCGGCCCCGCTGGCACTGCACATCCCGCTGGCAGTGCTGGCGGGCATCTTGCTGTTCGTGGCCTGGAACATGGGCGAGTGGCACGAGTTCGTGCGCCTGCGCCAGTTCAGCAACCACTACCGGCTGCTGATGCTGGGCACCTTCTTCCTCACTGTCGTGTTCGACCTCACGGTGGCGGTCGAGGTGGGCCTGTTCATGGCCTGCGCCCTGTTCGTGCGGCGCATGAGCGGGCTGTTCAAGGCCGAACTGCAACCGCCTGCTGCCGCGACCACGCCGGGGCGGGCGCCCCAGACCTGGCGGCTGCACGGCGCCCTGTTCTTCGGCGCGGCTGCCAAGATCGACCCCATCGTGCAGGCGGTGGAGGCTGGCCCCGCGGGCGTGGACCTGGTGCTGGACGCGAGCGAGCTGGTGGCGCTCGACACCACCGGCCTGGATGCCCTCGGCCAGGTGCTCAAGGCGGTGGAGCAGCGCGGCGGAACCCTGCACATCGTGCACCTGCACGAACAGCCGCGCTCGCTGATGGAGCGCTCGGGCTTCGCCGACCGGCTGGCCGCACAGCCCGGCGCACAGCAATAGCAGCTACTTACTTTCCGCCCTTCAGCTCCGGTGCATCCAGATCAGGCCCGGTCTCGGTACGCAGCACCTTCGCGCCCGGCCCCTGGACCACGGTGAACACCTGCGACTCGTTGCGCGCGTTGGCAAAGCGCCACTGCACATGGATCTCGTCCTTGAGCGGGTACGGCGACACCTTGGCGGCCTTGCCCAGCAGGCGGCGCACGGCGTCCATGCCCATGCCGGGCTGCACCCGGGCGAAGTTCTCGGGCGTGAGCACCTGGCGCACGGCGATCAGCTTGCCGTCCGCCCCGATGGCGATCATGTAGTTGACCTGGCCGGCCGGCTGGCGGTTGTATTCGAAGGTGCGGCTGCCGTCGGCCTCGTTCCAGGTGTTTTCGGGCACGCCGAAGCGGTCGCGCACGTCCGCCTCGGTGGACACGCCGGGCTGCAGCTCGCTGATGCGCTGGGGGTCGCAGCCGGCGGCGGCGAGCAGCGCCAGGGTGGTGATGGCAGCTGCCAGGGCACGAAAAAATGGTGGCATGGGGTCATCCCGGTAAAATCAGGGAAAAGAGGTTACCAGTCCATGTCCATTTTCCGCCGCCCCGATTACCAATCCGACACCACGCAGTTCATCAACCAGCTCAAGGCGAGCCGGCCCGAGCTCGACGCCCAGCAGGTGGCAGGCCGCGCCCTGCTGTGGGACAAGCAGGTGGACCGCAAGATCTGGGGCGAGTACCGCGAAGGCCAGGTCGAGCAAAAGCCCTACGTCTACCAGACCAACGCCGACTGAGCGGGTTATCGGCATGAAAACGGCCTCAAACGCTTTTTCACAAAGCGTTTGAAGCTATTTATTTCATAGCAATTGATGAGCAGCAGCGCGAGCGAAGCCGATGCCGCGGTCCAGGACCAGGGCATGCCCGACGTGGTGGACCAGGTTGCCCTGGCGCGCCTGTACGGCGAGCCGCTGTTCGCCCTGCCCAACGACCTGTACATCCCGCCGGACGCGCTCGAGGTCTTCCTCGAAGCCTTCGAAGGGCCGCTGGACCTGCTGCTGTACCTGATCCGCAAGCAGAACTTCAACATCCTGGACATCCCCATGGTGGGGGTGACCAAGCAGTACCTGGCGTATGTGGACGAGATCCGCAGCCGCAACCTGGAGCTGGCCGCCGAGTACCTGCTGATGGCGGCGATGCTGATCGAGATCAAGTCGCGCATGCTGCTGCCGCCCAAGAAGCAGGCCGAGGGCGAAGAGCCTGTGGACCCCCGGGCCGAGCTGGTGCGCCGCCTGCTTGAGTACGAGCAGATGAAGATGGCCGGCATGCGCCTGTCGCAGCTGCCGCAGTACGGGCGCGACTTCCTCAAGGCCCAGGTCTACATCGAGCAGAGCCTGCAGCCGCGCTTTCCCGACGTGCACGTGGTGGAGCTGCAGGAGGCCTGGCGCGACATCATGAAGCGTGCCAAGCTGGTGCAGCACCACAAGATCACGCGCGAGGAACTCTCGGTGCGCGAGTACATGAGCATGGTGCTCAAGACGCTGCAGGGCCGCCGCTTCGTGGAGTTCGAAGAGCTTTTCGAGCCAGAGCGCGGCAGCACCGTGCTGGTGGTGACCTTCATCGCCTTGCTGGAGCTCGCCAAGGAAACCCTGATCGAGATCACCCAGGCCGAGGCCTTCGCGCCCATCTACGTGCGCCTGGCGTACACCCCCGCCTGACGACGACCACCGCCTGATTTCGGCCATGGCGGGGGGCCATGGCCTCC
>NZ_AKJX01000275.1 GCF_000276605.1 Acidovorax sp. CF316 | reverse complement strand
GCGGGCGCGCTGTAGACGAGCTTGGACTCGCCCCAGAACCAGACACTGCCATCGGCCTTGGCGGCGGTGTCGGACGTGAGCAGCTTGTCAAAGCCGCTGCCGATCTGCACCGGCGCGGTTTCGTAGAACTCCCGGTCCTTGAGCACCGCGTGGCCCCACATCCACAAGCTGCCATCGGCCTTGAGCGCCACCATGTAGCGGCTGCCCACCTGCACCTGGGTGAAGCCGGTGCCCACCCGAACCGGCTTTTCCGCGCTGACGGAGGTGCCGTTGCCCAACTGCCCGTTCATGTTGTTGCCCCAGGTCCAGAGCGTTCCATCGCTCAGGATGGCGGCCGAATTCGACGCACCGGTGGCAAACTTCAAGACCGTGGCCGCGTGGGCCCCGGCCGCTGCCGCCACCAGGGTGCACGCGAGACCGGCCTTCAACGCCATGCTGCGAAGCGAAGCCAGCGGCCTGGACGGCAAGCGGCGGTCTGTTGTCAACACTGCCAGGAAAGTCATTGCGATACGCCTTTCAAAAAGTGAATAGATAGGGCTGGCCAAAACAAGCAAAGAAAGAAAGAAAAACGCCGGCCCGCAATCGGGCGCCGGCGGTGGCGCCACCTTGCCGCAGGGCAGCACCACCCGCGCGCAGGGGCTGTCTGAAGCACAGCGCAGCATGCCCAGTCCTGGGCCCTGCGTCCATCCCCCATTTTTCGCAGCGCGGCCCTTCACATGCCACAAAATGTTACAGCGGCAGCGCACGACAGAGCACGCCGAGGGGCTCCATGCGGCGGGTGACCCTGCGAACCGAGGGGATTCATCTGCCTGGGCCGGCCCCCTGCCCACGCCACCTCGGGTACCCTGCGCCGCTTCAGCGCCCCGATGTTGCTTTTTGCAACGGAAAGAGGTCCCATGCCAAGGGTGTCGGTTCATGCCCCGGGTGGGGCCGGCAAGGGGCGGGCAGCGTATTATTTCTGGAGTGTTTTCAATGAGGTATCTGTCTTTTGCATTTTTGGCGGTGTTCAGCACGTTTGCACAGGCTGCAAACTTTCTGTCGATACACCAGCTCCCGCACAAAACGCCACTCCCACCCGCCGCCGGCAGCTACCAATACACCTTCGACACCAAAGTCGGGTTCAAGCAGCAGTACGCCCCGACCGGCGTGACAGGCTGCGCCATCGGTTTCGGCACGGGCGGCTGCGCCTTCCCGGGCGGCGGCTCGCTGCCGCTGCCCGAATTCACGGGTGCCCAACTGCAACAGCACAGAGAGTTCAAGATCTTCATTCCCGCAGGGACGCGCTCGTTGCTGCTCTCGGGGTACGCACCCCTGGCCACCCAATCGGCCTTCGTGCTGAGGTATGGCAAGGAACCTGTCCGCCTGGCCGCACTGAGCGATGCGGAATACCAGGCCGCCAGGACGGGCAAGCATGTCGAGGCCTTGTTCTCTCGCCTGGTCAAGGAAGATGAGGAGCAGTTGGTCGTGCACGATGGCAGCGGCAGCCTGCGCTTCATGGGCGGCCAGCTCGATGCCAAGGGCGGTAGCACCGACCAGGGCCAGTGGCTCTATGTGCGCCAGCTCAGCGGCGCCGCGCTCATGACCTACCAGGGCGCCATCGACGTCGACATGCCCAAGTACGCAGCCGGCTATGCCGCGACCACCTGGAACACCCGCAGCGCTCCCGATCCCGTCGACACCGTCAGCGGTGACGGCCCTGCCGCCCCGCCGCCGGTGGCAACGACAACGACGACAACCACCACAACGCCCGCCGCCACCGCAACCCGGGCCCCCACCGCCATCATGTCCGCTGCCGGCCTGCCCGTGCTGCTGGGCCACTACGATGCCGCGGCCTGCAGCGCGAGCCGTGGCCCCTCCGGCCATCCGCCGGTGGGTGGCAGCGCGCCATCCTGCCAAGCGCCTATTCTTCAGACCGCTGAATAGGGCCTGTTGGATGGACCACACCCGTTCGCTGGCGGAAGAGAACGCGTCGTTCGTCTGAAGTGCCCCGCTGCGCAAGCCCTCACCCAGGCCTCGCCGCCTCGCGCCCCCCTGACAGCCAGCCAACGACCGCAGTGTGACCAAGGCTCCTGGCGAGTTCAATGGCAGGCGCAAGGAACATCAGCGCCATGGCCACCCGTCGGCCCCATGGCAATCAGTTGCGCCACCCGTTCGAGCTGATTGCTTTTGCACGCCATGGCGAGCGGGGTCTTGTTGTGGTTGACGAGGTGCAGCGTGCGCGACTCTTGCGCCAGGACACGGCCGACGACCTTCATCAGGCCGCGTTCAGCCGCTGGAATGACGACGTGGTATGGATAGCCCTGGGTACTGCCCTTCTTGCGGCCGGCATCCAGCACGTTCAGCCAATACAGCGCGACCTCCTCATGGCCTTTGTCGGCCGCGACAACGGCTGACCGAACCAGCGTCTTCCTGTCTTTCTTGCATTCGACGATCAGCCTCACCATGTCCAGCCGGCCTTGCAATGTGAGCAGCAAGTGTCAGCCGGCCTGAGGGGGAGCAAGCCCGATATTGCTTGGCTCGACTTCATCGTTTTCTCGAAGGCGCAAACCTTCCGGCACCCAAAAAGTGGGAAGTCCTACTGATCGCACCATCCGTCGATCCCAAGGCGCGGGTGGAAGAAGCTCCAGAGCCTTCTCACGAAGGCGGGCACTGCGGACACACGTTGACCGGATATGCCAAGCTTGTCACTTGACCAATCTGCGGCGAGCGGGCTGGACTGACGTAGGTTTGCGGGTCCTCCGTGAGCATGTCCTTGCCACTGCTACGATGACGGCCATCGGCCCGAAGCGGACGTTTGAGTATCTCCCCCACTGCCTCGCCTGCTCATGAAATCTGAAGATGTATCTTCCGTGTCAGTGAAAGCGCTACTCGGCGGAAACCGTGTGCGAATCGGCGAGAGGGAAGTTTTTGTAGTGCTGCTCATCCCTGAAAGCGAGTGGCGTCCGCTTCGTGCCTCATGGTGGCGCGGAAAAGAGGCGTGCATCATCGGTGCCGATGAGAGCGGGAACTTCTTTTTGAGGCACTGCGATGGCTCGGTTCGCCACTGGGACCACAAGCTCGGCGCTGACCTCAAGATCGCGGCCAGCGTCCGCGATTTCATCGCCATGATTGGATAGCTCGACGGTCGAGCAGCGGCCAGAAGCGGAAATTCACTTCACGGCGCTACTGATGCAAATCGTTCTCGAATCTTCTCGGTGTATCGCTCTTCGTGAACTACGGCTGCGCGGAGCCTCCCATTGAAGCTTCCTGGAATGGGTCAGCTCGACCGAGGGGCTAACCTTTGTCTTGGAGCCGTCGCCATACGGCTTTGATGATGACCATAGACGCCTCGTCTGGATGGCAGTCCTTTCCACAAGCGTTCTCCAAGAGACTGCGATTTCCGCGCCATAGGCCGTAATGGTTTCGAATTCCTGTTCCCCAACCCCTGTGGAACCTGATGAGGTCTCGTTCCGGTGTGTCCCGAACAGTCTTCCTACTCTGTTCCGACATGGTGGAGAGTATGTCCTTTACAGTTGCTTCAACTGTCACTGGCCACTTATTAGGTCCCAGCTGTTCCTCTGAATTTTCTTCTGCATGACATGTGCCTACAAGAAGGAAGCTAGAAATGAGTACGATGAGGAAACGGTTCATAAGGGCTAACGTAGTGATTTATACCGAAAAACCTATGGGATAACTGGATTGCGCGAAATACTGTAGGCACTTGTTCCTCCTGGAATTGGCTTGCAGTATAGGTTTGCAGGTGATGGCCTTTTTAAAAGCCAGGCAGAAAATCCGATAAAACCGGCAGATGTCAATTCGGCCAACTATAGCTTGCCAGTAGCTGTGACAGAGATTCCAAAGGGCACGGGATTTCGAGCCAGTGGACAACAAACCAATGGCAGCGTCCGGATGGCGTTCCCCAACGGCGGTTTTGGGCCCATAGCCGCCGGACGCTGATACTCGGAAGCGGTCACTCACCGTGCGCGAATTGAACGACTGGTTCGGGGATGAGGCGAGAGTCGGCAATGCGCCCGGAGCAGTCCTTCAGCAACAGGAGAAGTTGACAGTTGTCCAAGCCGCCGAACGGCCATGTTTGAAGACGTGCGCCATCCACGAAAAAGCACTGCGCCACCGAAGCGATGCAATGCTGCAAAACCATAGCAGCTGGCGCCTGCCACATGGACGCCAAAGGCCCGAAAGAGGAATTGCCAAGAAGGTGTGCAGTGATTGAGTTCGATTTTGCCTCAAAGCAACTCCCAGCTTTGCGAAACCCTCTGACAGTCTTGCTCTACAAGCCTATCAGAGCCCTTCGAACGTGCGCACCATACCCATTTCGCATTCCCGGATTGCTTATGGCCAGCGATATGCAGCTAGTGTGCTGTCCCGCAAATAGGTGGTACTAAAACCGCGTCTTTCACACCATGGCTGCGTTGCAAATCCTCGCGATAGCACGAGCTATCGCTGCGGTTTGCGCCTTGCCATGGCGCGAAATCCATCGGTTTTAGTTTTGCCACCTCTTTGCGGGACAGCACACTAGCGCTGTTCTTTGCATCGCCGGACAAAAAATTGAAATTGAACAGTGCAAAGCACCGTGGGCTACTACCGAAGAATGGACTCGGACACCAACTTGGCGAGGTTGTCAATCAAGATCAAATGATTTCCTATGTTGGATTTTTCCAAGACCACTGGGCTATTCAAAACCCACGTTTCCTTGCCATCGCTCACGCGGACGAGCGAACCACTTTGGAGTGTCACGAAGTCAGATCGAAAAGTCATTGGCGCAGCGTTTCTGAATTCACCGAGGTCCAGGATAAGCACGTAATCGGCCGCAGCGCTCTTGCCCGCTTCCAGGGCGTCTGATTTAACGATGCTCGCAGAGTGATTGAGTTTTTCATTCGCTTCGAAGGGTGTCGCCTTGAATTGAGACAGGGTACTGAGTTCGCGGTGCACTGCCACTTGGAGATTTTTACCACTTCCTGCTCCTTGCGCATGGGCTTTCCCCCCTTGTACAACGTCGCGTGAAGGCATGATCAAGATTTTGGATCCGTTTGCGATGGGCTCAGACTTGGTAGTCGACATCGATGCACAGCCAGAGAGTACGACCAGGCATCCAATAACTGCTAGTGCGCGGCCGAGAAAGGAAGTATTTTTTTTCATGAGGATTGAAGTTCGTGCTGTTGGTTGTGACTTGGGTTTTGGAGCGAAGAATGAATACGCATCGTCGATGCCGACCTCTATCTCTTGCGACAGAGTTCATCAATGTACGTGATTTGGCTGGGTCCATTGGGGCGGATGTGGGTCGCCACTGGACTTCTCGGTTTGAAGGCGATACAAACTGCGGGGGCGCTTCACCAAGTTGAGCGGCGGCTCCAAATTCAAGCGCTGGGACGGTCTGCGCAGGGATCTGGGTGACAAAGGTGCAGCAAGCTGCAACAACCAATGCGCGCATTCCGGCGGCCCAGGCCATTCGAGCGCGGCAAGATTCTTCAACCTTCGAATCATTCGGATCCAACCCTCCCCGTTGTATTTTCTCGCCGAACTACAGACGGAATCAGTGTCTGCTCCTGACGAGATTTCTTCTAACGTCTGAACGGCCGCTCCTGGCCGATAGCGGAAGTCTAGCTGGGCGCAGCAGTGCCCTGTATCACCCAAGAAGGCGACTAGACGAGCCGAACAGATGCTCATCGTCAGCGACCTGGAAATGCACACGAGAGCCGATCTCTGTGTCCAGTTCCCGCCGTTACCGCTGTCCAGGTCAATTCGCCCCCACTGTCCAGCAGCGACCGAAATACGCACCTGCCGGACTCCCATTGCGGGCCGTGCCATTGGCGCGCTCCTCCCCCACCACACCGGGCCTGGTGCCATCCATCACACGGCCTCGGCATTGGTTGGAGGGCATTCCAGGTAGCTGCCCATGCCCGCATGGGGTCAGAACGCCCTGGCCAACTCCAGGCCGCTGAACTTCTGCGACGACATCGCCTTGGCCACCGGCGCTGCACAGAGAAACATGGGGCGCACTCCCAGGATCGACTCGGACCAGACTGCGGGCGAAAAAATGGCCCGTTCATCCGGCGGCTTCTCGATGCTCTCGCACAGGGGCCCGACCGTGGTCTCCCGCCACCTTGCGCACAGAACACAGCGCTCGCCATGGGTCACCATGCCCGCCGTCGGCTCGTCCACGCTTGCACGAGCGGTTGGCAACACGACGAAGTAGCCCTGTGGCGAATCCAGAGGAAGATACGCCAGACCGGTGATGCCTGCGGCCTCGAGCCCATCGATGAATCGCTGGTTGCACAGCTTGAAGTCGTCCGAAGTGGAGACGACATTCCTGCCCGAGCTGAACTTCATCTGCGGCACCCCGGCCTGCGCCAGCGCATGGAGCTCATCGACTTTTCCACACCTCGGACAGACGAACGGCCTGTACTGCTGGCGCACCACGCGCCTGCCACGAGGGTCGTCCTCGGAGAACAGGGCGCAGCTCAACTGAGGATCTCTGGCGATGAGTTCGTAAAAGACCATTTGCGATTGTCTTCACAGGGAATGGACGGGGATTGTGCGGCGACCCCATCGGATTGCTGCACCGATCAACATGGCTGCAGGCACCCGGCGGCCAGGCAGCAGAGCCCCCTGTCGGAATAGCAGCAAGCTGCGGCTTGCCTCACGTGGATGGAGGAGCCTCTTGAGCCCACTTGCTCCCCTCGAACCGATGGCTTGCACCATCCGCGATGACGAACCGGGCCAGGCAGGATTTGCAGCGATGGATGCTGAAGGCTTCCTCCGCATGCAGACGGCCGTAGCGAAGGAACTGCGACCTCCGGCTGTGACAGACAGGGCAGCGCTTGAACTGGAAGCCGGACCAGAAAGTGATGGCGATGGTGGCACAGTAGCCCAGCGCGAGCAGCGCGGCTGCAGCCAGTGTCCAGAGGAGCCATTGCATGGAAAGCATCGCAAACCACTGCGCACTAGGTGCGGGGCACTTGGACATCAACGGCCCCGGCCCTGGCGCGGGCGATCGCGTCTCGTCTGGCTTCGCCCAGCATGCGCCGGATCGCCTTGGCTGCTTCGGCTGCCGGCCGTGCGACCTGGCCATGGCCGTCCTCGGCCAGGCGGCTGGCCAGGGCTTCGTATGCAGGACGGGCGTGGCGCCTGAGGAACAGGGCCACGTACTCGCGGATGTAGAAATCGGTGTCCGAGGCGAGCGCTTGCAGCACAGGCAGGTTGTCAGGATTGAGCTGGGGCAGCAGCAGCTCCACCGTGGCGGCTGCGTCGGCGTACGCTTCCTGGTCCGCGCGGGGCGCCATTGCGCCCAGCAGGCGCGCCACGACTTCGGCCTGCCGCGCCGAAGGCGGAATGGTGGCCGGCGCCAGGTCTTCGATGTGCGTGCCGCCTGCCAATGCCGCCCGCAGGGCCGACGCAAAGGCGGCAAGGCTCGGGTAGCGCAGTGATTGCCCGTCCACGCGATTGAACTGCAGCACCATGCCGGCCGCAGGGCCGCGCACCACGTAGCAGTGCGGCATGGAGTTGTTGGCGTCTTCCAACGCGACCAGGCCCAGGGCTTCGCCCCACGCCGTGCCGCGCACGGCCCGCGAGTATTCACGGCAGGCGTCGCGACCCAGCACCGCAATGCCCAGCGGTTGGGACTGCAGGCTGGCCGCCTGGTCCAGAAACGCCAACAGCTCCGCTGGCGCATCCGCCAGCGGGTCATCCAGGTTCGTTGGGGCCATGGGCTGCATCTCCTCCTCTTGGGCGCAATCTACCTCAGCCCGCGCGCGCCACCAAGATACCCCCGGGGCAGAAGCTTGCCTGGGAGCCATGGCGGCGCCGTCCTACCCAAGGCGGCGCGCCAGCACGTAGACTGCCCGAACGCCACACCACGCCCCGCCATGAACACCCCACCTCCCCGCCGAGCCCCGCAACGCGACCTGACCCAGGGCCCCATCGCCCGCACGCTGATCGCCTTTGCGCTGCCGGTGCTGGGCTCCAACGTGCTGCAGTCGCTCAACGGCTCGGTCAATGCCATCTGGATCGGCAACCTGCTGGGCGAAGAGGCGCTCACGGCCACCTCCAACGCCAACCTGGTGCTCTTTTTGCTGCTGGGTGCGGTGTTCGGCGTGTCCATGGCGGCCACCATCCTCATCGGGCAGGCCTATGGCGCGCGCGACATCGAGCGCGCCAAGTGCGTGGTGGGCACGGGCGCCACGTTCTTCCTGGCCGTATCGGCGCTGATCGCGGCGGCGGGTTGGGTCTGGACGCCCGAGATCCTGGGCCTGCTCAAGACGCCCGAAGCCGCCCTGCCCTCGGCCGTGGCCTACCTGCGCGTGATCTTCGTGGCGGTGCCGATCATGAACTCGTTTGCCTTCGCCATGGCGGTGCTGCGCGGCTCGGGCGACTCGCGCACGCCGTTCTGGTTCATGGCCCTGTCGGTGGCGATCGACGTGGTGCTCAACCCGCTGCTGATCCGCGGCGCGGGGCCGCTGCCGGCCATGGGCATCGCGGGCTCGGCCCTGGCCACGCTGCTGGCGCAGGGCATCAGCTTTGCCGGCCTGCTGGTGCTGCTGGCGCGGCGCCAGCACCCACTGCTGCCGGGCCGGCACGAGCTTGCGCACTTTCGGCCCCGGCCGCAGCTGTTGCGCACCATCGTGGTCAAGGGCGTGCCCATGGGGCTGCAGATGATCGTGATCTCGTCGGCGGCCCTCGTCATGATGGGCCTGGTCAATGGCTACGGCGTGCACACTGCGGCGGCCTATGGCGTGGCCGCGCAGCTGTGGACCTATGTGCAGATGCCCGCGCTGGCCACGGGCGCCGCCGTGTCGTCCATGGCCGCGCAGAACGTGGGCGCGGGCCGCTGGGACCGGGTGGAGCAGATCGCGCGCGTGGGCGTGCTGTTCAACCTGCTGCTCACGGGTGCGCTGGTGCTGGCGCTCTACGCGGCCGACCGCACCGCGCTGGGCCTGTTCCTGCCGGGCGACAGCGGCGCCGTGGCCGTGGCGGTGCACATCAACAATGTGGCGGCCTGGTCCTTCGTGCTGTTCGGGGTGACCATCGTGCTCTTCGGCGTGGTGCGGGCCACGGGCGCGGTGCTGCCGCCGCTCATCATCTTGTTCATCTCCATGCTGCTGGTGCGTGTGCCGTTCGCCAGCGCACTGCAGGGCACCTGGGGCGCCGAGGCGATCTGGTGGAGCTTTCCGCTGGGCTCCATCACCTCGGTGCTGCTGGCGGTGCTGTACTACCGCTACGGCGGCTGGCGCAAGGCCTCGCTGGCAGCGCGCAAGGAGCCACCGGAAGAACCCGCCACCGGCACCGCGGCCGACACCGGCGTGGCCATGCCGGCCATGGACCGTGAGGCGAACTACGACGGGCCGGCCGCTGTGGCCACCAAACCCTAGGCCTCAGAGCCCACCCAGGCAGGCCTTCAGCGCCAGCGCATGCGCCGCCCTGCCCTCGGCGGGCGTCCTGTCCACCACCGGCAGGCCGGGGCGGTCGTGTTCGCCCGTGACCAGCACTGCAGACACCCCGCGGAACACCCAGCGCCGGTCCTGCCAGGCAAAGTCCAACGTCTCGACGATGCGCGTGCCGAACTTGGCCTCCTCGGCCTGCGCCTGCGCATCCGCGGGTGGATCCTTGAGCACCAGGGCGTAGCGCAGCATCATCCGGCCCAGGAAGGGCCGCACCGGGTGCGAGGTCATCACCAGGTCGTGCGACATGCCCGCCAGCGCGTAGGTGGCGGGCGCGTCGTCGCCCTTGAGCAGCATCACCCGCTGCAGCGGCCGCAAGGGCTGTGTGTAGATGAACCGGCAGCGCGCCACGATGCGCTCGAACCCGGCGCTCACCACGGGGTCGATCCAGGGCCGGACCGGCTCGGCCGGCACGCCCTCATCGGCAGCGTGCGCGCCGCCGGTCACCATGGCCAGAAGCAGTGCCGCCGCATGGCGCACCACATCACCCCTCAATGCCGACAAAGCCGGCATCCGGGTAGCGCGCGCCAGTCACCTTGGCGGGGTCGAACAAGCGGTCCAGCTCGGCCACCTCGGCGGGGCTCAGTGCCACCTCGGCCGCATGGGCATTGCTTTCCAGGTATGCAATGCGCCGCGTGCCCGGGATCGGCAGCACATGCGGGTGGCTGACCAGCAGCCACGCCAGCGCAATCTGCGAACTGGCCAACCCACGCGCGCGCGCAAACGCATCGAGCGCCTGCACCAGCTGCCGGTTGGCGGCCTCGGCATCGCCCACGAAGCGCGGGTTGTTCTTGCGAAAATCGTTGTCCGCCAGCGCCTTCACGTCCACGGTGCCGGTGAGAAAGGCGCGGCCCAGCGGGCTGTAGGCGACAAAGGCCGTGCCCAGCTCGGCGCACAGCGCCAGCATGCCGTCCTCGGGCCCGCGGCTCCACAGCGAATACTCGCTCTGCAGCGCTGCAATCGGGTGCACCGCATGGGCGCGGCGCAGGCTGTCGGCAGACACTTCCGACAGGCCGATGGCCCCGACCTTGCCGGCCGCCACCAGATCGGCCATGGCGCCCACCACCTCCTCGATGGGCACATCGGGGTTGCGCCGGTGGCAGTAGTACAGGTCGATGCGCTCCACGCCCAGGCGCTTGAGCGACGCCTCGCAGGCCGATCGCACATAGGCAGGCGAGTTGTCGATGCGCCGCTCGTACTGCCCGGCCTGGCGCACGATGCCGAACTTGGTGGCCACCTGCATGCGCGCGCGGGCTGCGGACCCGGCACTGGCGATGAAGCGGCCCAGCAGCGATTCGTTGTGGCCCAGGCCATAAGTGTCGGCGGTATCGAAGTGGGTCACGCCCAGCTCCAGCGCACGCGCCAGGGTGCGCAGCGAGCTGTCGTCATCGCTCGCGCCGTAGAACTCGCTCATGCCCATGCAGCCCAGGCCGATGGCGGAGGTCAGGGGCCCATGGGCTCCCAGGGGGCGTTGTTGCATGGCAGGGGTCCTGTCGTCGGTGGGGGGGCGGCCGCGCTCTGGCAAAGTCTGCCCGCGGCGCCCGCATGGTAACGGCAGGCGGGCTTTTGTGCAGGCCCTCTTTGCAAGCGCCTGCAACGCAGCGGCCAGGCCCTGCCCGGCACCCCCTACAGCGCCTGCTGCGCCTCCCGCACCGAGTCGCGCAGCATCTGGCCGAAGGCCAGCGAGCCCAGGCAGCTGAATCCCCCGTCGATCGGGATGATCACCCCATTGATGTACTGGGCCGACGGGCTGGCCAGGAACAGCGCCAGGTCGGCGATCTCCTGGCGGCTGGCGCCCCGGCCTGCGGGAATGCCCTCGAGCAGCCGCGCCCAGCTGGCCTGGCCATGGGGCGCGAGCTTCTCCATGCCCACCGTATCGGCCACGGGCCCGGGGGCGATGCCCACGCAGCGGATGCCTTGCTCTCCCCACTCGACCGCCAGGGAGCGCACCAGCATGTCGATGCCCGCCTTGGCGGCACACACATGGGCCTGCGCATAGGTCGGCAGGGTCGATTGCACGGCAGAGATGGCCAGCACCAGCGCGCTGGGCTTGCGCAGGAAGTCGTGGGCCGCGCGCACCGTGTTGAAGGTGCCCACCAGGTCGGTGTCCACCACGGCGCGAAAGCCGTTGGCGCTCATGCCCGTGGCCGTGGCCACAAAGTTGCCTGCCGCGCCCGCCACCACGATGTCGAGCGGCCCGGCCCATGCGTGGGCCTGCTCGGCCACCGCACGCAAGGCATCGTAGTGGCGCACGTCGGCCGCCAGCCCGATGGCGCGGCCCCCTGCGGCCTCGATCTCGCGCGCGGCCCGGGCAGCCTTGTCGCCATCCCGGCCCACGATGGCCACGGCCGCGCCGGCGGCGGCATAGGTCGCGGCAATCTGCCGGTTGATGCCGCTGCCGCCCCCGGTGATCAGCGCGGTCTTGCCGCGCAGCAGGTGGGGCTGGAAAGTGGTGTTGTCGTGCATGGAAAGGGCCTCTTGCGTCATTCAGGTTGTGCAGTGGGGTGCTTCGGCAGCGGGGCTGGTGGATCGGTCTGCAGATCGGTCTGCCATGGCGCCGCCCGCAGCTGCGCGCGCAGCACCTTGCCCACGGGCGACTTGGGCAGCGCCGGCACGAAGCGGATGCGCTTGGGCACCTTGTAGGCCGTGAGCCGGGCACGGCAGTGGGCGATGAGCTCCTCGGCACCAGGCGCCGGGTCGCGCGCGACGACAAAGGCCTGCAAGGCTTCGCCCGTGGCCTCGTCCGGCACGCCGATCACCGCGACCTCGGCCACCGCGGGGTGCTCGGCCATGGCGTCCTCCACCTCGTTGGGGTAGACGTTGAACCCCGAGACCAGCACCATGTCCTTCTTGCGGTCGACGATGCGGATGTACCCGTCCTCCCCGATCACCGCGATGTCGCCGGTGCGCAGCCAGCCACCGGGGTCCAGCGCGCCCTGGGTCTCGGCGGGCGCATCGAGGTAGCCCTGCATCACGTGCGAGCCCCTCACCAGCAGCTCGCCGGGCTGGCCGGCCGGCAGCGCGCGGCCATCGGCATCCACGGCCATGACCTCGCTGCCCGGCAGCGCCAGCCCCACCGATCCCGCGCGGTAGGGCTCGGCCGGCGGGTTCATCGCCACGATGCAACTGGTCTCGGTGAGGCCATAGCCCTCCAGCACCGGGCAGACGCTGGCGCGCCAGGCCTCGCCCGTGGCCGGCCGCAGGGCCATGCCGCCCGACATGGCGTAGCGCAGCGTGTGACGGTGCGCGCGGAACCAGGGCTCGGCCAGCAGGCCGGCGTACAGCGTGTCGACGCCCGACATCCAGGTGATGGGAAAGCCCTCGAACGCCGGCCGCAGGTTCGCCAGCGGCCGCGGGCTGGCCATCAGCACGGCGTGCGCACCCGCGCGGTAGAAGCTCAGGAAGTTCATCACGAAGGCGAAGATGTGGTACATCGGCAGCACCGTGAGCACCGTGTCCGACGGGCGCAGCCCGATGCCGTGCGACTCCATGAAGTCCCCGGTCATGCGCAGCACGGCCAGCAGGTTGGCGTGGGTGAGCGCCGCCCCCTTGCTGCGCCCGGTGGTGCCGCCGGTGTACTGGTACAGCGCCACGCGGCTGCGCCGCCCGGTGCGCAGGCCGGGCGCACGCCCCTGCTCCAGCGCAGCCACGAAGGAGCCGGGTGCCGGCGCCGCCGACGCCCCCGCGGGCGCGGCCACGAAGAAGTCGTGCGCACCCGCCACCAGCAGCTGCACGCCCAGCGCCTGGGCCACGGCAGTAGCACCGGCCAGGGCCGGCTCGCCGGCCACCAGCACCTTCGCCCGGCAGTTCTCCAGCTGGGCCTGCAGCTCGCGCGCGGTGTACAGCGGGTTGACATTGCTCACCACCATCGCGGCCTTCCAGGCCCCGAGCACGGCCACCGGGTAGTGCAGCAGGTTGGGCAGCTGGATCGCCACCACATCCCCTGCGCGCAGCAGCGGGTTGCCCAGCAGCCAGGAGGCAAACGCGTCCGACAGCGCCTGCACCTGCGCATAGGTCAGCCGGGCGCAGGCCCCGTCCGCCCGCAGTGCCGAAAACGCGGTCGCGCCGGCATGCGCCAGGCCCGCAGGTGCCAGGGCCTGGTCCACCGAGTCCGCTGCACTACCGCTGCTCCATTGTTCTGCCATGGTGTCTCCGTCGTGTAAATCGTGGATGCCGTGCATGCCCTAGACCTCCAGCCATTCCCTGCGCACCGGGGCGTTGGCCTGCAGTTCGGCGGGCGTGCCCTGGTAGACGATGGCGCCGTGCCCCATCACGCAGACGCGCGTGGCGATGCGCAGCGCAATGGCCAGCTTCTGCTCCACCAGCAGCACGGCCAGGCCGCGCTCCTGCAGGCGCCGCAGGTAGCCGGCCACCTGCTCGACCACCTGGGGCGCCAGCCCCTCGGTGGGCTCGTCGATCATGATCAGCGCCGGGTCGCCCATCAGCGTGCGGCACAGGGTCAGCATCTGCTGCTCGCCGCCGGAGAGCACGCCGGCCGGCGTGGCGCGGCGCTCGTGCAGGCGGGGGAACATGCCGTACATGTCCTCCAGCGACCAGCGCTCCGATGGCCGGCCGCGCTTGCAGCCCAGCAGCAGGTTCTCCTGCACGCTGAGGCTGGCAAAGACGTCGCGCGTCTCGGGCACGTAGCCGATGCCCAGGTGCGCGATGCGGTGCGGTGCCAGGCCCTGCACCTCGGCTCCGCGAAAGCGCACCGACCCCGTGGCCCGCACCTGGCCCATGACGGCCTTGACCAGGGTGGAGCGCCCCACCCCGTTGCGCCCGAGCAGGCCGACGATCTCGCCCGGCGCCACGCACAGGTCCACGCCGTGCAGCACATGGCTCTTGCCGTAGTAGGCGTGCAGCGATTCGATCTCAAGCAGCGGCATTCAGGCCTCCGTCGCGATGGTGGTTGCCGCGGCGCCCGCGGCAGCGGTGGCAGGCGTGCCCAGGTAGGCCTCCTGCACGCGGGGGTTGTCGCGGATCTCAGCCGGGCTGCCACAGGCGATCACCTCGCCATACACCAGCACGGCAATGCGGTCGGCCAGGCCGTAGACCACGGCCATGTCGTGCTCCACCATCAGCAGGGTGCGCCCACGCGTGACCTCGCGGATCAGCTCCACCGCGGCTTCGGACTCCCAGCGGCTCATGCCGGCCGTGGGCTCGTCCAGCAGGATCACCTGGGCGCCCCCGGCCACGGTGAGCCCGATCTCCAGCGCGCGCTGCCCGGCATAGGTCAGCTCGCCTGCCAGGGTGTGGCGCTGCGGCGCCATGCGTGTCAGCTCCAGCATCGCCTCGACGCGCTCGTGCACCTCGCGCAAGCGGTGGATGCTGCGCCAGAACGCATAGCCCTGGCCGCTGGACCACAGCACTGCGCAGCGCAGGTTCTCGTACACCGTCATGCGGTGGAACAGGTTCGACACCTGGAAGCTGCGGGCCAGCCCGCGGCGGTGGATCTCGAAGGGCGGCAGCTGCTGGATGGGCCGGCCATGCAGCAGGACTTGGCCCGACGAGGCGGCGAGACGGCCGCTCACCAGGTTGAACAGGGTCGACTTGCCCGCGCCGTTGGGGCCGATGATGGCAAAGCGCTCCCCCTCGTTCACCGCCAGCGATGCGCCGCGGATGATCTCGGTCTTGCCGAAGGCCTTGCGCAGGTCCGTGAGCTCCAGCACGCAGTGGTTGTTGCTGTGGTTCGTGCTCATGCGCCCTCCCCGCTTGCGCGCGCCGCGCCGGCCGCCTCGCACGCCAGGGCTTCGCGCAGCGCCGCATGGGCACGCGCCACCGCGAACAGGCCCAGGGCGAGCGCGGTGCCGATGGCGATCCAGCCGGCCGGCCCCTGCAGCGCCGCCAGGCCCCTGGGCAGCGCGCCCATCGGGCCCAGCGAGGCCTGGTACACCGTCTCCACCAGCGCCACGAAGGCCGTGGCCAGCCAGGCCAGTGCCGCCAGCAACAAGGCAAAGGCCGGCCCGGTGCGCCGCCAGCTGCCCCCCGCCAGATGCCGGCCCATGCCGGCCAGCAGCTCGGCCGCGCCCCCCGGCACGAACATCACCGTGAGGATGAAGAACACCCCCAGGTAGAGCTGCCAGGCCTGCGTGACCTCGGACAGCAGCACCGTGGCGGCCACGCCGATGACGGCGCCCAGCACCGGGCCGAAGAAATAGCCCACCCCGCCGATGAAGGTGAACAGCAGGATCGCCCCCGAGCGCGCGGCGCCCACGTTCTCGGCCGTGACGATCTCGAAGTTGATGGCCGACAGCGCCCCCGAAACGCCTGCGAACAGGCTGGAGACCACCAGCGTGAGGTAGCGCGCCCAGCGCGGGTCGTAGCCGATGAAGGCCACGCGCTCGGGGTTGTCGCGCACCGCATTGATGATCTTGCCCAGCGGCGACTGGGTGAAGCCGTACATCGCGGCCGCGCACACGAACAGCCAGGCCGCCGCCAGGCCATACACCTGCAGCTGTGGCGCGAAATTGAGCCCCAGCGGCACCGCGCCGTACACGCGGTTGGTGGAGATGCCGCCCTCGCCCCCGAAAAAGCCCGGGAACATCAGCGCGCAGGCGAACACCAGCTCCACGATGCCCAGCGTGATCATCGAGAAGGTGGTGCCCGCCTTCTTGGTCGACAGGTAGCCGAACAGCAGGCCGAACACCATGCCCGCCACGCCGCCGACCAGTGGCACGGCCACCACCGGCAGCGGGATGGTGCCCGCCGCGCCCAGGTTCATCGCATGCGCGGCGACATACGCGCCCAGGCCCGCATACACCGCATGGCCGAAGGAGAGCATGCCCCCCTGCCCCAGCAGCATGTTGTACGACAGGCCGAACAGCGCCACGGTGGCCATCTGCGTGAGCAGCGACAGGGCCACCGGGCCGCGCAGCAGCAGCGGTGCGCAGACCAGGGCGGCGGCAAACAGCAGCCAGGGCAGCGGCAGGCGCCATGGCAGCCTGGGGGGCGCACGCAGGGCGCCAGCGGCCACGGGGGAGACCGGCGGTGCGGTGGGGGTGATGGGGGTCGAAAACAAGGCCATGTCGGATCTCCCGGGTCACAGTTCGCGGGTGCCCAGCAGCCCCCGGGGTCGCACGACGAGCACCAGCACCAGCAGCAGGTAGGGCAGCACGGGGGCCAGGTCGGACACGGTGGTGCGCAGCACGGCATGGGCCGGGGTGGAGGCCTGCACCGTGTAGCCCACGGCGGCCAGCAGCGTGGCCGGCGAATGGTCGATGGACACGGCAAAGGTCTGCACCACCCCGATGAGCAGCGACGCCAGCAGCGCCCCCGCCAGCGAGCCCAGCCCGCCCACGACGACGATCACGAAGATGATGCTGCCCACCGTGGCCGCCATGTGGGGCTCGGTGATGAAGGCATTGCCGGCGATGGCACCGGCCAGGCCGGCGAGCGCGCAGCCGCCGGCAAAGGCCGCCATGAACACGCGTGGCACGTCGTGGCCCAGCGCCTGCAGCATCTGCGGCTGGGACAGCGCCGCCTGGATGACCAGACCGAAGCGCGTCCTGCGCAGCCCCAGCACCAGCGCCAGCATCATCAGCACGGCCACCAGCATCATGAAGGCCCGGTAGGCCGGGAAGCTGGTGTTGTAGACCTTGAACAGCGCGCCCTGCAGCGCATCGGGTATGGCATAGGGCACGGCCGCACGCCCCCAGACCAGTTGCACCGCCTCGACCACCACGAAGGACAGGCCGAAGGTCAGCAGCAGCTCGGCCACATGGCCAAAGCGGTGCACCGCGCGCAGGCCGAAGCGCTCGACCAGCGCCCCGAGTGCGCCGGCCAGCAGCGGCGCCAGGCCGAGGGCGGCCCAGAACCCGGCGCGCCGGCTGATCTCGTAGGCGAAGTAGGCCCCCAGCATGTAGAAGCTGGCGTGGGCGAAGTTGAGCACGCCCATCATGCTGAAGATGAGCGTGAAGCCGGCGGACAGCATGAACAGGATCAGGCCGTAGCTCAGGCCGTTGAGCAGGGTGACGAGTGCGAACTCCAAGGGACCTCCGGGCGGGTGCGGGGTTGGGCCGGCCGCGTCAGCCGGCACGGGCCGGGCGGCGCATCTGGCAGGAGTGCGGCTGCGAGGCGACGTAGGCGTCGAGCCGGGCATCCAGGCGCCAGCCGTGGCCGGTCTTCTCCTGCTCCACCTGCACCTTCTTGCCGTCCACCCTGGACCAGGTGGAGATGTACAGCGGCTGCAGCAGCTGGTGGTCGCCCGCGCGCATCTCCACCTCGCCATTCACCGCCTTGAACTTCATGCCCTCCAGCGCGTAGGCGATGCGCAGCGGCTCCAGGCTGTCTGCGCTGCTGATCGCCCGGGCCAGCATCTGCACCATGGTGTGGATGCCGATGGCGACCAGGTCGTCGCCGTGCTGGCGGCGAAAGGCCTCGGCCAGGTCCTTGCCGGCAAAGGTCTCGTTGTTCGGTGTCCAGTAGGAGATCTGCCGGGTGCTGCCCGCGGCCGCCGAGCCCATGGCCGTGGGCACGCCCGAGGAGGCCGCGTAGTAGGTGTAGAACTGCGCCTTCAGGTCCGACTCCAGCGCCGCCTTGATCAACAGCGCCAGGTCGGTGCCCCAGTTGCCGGTGATGATGGTGTCCGCCCCCGAGGCGCGGATCTTGGCCACGTAGGGCGAGAAATCCTTCACCGTGGCAATGGGGTGCAGGTCGTCACCGACGATCTGCACATCGGGCCGCTTGCGCTTGAGCAACTCCTTGGCGGCCTTGGTGACCTGGTGGCCGTGCGAGTAGTTCTGGTTGATCAGGTAGACCTTGCGGATGCCAGCGTCCTTGGCCATGTAGGAGGTCAGCGCCTCCATCTTCATGTCCGAGTTGGCATCGAAGCGAAAGTGCCAGAAGCTGCAGCGGCTGTTGGTCAGGTCCGGGTCGATGGCCTGGTAGTTCAGGAACACCACCTCCTTGCCCGGGTTGCGCTCGTTGTGCTTGTTGACCGCTTCGATCAGCGCCGCTGCCACGCCCGAGCCATTTCCCTGCGCGATGATGCGAAAGCCCTGGTCGATGGCCAGCTTGAGCTGCACCAGCGACTCCTGCGGGCTGCCCTTGCCGTCGAAGGGCGTCACCTCGAAGCTGTGCCTGCCCGCCCAGCGCTGGGTATTGGCCATCTCGGTGGCCATGCGCAGGGTGCTCAGCTGGTTCTGCCCCAGGGGTGCAAAGGCCCCCGAGAAGGTTTCGATCATCGCAATGCGCACCGTCTCGGCGTGGGCGGTGGCGGTGGCACACATCAGCAGCCCGGCCAGGGTGGCGGCGGCGGCGGCGGCGCGGGTGATCCAGCGGCGAAAGTTCATGGTCTTGTCTCCTGCGTTGTTCTTGGATGGACCGGGGCAGCGGGCCCCGGAGTGCGCCCGGGGGCTCAGGGCACGATGGGGTTGGCCAGAAAGCCCAGGTAGTCGGCCCGCATCAGCACGGTGTCGCCGGGCTGCAGGTGGGTCTTGTCGTTGCGCGCCTCGGTCAGCGAGCGCTCGACCACCAGGCGCGGGTTGGCCCAGCGCAGGCTGGCCAGCCACTCCACCACGCCGATGAACAGCTGGCGGCCCGAGGGCGGGCGAAAGGCCACGCCGTCCGTGGTGCCCGACAGCACCAGCGTGCGCGCCGGGATGCCCTGCTCGCCGATGGGCAGCCGGGCCTGGCCCTCGCCGTAGCGGTACAGCCGGTTGCGGCGCGAGAACGACTCCTGCACCATCTGGTCGATGTCCCAGGTGAGGTCCTTGGGCAGGGCGATCTGCCGCAGCCGGCCGTTGACGTACAGTCGCATGTCCAGCTTCTTGTAGAAGCTGCGCAGGTCGCTCGGCACCACGAACAGCGCCCCCACGGGCATGGGTGCCAGCGACTTGGCGCGCGAGAAGCCTTCGCCCGAGTGCGTGTCCGACAGGTCGATCTCGCGCAGCATCACCGCGCGGTCGGTGTAGTCCGATGCCAGCACCAGCCCATAGCTCTCCTTGCTGGCCCCCTGCGCCACCGGGCGCAGCGCGACGAAGCCCAGCTCGATCTCGTAGTCCAGCAGCGCCCCCGCCACCGGCACGGGCGCATTCCAGGGCTGAGCCGGCCGCAGCTTGGGGAAGACGAAGGGCTTCTCCAGCGTGGTCTCCTTGGCATGCTCGCGGTAGGTTCCGCCCATGGCGATCTGGGCCTCGGTGCCGTCAAAGGGCAGCACCAGCTGCGCAGCGTCCAGCGACACGGCGGGCCCCGCCTGGCTGGCGATGGCCTCGTAGCTCGACTGCGACCACAGGGTGATGGGGTCGGGCACGCTGCCGGGCTTTTGCAGGGCGCTGATGTCCACCCCGGTGACCTGGCCGTTCTCGTAGCGCTCCACCCGCACCAGGCGCAGGCCCTGCGGCGTGCGATAGCGCGCAAAGGTCAGCGCCTCGCTGGCTGGCGCCACGGCCACGGCGCCCAGGCGCGCGCCTTCGATGCGCTCGTTCATCTCCAGGTAGCGCGAGGTCGCGGGCGGCTCCTTCTGGCTGATGGCATAGAACCATGCCAGGAAGGTCAGTACCAGCAGCCCGCCCAGGGCCGCGCCAATGATCTTGCGTACGCGCATTGCATCCACCTCATGTTGAAACAGGGGTGGATTTCAGCAGCGTGTGCGTGAAGCAACCGTGAGCCCTGCACGCGGGCTGCCTGCAGGCCTTGCGCGGGCCCGGCGCCGGTGCGCGCTCAGCGCAGGGATGCGGGCACCGGCAGCGCCGGCACGGTGACGCGGGCCAGCGCGGACTGCGGCCCGATCTGCAGCACGAAGGTCCAGCCGAAGCGATCGCAGATGCGCTGCGCGATCAGGCAGCCCAGGCCGAAGCCCTCCTGCGGCTCGGGCGCCAGCGTGTTCTCCACGGTGATGGCGGTCGCGCTCAGCGTGACGGCGATGGGCGGCTCGCCGCCGTGCGCCACGGCGTTCTTGAGCAGGTTGCCGACGAGCACGTGCAGCACGGTCTCGGGCGCCGCCAGGCGCAGCGGGGCGAGCTCGTTCACGGCGATCCGCCCGGCCTTCTCGGGCCCGTAGAAGTGCGTGAACAGCTCCGTGACCCAGGCCTGGTCCACCACCACGGGCGCAGCAGCCGTGGCACCCGCACCCCCCGCTTCCAGCGAGAGTTTCAGGAAGGTCTCGATCAGGGCATTCATGTCGCGCAGTGCCCGCTCGCCGCGCTGCAGGGCGGTCTGCTGGCGTTCGCTCGCCCCGTCGGCCAGGCGCTCGAGCACGGCCTGCATCACCGCCGCGGGCGTGCGCAGCTCGTGGCTGGCAAAGCGCGCAAAATTGCGCTCGCGCTCCAGCACGTCGGCCGTGCGCTGGAAGGCACTGTTGAGCTGGCCCACCAGCACCGCCAACTCGTGCGGCGCGCCCTCGGGCAGCGGCAAGGGTTCCAGGCTCTGCGGCGGCCGGGCATCGACCTGCATGCCGATCTGCGCGATGGGCGCCGCAATGCGCCGTGCCACGCGCGCGCACAGCCACAGCAGCAGGCCGGTGAAGGGGATGATGCCCATGGCGTACCACGAGAACACCTGCCACTCCAGCGTCTCCTGCGGCTTGACCTCGGAGTGGTTCTCCACCACGTAGAAGGGCTCGCCCGCGGCCTCCTGGTGGGCCAGCACGAAGTAGTCGCGCGCGCGCGGCCCGAGCTCGAAGATGCCGCGCTCACCCGGTGCCAGCATGGCCCGGATCTCCTGCGGCAGCAGCTCGTAGCGCGGGTAGAAGAAGGTCACGGGGTCGATCTGCACGGGCTCGGCGGCTGGCCCCTGGGCCGCCCAGTACTCGCCGATGCGCGCCAGGCGGCGCTCGGTCTGGGCCTCGCTGCCCAGCTGCAGCGTGGCGGTGACGAGCACGGCGTTGACCACGAAGCTGGCCAGCATCAGCCCGACCAGCGTGTGCCACATGCGGGTGAAGAGCGTGCGCGCCTTCAGTCGCATGCCGGCGCCTCGATGCAGTAGCCGCGCTTGCCCTGGGTCTGGATCATGCCGCCGGCGCCGGCCTTGTCCATGAGCTGGCGCAACTGGTAGATGTGCGCCCGCAGCGCGTCGGCCGAGGGGCGCTCGTCGTCGCTCCACAGGGCCTTCTCCAGCTCATGGCGCGTGACGACGCGGGGCGCGTGGCGCAGCAGCATCTCCAGCAGCCGGGTCTGCAGCGGGGTGATGGTGAACTGGCCGCCGCTGCGGGCCACCGAGACCTGGTGGCGGTTGAGGTCGAGCGTGAGCGCAGGCGAGCGCACCACGCCCGCATGGTCGGGCATGCACAGGTAGCGGCGGATGCCGGCGCGCACGCGGGCGATCAGCACCCGCATCTCGAAGGGCTTGACGATGTAGTCGTCCGATCCGCCTTCGAGCCCGCGCACCACGTCCTCGGCGCAGCCCTGCGCGGTCATCATGAGGATGGGTGCGCGAAAGCCCTCGCCACGCAGCCGCGCGCACACGTCAAAGCCGTTGATGCGCGGCAGGCCCACGTCCAGCACCACCGCGTCGTAGGGCGGCGATGCGCTGCGCGCCAGCCTGAGGGCTTCCTCGCCGTCGGCCGCATGGTCGGGCTCGAAGCCGGCATCCTCCAGCGCCTCGTACACCAGCGCCGCCAGATCACGGCTGTCCTCCACCAGCAGCACCCGTTCATTGCCCATATGTGCCCTTGCCGAATCACCCGGGTGCGCGTCCCCGCATGCCTGCCGATGGTCTCCTGGCGGGATGCTCCCATCCAGCGCGCGGACCCTGCCTTGTTGTCTGCCCCCTTGCACCCGGTCGATGGCTGCAGCCATCGCAGATTACGCCACGGCGAGCGTGAAGCAATCGTGAGAACCCCTACCGAGCCGATCCGCCGCGCCCTCGTGCCGTCCAGCGCCATCTGTCACCGGCTGCGCCGGACGATCGCCACGATGGTCTCGAACAGCTCGGCCTGCGCCGCCTCGGCACCGATGTCACCGCCCACGGCGGCATCCGACAGCGCATCGGCCGCGCCCAGCACGGCCCACATGCCGGCGCGCGCCAGCCCCCCGGCCCCTGCGAACGGCGACAGGATGTCCAGGCACCTGGCGATGAAGGCCTCCTGGTACTGGCGCTTGACGGCCGCCATCTCGGGCGAGCCCTGCAGCGCGGCCAGCACCTGCGGGATCTCGCGCCCCTGCGTCAGCACGCAGCGCACATAGGCCGCGGCGATGGCACCGGCCTTGTCCTTGAGGGTGGGTCGCGCGGCGGCGATGGCGGCGTCCATGACCGCCGTCTGGCGCACATCGAAGTCCTGGTACAGCGCGGCCAGCAAGCCCTCGCGCGTGCCGAAGTGGTCGTACACCACGGGCTTGGTCACGCCGGCCTCCTCGGCCAGGCGGCCCAGGCTGAGCGCATCGGCGCCCTCGGCACGCAGCAGCGCCCAGGCCACATCGAGCAGCTGGCGCGCGCGCTCGTGCCGCGCCATGCGGCGGCGGGGTGCGGGCTCGGGCGGCGGGGCGGCAGGCGGCGTGCGGGGCATGGGCTCCAGGGAACTTACGGAGATGGGGCGAACAGGCTGCGGCCCAGCGCCTGCGCGGCCGTGAGGTGCGAGGCCGCGAACTCCTTGTCGTGCGACTGTAGCAGCAGCCTGGAGCTGGCCACGCGCGCGCCACAGTAGCCGAAGATGCCGTGATCGATCTGGGTGGCCATCGCGCCCGCATAGCCGTGCCGCTCGTAGGTGCCGCCACCGGCCCCGCCGATGCCCAACAGGTGCACCTGCAGATGGCCGAGCTTCTTGGTGAGCTGGCCATCCTCCCCTTCCTCATAGGCATAACCCTGGGTCAGGACCCGGTCGATCCAGCCCTTGAGCAGTGCCGGAAAGGACCACCAGTACACGGGGTACACCAGCACCAGCGCATCGGCCTTGTCCAGCCGCAGCTGCTCGGCCGCCACGTCGGCGGGCGCCGGGGCCTGCTTCAAGTGCAGCGCCAGGTCGGCAGCGGTGAAGCGCGGGTCGAACCCCTCGGCCGCCAGGTCGGCGATCTCCGTGGTGTGCTGCGGGCCGGGCAAGCCCGCGCTGGCAACGCCCTGCGCCACCTGGGCGGCCACGGCATGGGTCAGGGAAGCGGGATGGGGGTGCGCGACGACGATGAGTGCGTGCATGGTGAAACTCCATTGGATTGCTATATACCCATGGTAACTTACCATTGGTATATAAAGCCGTCCACGGAGTTTCGCCCCAACGCCTCCACGGGTATCGCAAGGGGCGGCAGCAGGCGATCGATCAGCCGCAGTGCTCCAACTCCAGGATCGCAAAGCCGATGGATTCGATCTCCTGCTCGACCGCCGGGCTGGCCGATTGCATGTGGCAAAAGCTGCACTTCTCGGCCTTCAGGTCGCTGGCCGCCAAGCCTTTTGCCGCCAGGTAGCGCCGCCCGTACTGCAGCACCTGTTCATGGTCGCCGACGCTGGCGGGAACGAGGATGTCGAAATGCATGCGCAGCCCGTCGGGGCGCTGCACATAGGTGTCGTAAACGGAGATCTGCATGGTGCAAACAGGGGGTGGGTTCAGGGAACCCCAGTGTCGCCAGCCCGCCGCCGCCGGGGTGCGCCAAGCGTCCAGGACAGATGCCAAATCGTCCACGGCCCGACCCCGGGGGCAAGATGTAACCGACGTGTCCGTTCGCCACAAACGCCGCCCGAACGGGCGTTTGCGCCTGCGCCGCTGCTACATTGCGCCGAGGAGCCCCGATCCATGCACAGCAAGCCCGCAGCCGCCACCCAGGCCATCGCCAGCCTCCACGCCACCACGGTGGTTACCAGCTACCTGCGCCAGCCCGCCGTCCAGATCGCCTGCCTCATGGTCTTCGCCCTGGCCCACCCGGCCATCTTCGACGACCGCCAGCCCGTGCTGGCCTGGGTCTCGGCCTGGGCCATCCCCATGGCGTTCGCGCTGTCCGCCTGCGCGCTGCATGCAGCCCTGCGCCAGGGGCGCTCGCCCGCCGCCTGGCCCGGGCGCTTTGCCGCCGTGGCCTGGGTGATGATGGTGCTGTCCATGGCCGCGCCGTGGACGCAGCAGTGGGGGCTGCGGCTGCAGGGGGCCTGATCCGGCCGCCCATTACCGCTACAAGCCGATCTTCGCCTCGTTGAAGCACTGCACCTCGCCGCGCTCGCGCTGCCGGCCCAGGGCCGTCTCCGCATCCTGGGGCAGCTCGCAGCCCGTGGCCTGCCCGAGCTTTTGGCAGTGGTCCGCCTTGCGGGCCCGGGCACCCGAGCCCACGGCCTCGAGGCAGCGCGCATAGCTGACGGTGCGGTCCACCTCGCGGGCATGGACTTCGGCGCGCTGCTGGGCGTCCAGGGTGTCCAGGTGCGCCTGCTCGGCGGGCAGGACCACCGCGTAGTGGTAGAGCGCACTGCCCCCGGCCACCACCGCGAAGCCCAGCGCCACCACCGTGCAGACGACCATCCTCGTGTTCACGCCCCTCACCCCCATGAGGGGCTCGCCCCTCGGATGAGGAGCACTCTAGCACCCGGCCCGCGGCGGCGCCATGACCCGAAAAGGTGGCTGGCGCGGGCAGCGCGGGTGGATGCGGCTATCATCCTCGCACGCCGGCTTGCGCGGCGCAGGCGGCGCCCGCAGCCCGCCTGCCCGACGACCAGCCTGTGTCATGGCCCCACATGAACATGGCAGACATGCTTCCATTCCTCAAGAAAAATCCCGCCCCCCTGCCCCGCGCCGAATCGGCCCTGCCGGTGATCGCACCGATTGGTGCCGATGTGGACACCCGGCCCTTTCGCGTCACCGACCCGCACTACATCGCCATGGCACTGCAGGCCCTGGCCGATGACGGGGATCTGGTGTGCTTGTACCCCTCTGCGGGCGAAGCCTTCCTGTCCGGCCGCATCACCGAGGTGCGGCCCCAGGCCGGCGAACTCCTGATCGAGGTCAAGGGTGCGCTTGCTCCCCAGCCGGAGCCGGGCTCCGTGCTGCTGGTCTCCATGCCCCTGGGCATTGCGCTGCAGTTCCGTGCCAGTGGCCGCTGGGCCGACGCCGCACCCGGTGCCCCGCTGCAGCTGGTGGCCGCGCTTCCGGACCAGATCGTGCACCTGCAGCGGCGCCGCTTTCCGCGCCTGGAGACCCCACTCGGCCAGCCCTTTCGCGCCGAGTTCATGCTGTACGGCGAGAGCTTCTCCATGGGCGTGGACGACGTGTCCATCGGCGGCCTCGGCCTGCGCTCCTCGGCGCACGAAGGCCGCCTGCTCATGCCCAGCCAGCAGCTGCGGCGCGTGCGCGTGGAACTGGGCCACGGCGCCAGCCCCCTGGTGGTGGACCTCGAAGTGCGCTCGCGCCGTGCTTTCCGCTCGTTCCTGGCGGGCGAGCAGCTGCATTTCGGCTGCAGCTTCATGGACCTCACACCCGCCGACCACGAGGCGCTGCAGCTGCGCCTGGGCCGGCTCGATGCGGAAAGAACCCGGGCAGCACCGCCAAGATTGGGCTGACGACAGGCACCTGGCGCCCAGCGCCTGACCGTACGGCGGCAGGCGCGGCGGCGGCCCTGGGCATGCGCAGCTTGCTTGCGGGCGGCGCCCAAAGACAAAACCCGCCAGCGCTTCGCAGCACTGGCGGGTTTGTTTTATCTGGGGTGGCTGATGGGGCTCGAACCGGAATGGGGGGTATCAAGGGGTTTTCCGGGGCACTTCTCAACCGCCCGTCCTAGGGAGATGCCCCTCCGCTACCCCCGCTGCCCCGGCGGTGTCCCCAGGATTGCCCCCAACTGGAGAGGCTTTCTGTTAGTCGAAGGCTTTTGATACTCCTCCCATCCGGCGACCGTCGAGCCATGGCTTGAGCCTACTCGACATGTACCGCAATCCTAGTCCAGCAGCTGATTGAAGGCTTTGAAGACTTCCTCGAATCGGTCGAGCGTCGCCCGAACCGCGGGCGTATCTGCGTCCAACACAGACGGGCTTTCCAAGAGCCAACGAGACGCACCAAAGTGGTCGAACTCGGCGACCGTCGCGGGCATCAGCTTGAACAGTGCTTCCGCCTTCTTGACAATGCGCGAGGTTGGCGCCGCCGCCATCAACGCATCCTTCGTCACCGCATTGGCCGCTGGCGGCTTGTAGGCTCCATTGAGCATCTCGACGAAGAGGTCGGCATCGAACAGATCCTCTACATCCGACTCGGTCTGGCTTGTGAAGTCCGCACATGTGTAGAAATGTCCAGCTTTCAGGATGTCAGCCTTCTTCAAGTTTTCGATCTTGGTTTTGTCCCCATTGGCGATGTCCGAGAGCACCGCGATGTTGATCCTATTGCCGCCGAACAGCCTCACGAACGGAGCGATTTTGTCGATGCCGCCCGAGGGGCACAACGTCCACTTCGGGTCGAGCCCAACGCGACGGCGCTTGGTCAATGCTTGCGACAAAACCTGCAGATAGAGGATGTCCGACGGGCCTTCTACCAACCAAGTGTTGGCGCCGATGAACAGCGATTGGGTCACCTCGTAGCCCAACGCGCCTTGGAGCGGGAAGAGCGTGTCTTCGTTGACCTCCAGCACGTCGGATCGAACTTTTGTCCCCTTAACTTCCGGACGCTTGCCTGGCTTCTCCATGACCACGTCCTCCACGATGCGAACATCGGCGAGGCGGTCCATCGGCACCATGAAAGGCGAGTGGGTGGTGAAGATGACTTGGTGATCCGGCAGCAGCCGCTCGACGATGTAGCGCAGCAAATCACCTTGGGCCTTGCCGTGCAGGGTCAGGCCCGGTTCGTCCAACAAAATGATGGCATTGCCGTTGCCCGGAGTTTTTCTCAACTGCTTGAACTGGGCGAGGAAAGAGAAGAACCAAACAAAGCCCGCGCTGCGCTCGGACAATGGCAGCGTCGCCTTGTGATTGTTGTTTTTAATCCGAATTTCCGCCACGGTGCCCGTGTTGAACGGAGCTGGGTCCTTGGCCTTTCCACTGTCGATGTCGATGACCACTTCCAATGCGTTGTTCTGGCTCCAGAACTGGAAGATTTCCTCGGTGATCTCGTTGCTCGCCGCCTCGCAAGTGGCCTTCAAGGTCTCCCGGCGGTCGGCTTCAAGCAGCTCCTCAAGCGTCGTTCCCGCATATTCCAAGAACGCTAGGAAAATCTGGTCGCCGACTGAAACCGTCTTGTTTTGCTTGTCCTGCTGGAGCTTCTGAATAGAGACCATGCCCGACATGCGCTCGAAGTGGGAGGTGAAGAAGAACTTGGGCTGCCTTGCTGACAAAACATCGATCACGCCCTTGGAGAAGCTGGAATCCCTGCACTTCTTGATGTCCTGCAGAAGCGCCTCCTGCTTTGGCGTTCGCTCGGCCAAGCCCGTCAATGCCTTATCTGCTGCTGGTCCATCCACCACGCCATGCAGGACGTTTCGCTCTGGCGCGTCGAGTGCATGTTTGGTCAGCATGTTTTCTAGCACCTTGGCGCTGTCGATCTCTATCACCCAGATTCGGTTGTCGTCATCGTATCGAAATCCAAAGTGGGCTTGGAACGTGTCACCCTTCAACACGCCTGCCCCAAAGCGCCTTTCTACTGCGGCGATGTCAGCAGCTTCAAGTCGCCACCATGTTCGGATCACCTCTGCCGTTCCATCTTCATGGCGGTCATCAAATCGAGTTGAGAAGCGCCGGGGGTAGTCGATGGGCTCATCGAATTCAAAAGGCTGCGAAGGCTTCAAGCCGCGCATCGCGCTCAGCAGCGCCGTCTTGCCCGCCTCATTCTTGCCGACAAGGCACGTGAGGTCGCCGATCTCAAATTCCCCGCTGTCCTCGACGGACCGATAGTTTTGGACGCGAACTTTTGTCAGCTTCATCGAACCCTCCCCTTGTAAATCAGATGTGATTGGCAACCCGTACAAACGTACTGCGTGCATCGCTCCAATATGCAGACAAGGCTTCAGCCTGCTGTAGCACAGTCTGCACGGCAGCGTCCTGCAAATTGGGCGGATAGCCATATTTCCGAAGGATGCGCTTTACCAACACCCGCATCCGGGCACGGGCCGAATCTCGATGCGCCCAATCCACCGACACATTCTCACGCAGGCTTACAAGCAGTTCATGTGCGATCAGCCGCAGCTTTTCGTCACCCATCATTTGCACCGCGCTTTCGCTCTCAGCAAGTGCGTCGTAGAACGCGATCTCCTCATCTGACAATCCAGAATCTTCGCCGCGCTGACGGGCAGCGCGAATGTCCTTGGCAAGCCCAATGAGCTCTTGCAAGACCTCGGCGGTGGTAATGGCGTTGGCGTGGTACCGCGCCACGGCATCTTCCAGTCGCTCTGAAAATACCTTGGTCTGAACCACGTTCGTCTTGCTGCGCGAACGAATTCCGTCGTTGATGAGTTTGCGCAACGCCTCCAACGCAAGATTCTTGCGCTTCATCTGTTGCACTTCTGCAAGGAACTCGTCCGACAGGATGGAGATGTCTGGGCTCTTGATGCCCGCAGCGGCCAGGATGTCCACGATCTCGGTCGAGACCACCGCACGGCTGACGATTTGTTGGATGGCCAACTCGCGCTCTAGCTGGGTCACCCCGGAACCCGTACTGCTCTTAACCAGTGCGGCACGGATTGCCTGGAAGAAGCCGACTTCCTCCCGAATGCCCCGGGCTTCGTCAGAGGCGGATGCAAGGGCGAATGCCTTGGACAACGCCAACACGGCGTCTTGGTATCGACGATGTGAGTTCTTCTTCCCCTCCGCTGTTTTCTCCTTCTCCGCCAGCTTCTGTTGCAGATCGAGAATCCACTCAATGGCCCCCGCCATCATCGCCAGGCGTTCCTGTGGCGTGCCACTCATCGCGGAGACGTAGTCGTAGCCGTGATACATATCCCGCACGACCTCGTACTTTTCCATCATCACCGCGATAGCCTGCGCTTCGTCGACGCCGGTATTTTCCTGGTCATTCTTTGAATACTGCTGCAGGGCCGATTTGAGGTTTTGCGCAATGCCGATGTAGTCCACGATCAGCCCAGCGGGCTTGTCGCGGAACACACGGTTAACGCGCGCAATCGCCTGCATCAGCCCGTGGCCTTTCATCGGCTTGTCCACATACATCGTGTGCATGCAGGGCGCATCAAAACCGGTGAGCCACATGTCACGCACGATCACCAACTTGAGCGGGTCTTTGGGATCGCGGGCGCGTTTGGCCAGCAAATCGCGCCGGGCCTTATTACCAATGTGCTGCTGCCATTCCTCCGGGTCGCTAGCAGCCCCCGTCATCACGATCTTGACAGCGCCCGCGTTGTCATCGGTGCTGTTCCAATCTGGCCGCAGCTTGACGATCTCATCGTAGAGCTTGACGCAAATTCGGCGGCTCATGCATACCACCATCGCCTTGCCGTCGAGAGCGGCCACGCGATCCTCGAAGTGGGCGACCATATCCTTCGCCACCAGACCAAGGCGGTCGCGGCTGCCAACCAAGGCTTCGACCGTTGACCACTTCTGCTTGAAGCGTTCCTGTTCGGCCTCGGAGTCCTCCTCGGTCAATTCATTAACCTCGGCGTCGATCTTTGACTTCTCGTCCTCGTTGAGTTCGATGCGCGCCAGCCGTGACTCATAGTAGATAGGCACGGTCGCGCCATCCTCGACAGCACGGCTGATGTCGTAAACGTCGATGTAGTTTCCGAACACTGCCGGCGTGTTGACGTCGTCCGCCTCGATGGGTGTGCCCGTAAAGCCGATGAAGGATGCGTTTGGCAGGGCGTCGCGCATGTACTTGGCAAAACCGTATGAGATTTCTCCGGTCTTGGCGTCCACCTTAGCTTTGAAACCATATTGACTACGGTGTGCTTCATCCGCGATGACGACCACATTGCGGCGCGTTGTTAGTGGCTCCGCGATCTCGCCGAACTTCTGCAGGGTCGTAAAAATCACGCCGCCCGATGCTCGGCTCAACACTTTCTGCAGGTCTTCTCGGCTCTCGGCTTGCACCGGCGTCTGGCGGATCAGGTCTCGGCACAGCGAAAAAGTCGAGAAAAGCTGATCGTCAAGGTCGTTCCGGTCAGTTAGCACCACCAACGTCGGGTTGGTCATTGCCGGGTGTTTGACCAGTTGCCCGGCGTAAAACGCCATCAGCAGACTTTTACCGGAGCCTTGGGTGTGCCATATCACGCCCGCGCGCCTATCACCTTGGAGTTGAGTGTTTACACTTGGCAAACCGTAGTCAGCAAGGTCCTCTGCCACACCCTGCACGGCCATCGAAGCACGAACAGTCGATGCCACTGCATGCCGGACTGCATGGAACTGGTGGTAGCCCGCAATGATCTTGGCCAGCCCGGAACCGGTTTCGCCGAAGACCGTGAAGTGACAGAGCAGATCGAGCAGACGGCGATGCTCGAACACGCCCTCGATCAGTGTCGAAAGTTCAGGTGCGCCTTTCGGGGCAACTTCCGTGCCGTCGGTGGTACGCCATGGCATAAAGCGCTCAAGGTCTGCCGAGAGTGAACCCACCCGGGCTGCAATGCCATCCGAGGTGACCAGCAGCGCGTTGGTGTTGAACAGCGCCGGAATCTGCTTCTTGTAGGTCTGCAGCTGGTTGAACGCGCCCAGCAAATGCGCCCCGGCGCTACCCGGCGCTTTCAGCTCGATGACGCCCAGTGGCAAGCCGTTCACAAACACCACCACATCGGGCCGCCGGTTGTTCTGGCCGTTGATCACCACGAATTGGCTCACCGCCAACCAGTCGTTCTGCTCTGGGTGTTCGAAGTCGATGAGCACGACCTTGCCTGCCGTCAGCGTGCCGTCGTCGGCGTAATACTCAACGTCCACGCCTTCCGTCATCAGTTTGTGAAGACGGCGGTTCTCTTCGAGCAGCGATGGCAGTTCGGACTGCATCACGAGCCCTACTGCATCCTGACGCGCCTCCAATGGCAAACCAGGGTTCAAGCGCGCAACGGCATCCTCAAATCGTTTCTTGAACACGACCTCATCATGACTCTCACGCTCCGGTCGGTGTCCATCTGGGCCGATGTCCTCCTCGCGTTCGACGATGTAATCGAGAGCTCGCAGCTGATCCAGCAACGCCTGCTCGACGGCGGCCTCAGATAGAAAAGCCATCATTGTTCCCCTGCGAATCTGGATTCGTACATTTCTATTCAGCCCCCAATCCAAAAATTCCCCGCAACTCGTTTATTTCTGTTGCGAAGTTTTTTCGACTTTCTTCGTGACGTGTGGCTTCACCAATAACTTCGTACTCAAGCCGCCGGTCGGGATCTTCCCCTCGTGTCTTTCTAAAGATGCACAGACGAGTCGTGTGACCCACACCGTCCTCGCGAAAAAAAACCATCGGGCGAAGCCCAAAAATTAATCCATCAGCAAGCACTAGCATCTGCCCTTTCTGGAAGTATTTCGCAGAGTCAATCATTTGCTGATGACTAATCTTGATATTCTGAATTGTCCTAGTAGAACTGTGTCCTCTAAAAATTTCACATCTCAGAGTTGTTCCATCAACTTGACTCAAGTACCGAACGATTTGTACGTCTTCCAGGCTATCCAGCTCTGCAAGAACTTCCACGACGTCTACATAGCATTCGCTTATCCAACTCCGTGCCTGCGCCTCAGACTGCGCCGCGCTATGAGAGAAGGCATTTCGAGACTGGTTGAGCTCCTTCATCGCTGCGAGCGTCACCGCCGGCGATATTTTTGCGACGGCTGGCAAAATTCCTGCGGCACTCAGTTGGGTAGTTATTACCTCTATGTTCTCGAGTCTTTTTGCAACACTGTCGGTGAACAAATCCTTAAACTTCAGCGGATCTAAGACCTGGATATTTCGATGACGGCATTCCGCCACGGCGAGCGCGTGCAAGATGTCGATGACCGACTCCCAGGTGTCTCGGAGAAAGTGAAGGCGCTGCAGATCACTTTCGTACCCGTTCTCGAATCGGTAGAAATAGTAGGCAATCGGTGATGGAAAGTGATTGCATACAGATTCTTTTATTACTTCTTCGCGCTGTTGCGTAAAATCAGAAAATGTGGCTTCATAAGTGTCCGCACTCATGGTGAAAAGGACAAAGCTTGGCCTTGGCTGATAACCAAGAATGTCGAGTGTTTCGCCCGACTGCTCTGAGTACCGGTCATCCAACCATTCGTTGTATGGTGGACAGGCCTCATAATTGTTGGCGTCGAGCTGAAGCTTCATCTGGTCAAGCCCCGAGGATGCGCTCGGCATCGTGAACGCGCAGTTCGCCGGAGATTACCTTGGGCAACAGCGTGTCGCGCAATTTGACCAATGCAAGATTTTCATTGCTCGACATTTTTTCGAGCAATGACTGTGCCTGGGCTGCGAAGAAATTCAACAATACCGCCGATGGCATGGCAACCATCTCAGACTCTAGGAAGCGAGTGGTCTGAAAATTTGCGATTCCCGTGCTTTGATTTTGGTATTTCCAAGTTCCACCTGCGGCATAAAGATGCTGCAGATGCATGAAGGCAAGCGCGCCGAGACCTCTGTTCTTGGGCTGGAAGCGCCTACAGAAGCTGGCGCAGACAACAGCGTTACTAAACCGCTCGAGGGTCGATTCCGAAATAAAGATGGAGCGACCTGTTGGCTGTGTTGGACTACCTCCAGAAATTTCCAGAACGATATCGCCAGCCTGCAACTGACGAGAGGCGAGTTTTTTGGCAGACGTGTATCGAGTCGGCACCTTCCCGATGCCGCCTGACGAAACATCAGGAAAATCTGTTCCGCGAATTATGGAGACGACTTGATTGTGGTCATCTTCTGGAGCGTCTTTCCCCCAGTCTCCGCCGATTGTGCTTTCCAGCAACGAACCAAACGGAATGTGTTCCCACCCTTCTGGAACCTCGCCCAACTCCGATTCGACGAACCGGTCAGGAAAGAGGTCGTAGAGGTGCGCGGGCAGGCCGGGCAAGGATTGGCCGGGTTGCCAGCGGCCTTCCAGCTTGGCACGCACCGGCTCGAAGTCCACGAACCACCCCTTGAATAAGGCGAGTGCTGCCGCTTCCAGTGTTTCGTTCGCACGACGGTTGAGTTCGATCTTATCGTCCAGTGTGCCGATGATGTGGGCAATGGCGCGTTGTTCTTCAGGTGGTGGCACCACTACATCAATCGAAGAAAGAATTGATTGATTCAGGAGTGGCTGACCTGAACCAGCGCGACGCTCGTTCAAGTTCAAAGTTTGGAGCAGGTAATATGCAAAACGTGCATCACTTCCTTCTTTGGCATTTGCGCGTATCGCGTTATCTGTTACCCAACATTCGAGTTTTGAGAAGAATGTTGAGCCGCAATACGAACCAACGCGCCCGACGATAATTGTGTCCTTTGGGGCGTTCTTGAACTCCGATTGCCCAATTGGGCCATTCGAGCCAAAAACACAATACTTGCCATCATTGGTTCTTTCTGGACTTGTTTTGCCATTTGCAAAGTTCAATACATCTCCAAGGGAGCGAATCAGCCAATCATTCGCCATACCCAAGCTCCTTCAGGTTGACCTCAATCGCCGCATCCAGCTTGGCCGCTGTTGCCCGCTGTTCGCGCCACACCGCAGAGAGTCGCAGCATTTTTTCCTCGAACGGCTCGCCGTCGTCTTCCTGTTCGGACGCGCCGACATAGCGCCCCGGCGTCAACACATGATCGTGCTTGCGGATTTCGTCCATTGATGCTGATTTGCAGAAGCCCGCCACGTCAGCGTATTCGCCCGCGCCATCTTCACCGCGCCAAGCGTGGTAGGTGTCGGCGATCTTCTGGATTTCTTCGTGCGTGAGTTCGCGCCGGGTGCGATCTACCAGCACGCCCAATTTGCGTGCGTCGATGAACAGCACCTGCCCGCGCCGGTCGCGCAGGCCCTTGCCGGGATTCTTGTTGCGGGCCAGAAACCACAGGCAAGCGGGAATCTGCGTGGAGTAGAAAAGCTGCCCAGGTAGTGCCACCATGCAATCCACAGCATTGGCTTCAAGCATCGCCTTGCGGATGTCACCTTCGCCGGATTGGTTGGAGCTCATCGATCCGTTGGCCAGCACCACGCCCGCCGTGCCGTTGGGTGCGAGGTGGTGGTAAATGTGCTGAAGCCACGCGTAGTTTGCGTTGCCCACGGGCGGTGCACCGAAATTCCAGCGCACGTCTTCACGCAGGCGGTCGCCGCCCCAGTCAGAGATGTTGAATGGCGGATTGGCAAGGATGTAATCGGCCTTGAGATCGCGCTGTTCGTCCTTGTGGAAGCTGCCCTCGTTGTTCCAGCGGATGTCGGAGTCGATGCCCCGCACCGCCAAGTTCATTTTGGCCAGCCGCCACGTGGTGTAGTTCGACTCTTGCCCATAGATCGCGATGTCGCCGATGCGGCCACCGTGCTCGGTCACGAACTTTTCCGACTGCACGAACATCCCGCCCGAGCCGCAGCACGGGTCGTACACGCGGCCGCAGTAAGGCTCCAGCATCTCGACCAACACGCGCACCACGGAGCGAGGCGTGTAGAACTCGCCACCACGCTTGCCTTCGGCTCCGGCGAACTGGCCTAGGAAATACTCATACACCCGCCCGAGGATGTCCTTGGATCGGCTGCCTTCCTCATTGAGCGCAATGCCGGAGATCAGGTCGATCAACTCACCCAGCATCACCTTGTTGAGCGCGGGGCGAGCGTAGTCCTTGGGCAACACACCTTTGAGCGACTCGTTGTCCTTCTCGATGGCGCGCATTGCGTCATCGACCAAAGTACCGATGGTGGGCAGCTTGGCATTGGCCTGCAGGTGCGACCAGCGCGCCTCCTTCGGCACCCAGAAAACGTTGTCGGCAAGGTACTCGTCCTTGTCCTCCGCGGCCTGCGCATCTTCGGCCAGCAGGGCCTTGTGCTTGGCCTCGAAGGCGTCGGAGATGTACTTTAGAAAGATGAGCCCGAGCGCGACGTGCTTGTAGTCAGAGGGCTCCATGTTGCCGCGCAGCTTGTCGGCTGCTTTAAACATCTCCGCCTCAAACCCGAGATTACTGCCATTGTTGTTTGTGCCGTTTGTTGCCATCGATGTACGTCCTATCTTGTAATTTCTTAAAGCTCCGGGCATGACCAAGCAAGAGCCATTTGTTTTCTTTCCTGGATAGCTTCTACAGTTCGTCCAGCAGAAGCAATCAAATAAAACTCCACCCGCTTATGCATGTACTTACGCCTGCCACGGATTAATGACAGTAATACCTGCGGCCTCGAACGGGCTGACGTCTCGGGTCGCGACAGCGAACCCGTTGGCCGCCGCGATCGCCGCGATGTAGCCATCGGCCGTGGCCACGGCCAAGCCAGCGCTGCGGGCCTTAGCCATCAGCGCCGCATAGGCCTGGGTGCAGGCCAAGTCGAACGGCAATACACGGCCGGCGAACAGGGGTAATACACGCTTTTCCAAGTTCTCTTGCAAGCCTGCCCGACGCTTGCCGGCCGGCAGTAGGGCAACACCCGCTCGTAGGTCTGCCACCGTGATGGCGGAAAGGAACAAGGTCTCCATCGCCTGGGCGTCGATCCACTCGATCACCCGGGGCTCCGGCGCCTGTCGGAGTGGCTCCGACATCACGTTGGTGTCGAGCAGAATCATTCGATGCTCACCGGGCGTGCAGGTGTCTTGTCGCGCACCTGCTCGAATACAGCAAACTCTTCATCGCTCAGCTTGGCTTGGCGGCCCATGTCAGCCAAGAGCGAGCCCAGCTTCACGCGCCCCTTGGGGCTGATCGCTGACTCCAAAATCTCGCGCACCTCGGCCTCCATGCTCTGGCCGTGCTGGGCAGCACGGACGCGCAGAGCACGGTGCACTTCCTCGGAAAGGTTGCGAACTGTCAGCATAGCCATGGCGATCACCTCGAATGCATTCGATGCATGCATTCTACAACCACGCATTCACTCGCGAGCGTGGGGATCGCGCTGAACCGTGGAACGCCCTTCGGTTTCAGCGTCCCGGGCGTCGCCGGGCCGGCCGAGAGCCGTTCCAGGTGTTGTCCGGTTGGCGGCTGGCTTCCAGGCCTTCAGGCTTCGCCAGACGCGCAGAAACTGCGCCCTTTGGCACCTTCGGCTGAGGGCGGCGTCGCCACAGCAGCAAGTCGGACGCTTGGTCGTCGACAACACGCACCGGACGCTGGTCGCCTGGCTTTGGCTCGATCCGCGCAGCCAAGCGTGCTTTCATCCGCATCAGTTTGCCCATCTGCTCGTCAAGAGCCTCCAGCCGCGCATTCCGCCGTCGCAGACGCGCGTTGAGGCTGGCTCGCCTCCGAGCTGAAGCACCCTTGATGCCAATGTGCACGGCGGGCAACCGCTCAATACCTCGATCCTTGAAGCTTCTGTGGTCAACGCGCTCGGCAGATCCCTTGCGGGCCAGCGCAGCGTTGACCGAAAGCTGCCAATGTGGCCGCAGCCATGACACGGAGTCCGCTGCGCCACTTCGCTTGCAGGCGATGGGATCGAGCCTCTCTGCCTTTTTGCCGAGCCCGCCGTCGGCATCGACCGTGCATGCGGTCAGGAGCAAGTGTGCGTGAAAATTTCGGTCATCACCGCCGCGGGATGGCGCGTGCAAGGCGCAATCCACTCCGACACCAAACTCGGTGGCGATGTCTCGGGAGAAGCCGAAAGCCAACGCGGCGCGCTCGTCGGCATCCAGCTCGTTGGGAAGTGCGAGCACAACTTCGCGCGCGAGCACGGCATCACTCCGGCGGTGGTGCAGCTCCAGGTCGTTCCAGAATTTCTCGCGATCCCGCACAAACCGGCCGCCCGGCAGGTGAATGCGCGCGTCAAGCACGCCCTTGCGCCGGCGATAGTCAAAGACCTGGCCGGTGCGCAGATCGGTGATCAATACGCCGGCGCGATAGGCCGCGGCAGCCGTCGCAGAGCGACCGCTGCCGCGAGCAATGGGTGCGCGTGCGCTCAAATGAAAAATAGCCATTCGCAGTTCCTCAAGGGTGTCGGGGCGCAGCCCTGACCGCACGTATTCCCGCAGCGCGGGAATACTCTAAGTGCGCCCTTTGGGACAAGCCGTCCGCGCCTCTTATCCAACAGCCATTCGCGACAAAGGCCAAATGAACAGGGGCAATCACTACCGCGCAGCCCCACGGATGGCTCGCCAATTCATACACTGTACTGAGCAAACGTATCCAGGAACGGCCATGACACCCAACAACATCCAGTCGATTGACATCAAACTGCAGCAGCTCAAAAACAGACGATCTCAACTGCTCGCGAAGCAGTGCGACGCAGAGCGCAAACGCAGTACGCGCCAGGCAATCATTATTGGCAAATGGATCATGACCAAACAGGCCGTGCTTGCAGCAGCGATCCCACACGAGCTGGAGCGTGATCAAGATCGCGCGGCGTTCGGCTTGCCGCCGAAAGCGGAAAAGGTTCCGCAAATCCCGGGCAATACCCAAGTTGACATCTTGCTTCCGCTGGACGACCACCCTGCGCCTCCATCAACAGAGGTTTGAACCTCGGGTAACCACAACGCCCAGCGCGCCGATTGGCGTTGACGGGCAGTTGCGCGCCGCCCGCCAGCACACGTCAGCTCGACGTGAAGCCCATTGCCGCGCGACGGTGCTGAGCACCGTCCATGCGGAGTGCCGGCCAGTCCTCTGCGTTCAGATGATCCCGTTGCGCCATCACAGCACGCGCGAATGCGATCTCCATCGAGAGCTTGATGGATCGCGGGCTCATGCCAGCAATCTGACGGTCCAGCGCAGCAGGCAGCTCCACCGAGAACTGCACCCTCATCTTGCGAATCAGCTCGGACAGAATTTCCCGGGCGATCGTGTTGAGTTGCGTCGGCGATGGCTGCGCGATGTGGAACACCAGCATCCGCGAACGCAGCGGGGCCGGCACCTCGCTCAGGTCGTTGGCAGTCGCGACGATCCTAAGGTGGCTGGCGTCGAACTCCAGATCTGGCAGCGACTGGTCGACGAAGTGCTTTGCTGTGTGCTCTTCCAGTAACGAATACAACGGCCCAAGCGCGCTGTACCCGATGGTGTTGGCCTTGTCGATTTCATCGAGGACCACCAGGCCATTGGCCACAGGCGCATGCCCGGCTCGGCCCCACGCAAGCGACTCGAACAGCTGGCCGGGCGAGGAATTCGACCAAAAAGTGCTTGAGCCCGCGATCGTGCTGGAGTTCGTCTCCGCCGCGACCGACAGGAACAAGGGCGGCGGCGTGCCCAGAAGATCAGCCAGCGCGTTGGCGAAGCGCGTTTTGCCGATGCCCGGACCGCCCACCAGCAAGATGGGCGCCAGCCGATGGGGAAGTCCCTCCGAGCACAGCGCGATGTGTGGACGAATCGCAGTCTCGATCGCCTGCTCGAAATTTGGGAAGCTCTCTACCAATGCATCGAGCCGGCGCTGCCAGCCAGCAGGGATCGAAGCCATGGGCCGGCTGAGACCACTGCGCGCGAGACGCTCCAGGGTCTGCGCGATTCTGCGGCCGGCATCGCCGTCACGCCCTTTGACCCGCTGTTCCAGCTGCTCGGCATTCTCGGCGAATCGGAACACATCGACGGGGTTGCACTGACGCGGCCCGGTGACCAGTCCCAGCAGGTCGAAATCGCCCTCGACCGCAGGAAGATCGAAGTCCGGCACGTCCTCCATCGCCTGCGGCTTGGCCTCGCGAATCTCGGCGGCGAAACGCCTGTTGTGCAGTTCCTGCAGGGCCTCGGACAGGCTGGTGAGGGTCGCATGCTCGAGATCACCACGGCGTGGTGAGAAGTCGAACATGATGTGGAGCGCGCCGCACACCTTCACGCAGTTGACGGTGGCTCGACGCGGTTGCCTTCGCCCCAGGATCAGCACACACGAGCGGAGGAACAGTTCGCTCAGTTGCCTTCCGTCGCGCGTGAGTTCGGGGTCGAGCCGAACACTCAGCCAATCGGGGCATTGGAACAGCGGCAGTACCTCGGCCACGCCGACAGTAGTTTCAAAAAGGTTTTCAGTCATACATAACGCTCAGTTGGGGCGAACGAAGTCCGCGATGACGCCGTCAAGTACGGCGCGCCAACTGAGGAATGAGTGACCTAGCTTCCGGCTATGCCCGCGAAATCCGGCCGGCCGCTCTCACGCACCACCTGTTGAGGCGGTGAAGTCCGGGCGTCGAAGAACTGGGGCATGTGGTGTGTGAGGCGAAAAACGCGGGATACCTTTGAATCAGGTGCGAGCAATAACGCCACCGTCACTGTAGCGGCACACCCATCGTCAGTACAAGAAAAACCTGGCCGGCTGGCCGGCCGGTGAAGGCGGCAATTCGACCTCTGGTCACCTGGCCGGCCCGTCACCCTCTGTACCTTGGAGCAGCTCCTTGTAGGCACGCTCGAACTCCCGCGAAAGCACGGGCAGGCTGCACCCCAGTGCGGCTGCAATCTTGACCACGCCGACAAGATTTGGAACCGTCCGTCCGTTCTCAATGGACGACATGTTCGAGCGACCGATGGCTGCCGCCAGTCCAACAGCTTCCTGCGACAGACCCTTGGACGTTCGCAACACAACAACCGCTTGGCCGAAGGCCTTTGCAATCGTCGGATCGGTCGATTTGGAGCCGACGGGCCGGCCCCTGAGGATGACTTTTTTGCTTGCTGTTGCCATCCCATAAGGGTCGGTTTACGTATGCATAAAAACCACACTTAATTAAATACATCGGTGTTAGAGTCGGTGCAAATGCTTTGAAAACTGGAGGTGCCACTACTGGTACCACTTCAAGCATTTCCCTCAATACCTATCGCTGATGACCCCATCCAACTGGACTGACCTGAGAACCGCCGCGGCCCTTCTGTTGACGGGCTTACTGCTGAATGGCCCTTTAGGGGCGCAGACTGCTCAGACGCAGCCCAGAACATCGCCGCCCACGGCGACACCTCAACACGCCGCGACCACCGTGTCCACGGGAGCGACTCAGCGTGATCTCGAGGCCCGGGCAGCGGCAGCCGCTCAGAAAGACACGGACCCGCAAGTCAACGGATCGGTTCGGGACGTCCCGCAGCTCACTTCAGCCAGATAGCTCGCCTCGCTCGCCACTTGTTCAACCACTGTGGGAGCTCGTCCGTGATCGCATCCATTCTTCTCATCACCTACGCCGCAGCGTCCGTCGCGCTGGCCTTCTGGAGCCGCCGCGCGGTCAAACTGCGGCTTGACTGGGCCCACCCGCGCATGCGTGCACCTGTTTTCTCTGGAACCGTGCGCAGCACTGGCGGCGAAGGCGCCCTCGGCGCCGCTGATGCAGTCAGCACGGCGGTACTGAGCAGCGCTTCTCCAAATGCGGTCATGGTGTTCGTCATCGTCGTCGCCGGCCTAATCGGCGGCATCATCGGTGCAGGCGTGCTGCCCGCCCTCGTGGGCGGCATCGGGCAGCCTGGGTGGCCGGGCATGATGGCGCTGGCGGTGGTCACTCTGGCCTGGGCTTGGATCGGGGGATCCCTCGCGCTGCCCGTGCTGGCCCTGGCATTCAGCCTCGCCCCCGTCCTGGCCGGCCTGGCGGTGCTCGGGTTCATCGGCATGATGCTCGGGCAAACCTTCGGCTCTGGGCACCCCGGGCTCTTCTCGTCAACAAGCACCTGGCAAGCTGGCTTCGGCGCACGGCTGGACTACAACCTGTGCGCGGCGGGCACCTCGCTGATCACGCTGGGCAACCCGCAGGAGATCGAGCGGCGGTGCAAACAAAAGGTCGTCGGCGCACACCCCGTCGAAGGGCGGTTCGCCGGCGTCTACAGCTGTCAGCCAGGCCAGCGCGTGGCGGCGATCGTGGATGTTCGCCCCTACGGCCCCTTCCGGGGCGGTCTGAAGACTGCCGAGTTCAGTTTCGGCGATCGGCCTGAGGCCATGTTTCCGAACGGAATGATTGCGGGCGTCATCCGCCCGAGCGGCGCCGTGAGCGAATTTCTATCTGATGAGCTCAAGTGGATCCAGAAGCCCACAGCCGGCTGGGGCAAACCTGATCAACTGTCCATCACAGCACTGGCCTCTGGCGGGATCAATGTGAGGCTGATGAACACGCCATGCACGGATATCCAAGCTAAGCGCTGCGAGCCGGCGGAGCCCGGCCGCGTGCCCACCTGCGAGCAGGAGTTCGCGAAGCTGGACATCAAGCTCTATAAGCCTGGGACGCTCAAAGAACTTAGCCGGACGATCGCTGAGCAGGAGGCTCGGCAGGCGCGAACCCGCTGAGCCCCGCCTGATCAGGCAGCGCGCCGCTGGTCGTGCGGCGATGGAACGGATGCCGGTGAGGCATCACCGGCATCGTTCTGGGCCTCGCGCAACTTGGCAATCTCCATCATCTGCTCTGCACAGCGCGCTTCCAGGGCAGAAACCTTGGCAGAGAGCTGCCACTCCTCCTGCCGTGCCAGCCGCTCGGCGGCTGTTGCCTTCTCCAGCTCGTCCTGCAGACGCTGGCGTTGCGCCTCCGTCCTGAGCTCAAGCACGGCGGCATCTCGCGCGCGTTCAGTCAGCTGCTGCACCAGTGCGTCCGCCACGGCTGCCGCTTGCCGGGCTTGCGCGAGTTCTTCCTGTCCGGCTTTCGCGAGTTGCTGGGTTTCTTCCAGAGCAGCTTCGAGGCGGGGCATCGTGCCCAGAAGCAGGTTTGCGCGGTCGAGATGGAGACGCAGTGACTGCACCTGCGCGAGTGCCTGGGACGATCGCGCATTGGCGTCGGCGGTCTTGGCAGCGCAATCGCGGCGCACTTCTTCGACCTCACGAACGCGCTCCTGCAGCTGCCCCTTGCACCGGAGCAGCGAAGCCTGCGCCGCAGCCAGCTCTTCATCGTTGGCAACCAGCTTCGCGTCCAACTCCTGCACGTGGGTGACGAGCGCGTTGAGCGCATCTTCCGCCGCCTGGGCGCGCAGCTCAGCCTGCTGGCTGGCCTTCGTTTTCGCCTGCTCGATGTGCACGACGAGCACCTTCGCAAAATCCGGGTCCAGCTCCGCTTTGCTTTCGATCATCGCTTGTTGAGCGTTCCTCAGGACTCCCATGAGTTCATTCACTTTGTTGGTGTCCGCCTTCAGGAGCTTGCTGACCACGCGTACCGTCGCCTTCTGGCCGTTTTCCTCGATTTGTCGGATGGCGGCAGCGACTTTGGTGAGGTTGAGTTGAGTCATGTCGTACTTTCTTTCTGATTTCATAACGATGGCGTTATGGGTTGTTATTGGTCCGGCGTTATGGGCCGTTATGGGTTATGCGTTATGCCGTGTTATGGCTTCCGGGCGGTTTCATGAAGCCTGCATCCGGTGGTCCACGCGACGAACCCGGCGTAAAAAGGAATCGCGGGCGAAGCCGCTTCTGCAGCGCTGCAGCGAGACCTGTTGGGGATAGTGCATGCCCAGGCAGGTGCTGACGAATACAGGTCATGCCACCTCCATCGACCGGAGGTACGCCAGATACCCGTCTCGACGCAGACTTTCGACAACGAGCCCAGCGCGGTGCGAATCGGAGTCGGCAACGTGTTTGAGGCGCAGCTGTGTCAACACGACCGACGCCTCGACCTCGTTTTCCTGCACGATGTACCGGTAGATCCCGCTTCCGAAGAACGCGGATTTGCCGTCCTCCGCAGCCCTGGGATACAGCGCGCTGCCTTCAATCGTGTCGGTATCCTTCACCACGGCATCGATTTCATGCTGGAGGTGCCGGCCGTCCGTGAAGGTGCTGCCGCCCTTGACATACAGCGTGGCTAGAGGCGCACTGTCGCGTTCGGTGAAGGGCGATGCGGTCCACAGCACGTGCGCGGCACTGACAAGTCCGAGCGACCTCAGCACGTCCAGTGCGGCGGCAGCCCTATCTTCCGGCGCCTCTTGGCGACGACTGGGCAGGTCTTTGAACAGCTCGTCCGCATACTCAGCACTGATGCGGGGGAAGCCGGCTTCCCGGACCAGGACCAGACAATGCCGATCGTTGCGGAACAACGGCATGACATGTTCGAGATCGCCGATCGGCCCACCCCCGCTGTACGGCGACATGAGGGTGCAGGCCAGCCGGGGATCGACACCGGCATGGCGCTCCAGATCGAAGTGCCACAGCAAGGCGCAGTACAGCAGCAGGGCGTCCGTGAAGGGCCGTCCCCCGCGACGGCCGGCCTGGGCATACATCATGCGCATGAAGTCCGAATTCACACCCTTGACACTCCGCCGCACAGGACGCTTATCCGCCCCGTGGTAGGGGTCCAGGAAGCGCTGGTCGATGTCGACGAGGTCGTCGATGCGCTCGGGATCGACCAACCAAGTGACGGCATGCCCGGCGGTCTTTGCGCTTGCCTCTTCCAAGTCAGCAACCGCGGGTGGCCGCTGAAGCGCATTGATGCCGAGGAGTTCTTCCACAAGCTCAGGCACGCTGCTCTTGCGACTCAGCCCAGTGCGGTTCTCGACGGCTTTGGCGCCGTGGGTGCAGGCCCTTGGGTATTCGGTGTTCGTGTGGTCGACACCTGCCGCGAGTGCGAAGTACGTTGCGACCGCCCGCTCGCAAGCGTTTTGGTTCACGTAGCGCAGACCTGAGAAGGAGATCTGGAAATAGACACGGTCGTCTGACTCGTCTTCCAGCACCCCTGCAACTTCATCTGGCGTTTCGGCTGTTGTCATGCCACTGCGCCCTTCGTGTCCCTGTTTGTCGCTTCCTTTGTGTTGGGTCGCGAAAAACGATGTGCGCTGACTTCTTTCCTATGAGCAATTGATGCTTGGAAAAATGGAAGCCTTGATTCCTCGAGTGCTTGAATCGTTGAAGTGGGAAGGAGTTCGGATTCAGCCGCTCGCAGTGCGGGTTTCAGCGCATTTTGGATACAACGGAGAACCTTCCGAAAGGCCGTCAAATGCATGGCGGAAAACCATGTGCCTTTGGGCGTGTCGGGCGGAGGCGAGCCCAGACGGTGGGGTGAAACAACCATTGATTGATCCTGTCGTACGACCGCGGAATGCAGTCGATGCATTGCAGTCTGCCGACCGGTCTAGACGGGATCAATGATTTTCCGAGCCACCCGAAACGCCAAGACTTCTTGATTTTTCGGAGTTATGAGATTCACTCAAATGCGAGTTACCTGAAGTGACTCAACGACTTATCTAAAAATATGTGATGTTGCTCAATGGTTTATTTTGTACTTGCTATTCCATCGGCTTGTTAATGTAAAGACACGAATAGCATGTTGCAATAAAGCAACATCCGATGATGAATAAGAGTTTTGTGACTCTTAGCTCTGATCAAGATATATTTTTCGCCTGCAACGATAAACTTTGTAGCCGAATCGAACCGCACAAGCGGACACGTCACTCGGTTGATGTCGCGTCTTGCGCATGGCAACTTGACCAGCAGATCGAGACGCAGCCGATGGCGCCAACTGGTAGTGTTGCAAAAAAGCGTCACGCCTTTGATTTCCCAAGTTCGCATTTCTTGACCAGTTCACCCATGTATCCAGATACTGGCGACGTCCTTGAGCGAAAAAGAACCTGTTGCGGCAATGTGGGTGCACGGATCGCAGCATGTAGTGAAAGGACTGACTAGTGCACTGACGACATCAGGGGTAGCCCCCTGATCCATGACGGAGCCCGGCGAACAAGATCTCCCGGGGCAATGGACGGTCGGAAATTGATAGATCCGGTTCGTATCCCCTAATTCTGGGTAGGGGGATCAGGAGCGCAAAGTTGCGACGGACGGTGACCCGGTTCTTTTCCCCTCGGGGATTTTGAACCTTGGATCACCATGCACGAATGCCAGAAATCGGCCGGCCTCTCTAGCCATATCCTTCCTGTCCGTCTGTCGCGCACTGCTGTTTCCACAGCAGTCAGCAATTTGCGCTGCAGTTCAGCGCTCGAATCACCTCGCCAGGGATTTAGTTCGCCGTGGCAAGCGCAAGTCGAAGAACTCCAGGACGGAGTGAAGCGCCGTCCTGAGTGGTCACTGGGCCAACGGAGCGAAGGGCTTACCCGATGAGCGCGGCCCAAACCCTGACCGTCGACGCTGCAGCCGGATTCGTGACTGTGAAAAAGGCTGCCGAGTTGACCGGCCTCTCGGTGAAAGCCATTCGCCGCAAGCGCGAAGAAGGCATCTGGCGCGAAGGACGCGAGATCGTGGTCGGCCCTGACAAGCGGATCTACGTGGACATCGAAGCCTTCCAGAAGTGGGTTCGGGGGCTGCAATGAAAACGGAAACCTCAATCAAGAGCCTCCCCGGTGTGGAAAAGCGCGGCAACTCGATCCGAATTTCGTTCACAACCCGGGACGGCACGCGCCACAAGAAGACCTACAAGCTCGACGGCATCGTGATGGCGCCTACCGGGCCCAACATGAAAGCCGCGATGCGGCTGGTCCAAGAGATCAAATCAGAGATCAAGCTCGGCGTCTTCGACATGTCACGACACTTCCCCGACGACGTGGAGGTGCTCGCCGCCGCGCAGGCCGAACAAGCCAAGCGCCGCACAGTGGCGCAGCAGCTCGACATCTGGCGCTCATCTCTGATCGTGGCCCCCTCCACTGCGGAGGGTTACGACACCGCCGTGCGATTCTGGAAGAAGGCGCCGGCTGCTGCCCCCCTGGAGGGGCAGACGTGGCAGGACATGCCACTGATCGGAGAGGTGCCTATTGACGCCCTCGTGCTGTCGCAGGTCAAGGCGGCCTTGGCCAGCAAGGCCCACCGTTCAGGCAAGACAACCAACAACTACATCAGCGTGCTAAAGCAGGCGCTGGATCTGGCTGTTGGGGATCGGCTCATCCCTGATCACCCGGTGGCCGGCAAACCGGTGAGGCGCACATGGCAGGCCGGTACGCCTGACCCATTCTCCAAGGCAGAAGCCAGCCTGATCGTGGCGGACATGTGGTCGCACTACCCTCCACAGGTCGCAGCCATGTGCGAGTTCTGGTTCCTCACCGGCTTGCGGACGTCCGAGTTGCATGGTCTGCGGTGGGGCTCGGTCGACCTTCGGCAGGGGACGATCCACATCCACGAAGTCATGGTGCGCGGCAAGTCCAAGGCGACGACCAAGACGAACAAGGATCGGCAGATCAAGCTACCCCAGCGCGCTCTGGATCTACTCAAGGCGCAGAAGGCCAACACCTATCTGCGTGGAGAGCACGTTTGGGATGACCCGCGCAACGACGGTGGCCCCTGGGTCGACGAGCGCCCCTTCCGCCGGTCGTATTGGACGCCGACCATCAAACGCCTGGGCATCCGCTACCGCAAGCCCTACCAATGCCGCCACACGAACGCCACGATGCGACTGATGGCCGGCCAGCGCCTTGGTTATGCAGCGCAGCAGATGGGGCACACGGTAGATATGTTTGTGCACACCTACACACGCTGGATCAACGACGGGCACAGCGCGCTGGAAGACCAAAAGCTCGAGCAATTCCTAGCGCTAGAAACGCCGGACCACAAGGCAACGGGAGGTATCGCTTGACTGATGCGCCTTCTACAACATCTAAAGCCACAAATTTGGATCTTAGGAAGGCCTGCCACCGCGCGAAGCCATAACCGGACATCGAGCCTAAGACCCCTCCCTTCATCCCGAGTTCCGTCGTCAGCTAGCCTGGTAGCCGCAGACGGGCTCCCCTCATATTCTTACCCTATATGTCGAAAGCACTTCGTACACGTATCCGCCGAAATCTAATCAGCTTGATCGATAGCCAAGGCAGCGTCAGCCTCGCTGCTCTGGCCATCGGAGAAAGAGGTGTCGCAATTTCCGGCCTTCGTAACTCTAGGCCCAAAACCACTTTTAGGTTTGTGTTCACAACGCAGCCTGATTTCATTGAGCTGCATGAGCGACATGCTGGCGTCAATGAGCTACTGCCGTCAACGCCGGCACTGCATTTTGGCCTTGAGAAGGGCGAGCGGGAATCGACGGAAATTCGAATCCTGGAAGATATTGCTGACCTATCGACTGACGATCGGTGGAGTACACGCATTGCGAAGGGTTTACAAGACGGCGAGGACGATATTTGGTTGAATGAATGGCTATCCGCCCTGATGGATGACTGCCCGGAAGCTCAAAGCAGGATTCGACGAGCGCTGATCAAGACGATCGACGAGCGGATGCTTGAGGACATCGAAGACGCTATTGCAAACGGTCTTGCTGCAATCGCCGAACAGCGGTACGCGTAGGCTGGATCTGAACCGACCCGGGGCGGTTCACCACAAGGCCTTGGCCGCGTGGTCAGCTCATCGACAAGGCCCTATGAGGCAGAGATCTTGGGCCAAGCGTCTCGCCCCAATTTTCAAGAATCGCCGTCATCCATGGGATACCAAGACTGATACCGCCCGGATGTAACGGGAGCACCGTCGCGCTTCTCATGCTGATTGCAGCGCACACATAGCAACTGCAAATTAGTGATGTCGTTCAAGCCCCAGCTCGATAGCGGAACGATGTGATCGTAGTTCTCCACGTTGTCGATGTTCAGCAGACCCGTGAGATCTGTATCGCACAGCACACAACGCCCGCGGTCGCGGAAGAACACCGCTCGCCGCGCCCAACTTGGAGGCCGCACGCGCGCAAGCTTGCCACTGGACGTTAAAAGCGAACGATCAATGTCTTCTGCCAGATCCCAATCGCCAAGTTCCAGGATCCTCGACGCGAAGACATTGAACATCATCATGAGTTCGCGGTTCTGAAAGAGAACGTGGAAGACTTCGTCCACCGTTTGCTCGATCAGTTCTCCATAGGCGGCCGATATCCAAATCTCGTTCATGTATTCGTAGATATCGTCCGCATCGGCAGACTCGAACTTCTTGCCCTCGTCCTTCAGGAACTCGAAGAAGGTCTGATGATCGATTCCATGGTGTTCGAAGGCGTGCTCGATAGGCAACTTGTGCGGCTGCAAGTCCGCGATCGCGGGCGGGATGTCCTTGAAGTTCGCATAGATCGACTTTTGCTTCTCGATGTCGAAGTCGTCAGCCTGCTCCGAGTGCACCCCTTGGATCACGAATCCAATGAACAAGTGCAGCACCGATCGCTTTTCATAGGGCGCGAGCCAGCCAGCCCATTGCTCGTCGCAGTGAAATCCTTCCAACCAAAGCAGGTGGTCAAACGGCTGCTTCAGAAATCCGCTGACGACATCGCACATGTTGTAGGTCTCGTAGAACCTGGCCTCGAACTGCATGTTCTTCCCTTCTCGGCCATCGGCCGCTCCGTGGGGATGAGGCCCACCTCTCCTGGCGGCCTCTCCCGCGCCGCTTTCAACCCCATGCGACCCAGCAAGCCAAATACTCGCCAATCACGATGTGGGCGTAGTTCCCGTGGCCTTGGCCAACCAAATAGCGATAGCGCCCCTCCTGCACATCCAGCCAGCCGTCGGGCATCTGACCTCTCAAAGGCAACGCCCTGAGGAAAGCGCGGGACCCCAGCTCTGGCCAGACCGCCATGGGCCCCGGCTCAGGGCACTCGAAGAATTCGCGGCTCTCGGCCGTCAAGACCGAAAGCGGCGCGATCTCAAAGACATCGGGATCGTCCCGCTCCTGAACGCTGAGCTCGAAATGCAGATGGCCGCGCGCGAGCTTCAGGACCACATTGCGCACGCGATCCATGTCCGGGTGCCAAGTCTTGCCCCCATTTTCGTCGACGGTAACGGTGGACTGAATTTCCGCGGCCAACCTCGGCGTCTTGGAGAGGATCCTTTTGATGTTCTCGCGACGCAGCTCCTTCGGCTCGGTCGACCCGCACATGACGCACTCCAAAAAGCACGCTAGATTGTTGATTTCCATGCAAACCTGACCCACCGGGGGTGCGGATAAAAACTTG
>NZ_AKJX01000274.1 GCF_000276605.1 Acidovorax sp. CF316 | reverse complement strand
GGGGGACGCCCCCAGCGCGGCGGGGCGGCCCTTGCGGGGGGGGCGCTGGCCTGGGCCGCGCCGGTTCAGAGGCTTTGAACGATGCCTGGCGCAAGCGAAGGCGAGGCCCCGGAGGTCTTACGGCCGCCTCGCCAATTGTTGCGTAGCCACACCATTCGCGCTGCCCATTGCCCGCAATTGGCCGGTCTTCACCTGCCAAATGGTGTGCCTGGGGCTTGCACGTAGCCGCATGGGGCCTGGGCGGCGCACAATCTCGGCATGCCTGCCACGCGCCCCAGTCTGCAGCACACACTTCAGTCGTTTGGCGACATCAGCCGTTTTTTGCGCGAGAGCGTGGCCGATGAGGATTCGCGCCAGCTGCGCGACAGCCTGAGCGGCCTGTCCACCCACATCGACGAGGCGGTGCGCACGCGCCGCACCAGCACCGACACGGCGGCCATCACGCGCCGGGTGGTGGGCCTGTCGCACTGCGCGCGCGAGCACCAGTTGTTCCTCACCGGCCTGGGCTCGGCCTGGCATGCGCTTTACGAGTTCGGTGCCTACCAGCGGGCCCTGCGCGAGCTGCGCAATGCCATTACCGCCTGGCAGCAGGCGCTGGAGCAGCGCAACACGCGCGAAAGCGCCTGCTTCGACCAGTTCGAGCTGCTTGCCTGGCGCACCCTGGGAGAGGCCTTGCTGCTGGTGGACATGTACGAGCACCAGAGCGAGCCGGTGAGCGAGCTGCCCAGCGAGCCACCGCCTCCGCGTTCGGCATTGCAGCGCGCGGCCGCCTGGCTGCGGCGCTTGCGCAGCTGATTTTCTCGGCTCCTTTGCCGCCCAGGATTGCCTTGCAAGCCGCCATGGCGTTGCGTCTTCGCAACGCCTGGGGGTTGTTGCAATGCGGCAAGACTGTGCTACATTGATTGCCATGCAAGTTCGCAGCGCGTTTTATTTTTGGTTTTTTATCTCAGTCCCCGGCGGATGAGAGGCGAACGCGCAAGCACACACAACCTCACCATACCAACCGCCGACGCTGCAAAGCCCGGCGGTTTTTGTTTTTCTGCCCTCCCCATTTCCATCCACTTTGCAGCCCACGAGGAAGACAACATGACGGCCCATGCCAACCCCACCAGCGATGCCTGGTACCGCAGCGTCGAGAAAACCAGCCAGACCGACGACGAACGTATCAAGGACATCACCGTGTTGCCCCCTCCAGAGCACCTGATCCGCTTTTTCCCCATCAGCGGCACGCCGGTGGAAACGCTGATCACCCAGACCCGCAAGAGCATCCACAACATCATGGCCGGCGAGGACGACCGCCTGCTCGTGATCATCGGTCCCTGCTCCATCCATGACCCGGCCGCCGCACTCGAATACGCGCGCCGCCTCAAGGTGGCCCGCGAGCAGTACAAGGACACGCTGGAGATCGTGATGCGCGTCTACTTCGAGAAGCCGCGCACCACGGTGGGTTGGAAGGGCCTGATCAACGACCCCTACCTCGACGAGACCTACCGCATCGACGAGGGCCTGCGCATCGCACGCCAGCTGCTGATCGACATCAACCGCCTGGGCATGCCCGCGGGCAGCGAGTTCCTGGACGTGATCTCGCCCCAGTACATCGGCGACCTGATCTCCTGGGGCGCCATCGGTGCGCGCACCACCGAAAGCCAGGTGCACCGCGAGCTGGCCTCGGGCCTGTCGGCGCCCATCGGCTTCAAGAACGGCACGGACGGCAACATCCGCATCGCCACCGATGCCATCCAGTCGGCCAGCCGCGGCCACCACTTCCTGTCGGTACACAAGAACGGCCAGGTCGCCATCGTCAACACCAATGGCAACAAGGACTGCCACGTCATCCTGCGCGGCGGCAAGGCCCCCAACTACGACGCCGAGAGCGTGGCCGCGGCCTGCAAGGACCTCGAAGCCGCCAAGCTGCCCGCCACCCTGATGGTCGACTGCAGCCATGCCAACAGCAGCAAGCAGCACCAAAAGCAGATGGACGTGGCGCGCGACGTGGCCGGCCAGATCGCGGGCGGTTCGCGCAGCGTCTTCGGCCTGATGATCGAGAGCCACCTCACGGCTGGCGCGCAGAAATTCACGCCCGGCAAGGACGATGCCGCGGCGCTGACCTATGGTCTGAGCATCACCGACGCCTGCCTGGGCTGGGACGATTCGCTGCAATCGCTGGCCGACCTTTCCGCTGCCGTGCAAGCCCGCAGGGCCGCTTGAGCATCGGCCTGCGTGTAAGCTTCTGGCCATGGAGGGCCCCGTGCGCTGACCCTGTGCGGCGGCGGGGCCTTCCGCCTCCGCTTACAAGAAAGGCACCCCATGCACAGCGAAGTCTCCGTCCGCCTGGCGGGCAACCAGGAATTCCGTTTCGACCTCGCGAGCGCCGAGCCCATGACCCATGAGGAAGGGCGCCGCTGGCTGGACGACCAGTTCACCAGCCTCGACTGCGAGCCCCTGCGCGCCAGCGGCAAGGTGCTGCTGGCCGACAAGGTGCTCACCGTGGCCCAGGCCGCCGGCAGCCCGCTGATGGGTGATGTGCAGTGGTCGCGCGATTTCGCACGCGCCGCCAGTGCGGCACTGGCCCGCCCCGTGGTGCGGGTCGACGTCCCTGCAATGGCCGTGACCTTCTGATTCCTATTGGGCCAGCGCCTGCAACAGGCGTGCGTGCACGCCGCCAAAGCCGCCGTTGCTCATGCACACGATGTGGTCGCCGGGGCGTGCCGCGGCACTGACCTGGGCCACCAGCGTGTCGATGTCGGGGGCGGTCTGCGCCCGCTGACCCGGCCCCACGCCCAGGGGGGCGAGGGCCTCGGCCGCGTCCCAGTCCAGCCCGGCGGTGTGGCAGAAGGCCAGGTCAGCGGGCTCCAGTGCCCAGGGCAACTGGCTCTTCATGGCGCCGAGCTTCATGGTGTTGCTGCGCGGCTCGAACACCGCCAGGATGCGCGCGCCGGCCGGGAGGCTGCGGCGCAGGCCGTCGAGCGTGGTGCGCAGCGCCGTCGGGTGGTGGGCGAAATCGTCGTACACCGCGATGCCGTTCACCGTGCCGCGCAGTTCCATGCGGCGCTTGACGTTCTGGAACTGACCCAATGCCCGCGCTGCCTGTTCGGGCGCCACGCCCACGTGGTGGGCGGCGGCGATGGCGGCCAGTGCATTGAGCTGGTTGTGCACGCCGGTCAGCGGCCACTCCACGCGCGCCACGGTGCGGCCCTGCTGCACCACGTCGAAGGCATGGGGCTCGCCCACGGCCGAGAAATCCCCCACCGCCGTGCCGAAGCTGCTCACGCTGCTCCAGCAGCCGGCGTGCAGCACGCGCGCCAGGCTTTCCTCCAGCCCGTTGACCACCACGCGGCCCGAGGGCGGCACGGTGCGCACCAGGTGGTGGAACTGGCGCTCGATGGCGGCCAGGTCGTCGAAGATATCGGCGTGGTCGAACTCCAGGTTGTTCAGCACCGCCGTGCGTGGCCGGTAGTGCACGAACTTGCTGCGCTTGTCGAAGAAGGCCGTGTCGTACTCGTCGGCCTCGATCACGAACAGCGGGCTGGTGCCCAGCGCCCCGTCACCGGCGTGCGGCCGTGCGGCCGCGCCCAGGCGTGCCGAGACGCCGAAGTTCAGCGGCACCCCGCCGATCAGGAAACCGGGCTGCTGGCCTGCGCTCTCCAGGATCCAGGCCAGCATTGAGGTGGTGGTGGTCTTGCCGTGCGTACCGGCCACGGCCAGCACATGCCGGCCCTGCAGCACCTGTTCGGCCAGCCACTGGGGCCCGCTGGTATAGGGCAGGCCGGCCTCCAGGATGGCCTCCATCAGCGGAAATTTGGGTGTGCCATCGGCCAGCCGCACCCGGCTGACCACATTGCCGACCACGAACATGTCGGGTTCCAGGTCCAGCTGCTCCGGGCCGAAGCCTTCGATCAGCTCGATCCCCAGGGCGCGCAACTGGTCGCTCATGGGTGGGTAGACGCCCGCGTCGCAGCCTGTGACCCGGTGGCCCGCTTCGCGGGCCAGGGCCGCGAGGCCGCCCATGAAGGTGCCGCAGATGCCCAGTATGTGTATATGCATGGTCGATGATTCTACTTTTCAAACCCAGGGCCTCGCGCCGCAGGGGCGGCCTGCCTGGGGAGCTATGAAATTGATAGTCCTGCGAGCGCCATGGCCCTGTGGGCAGCGCTGCTGTGGGGGCATGTGGACGACCCCGAAAGCGCGTTCGCGCCACAATGGAGCCTCCACTGCCTGGTTTGCGCCATGAACACACCTCTGAGTGCCGAAATCGCCAATACCACCGCCCGCATCGTCGTCGAGGAAGGGATGGAGTGGGGCCCCGCCAAGCGCCGTGCGCTGCGCGAAATGGGCTTGCCTGCCCGCACGGCACTGCCCGGCAACGACCAGGTGGAGGAGGCCGTGCGCGAGTACATTGCCCTGTTCTGCGCCGATACCCAGCCACGCGAGCTGCGTGCTTTGCGCCAGCTGGCCCTGGTCTGGATGGAGCGCATGGCGGCCTTCCGGCCCCACCTGGGTGGCGCCGTGTGGCATGGCACGGCCACGCGCCTGTCGGATATTTACCTGCAGTTGTTCTGCGATGACTCCAAGTCGGCCGAAATTGCGCTCATCGACCACCATGTGGACTATGAACCGCGCACGGTGTCCGGCTTCCATGGCGAATCGGTCGAGGCCCTGAGCCTGGGCAGCAAATCGCCGGAACTGGGGGAGATCATCGGGGTCCACCTGCTGATCTACGACCTCGATGACCTGCGCGGTGCGCTGCGGCCCGATGCCAAGGGGCGCTCCCCCCGCGGTGACATCACGGCCGTGCGCCACCTGCTCCAAGATACGGAATCCCCTGCTCCATGACGACCCCCGCTCCCGAGATATCCCCGCCCGCAGCCTCCGCCGCTCCCGCCGATCCTGCCCGCCGCCGCTGGCTGTATGCGGGCGTGGCCGGCGCGGCCGCCGTGGGCGGCGCAGGCGTGGCGTGGTGGAAGTTCCAGCCCCATGCCATGGACAGTGGGGCCGAAAAGGCCCTGTGGGCCCTGGAGTTCGAGACGCCGGACGGGGCCACCCTGGCGCTGCAGCGCTTCCTGGGCAAGCCGCTGCTCATCAACTTCTGGGCCACCTGGTGCGCTCCCTGCGTCGAAGAGCTCCCCATGCTCAATGCCTTCTACCGCGAACAGGCGCCCAAAGGCTGGCAGGTGGTGGCCCTGGCCATCGATCAGCCGTCTTCGGTGCGCAAGTTCCTGGCCAGGCTACCGCTGGAATTCCCCGTCGGACTGGCCGGCATGCAGGGCACCGACCTGGGTCGCTCGCTCGGAAACCTCACCGGCGGCCTGCCTTTCACGGTGGTGCTGGGCGGGGAAGGCCGGGTGCTGCACCGTAAAATGGGCCAGGTCACGGCGCAGGATCTGCAGCAGTGGTCGGCCCTGCGCTAGGCGGGGCGGGCCTTCGAGGCCCTTTATTTCAGGCCTGAATGGCCCTTCGACGCTCCGGCGTTCATCAAAATTGTGGCCCAAAGACGGGCATAGGCCGAATTTGGAGTAAATTCGCGCCCTGTTCAGTTTTTAGCCGTTGGAGCTTTCATGGATCTGCGAAAACTCAAAACCCTCATCGACCTCGTCTCCGAGTCGAATGTGTCCGAACTCGAAATCACGGAAGCCGAGGGCAAGGTCCGTATCGTCAAGAGCGGCGGCGCCGTGGTCCAGCAGTATGTACCAGCGCCGATGCAGCAGGCTCCTGCCCCTGCCCAGGCTGCAGCCGCCCCCGTGGCCGAACTGCCCGCCCCGGCCCCGGCCGCGCCCGCAGGCCATGTGGTCAAGTCGCCCATGGTCGGCACCTTCTACCGTTCGTCCAGCCCCGGCGCCAAGGCCTTCGTCGAGATCGGCAGCCAGGTCAAGGAAGGCGAGACCATCTGCATCATCGAGGCCATGAAGATCCTCAACGAGATCGAGGCCGACAAGTCGGGCACGGTCACCCGCATCCTGGGTGAGAACGGCCAGGCCGTGGAATACGGACAACCGCTGTTCGTGATCGAGTAAGGCGCGCATGTTCAAGAAGATCCTTGTTGCCAACCGGGGCGAGATCGCCTTGCGGATCCAGCGCGCCTGCCATGAGCTGGGCGTGAAGGCCGTGATGGTCTATTCCGAGGCCGACCGCGACGCCAAGTACGTCAAGCTGGCCGAAGAGGCGGTGTGCATCGGCCCCGCGCCCTCGCCCCTGTCCTACCTCAACATGCCGGCCATCATCTCGGCCGCCGAAGTGACCGATGCCGAAGCCATCCACCCCGGCTACGGCTTCCTGTCCGAGAACGCCGACTTCGCCGAGCGCGTGGAAAAGAGCGGCTTCCAGTTCATCGGCCCCACGCCCGAGTCGATCCGCATCATGGGCGACAAGGTCTCGGCCAAGCAGGCCATGATCCGTGCGGGCGTGCCCTGCGTGCCCGGCTCCGAGGGCGAGCTGCCCGAAGACCCGGTGCAGATCCGCCGCATCGCCAAGGCCGTGGGCTATCCCGTGATCATCAAGGCCGCCGGCGGCGGTGGTGGCCGCGGCATGCGCGTGGTGCACACCGAGGCCGCGCTGGTCAATGCCGTGCAGATGACCAAGGCCGAGGCCGGGGCTGCGTTCGGCAATCCTGCGGTGTACATGGAGAAGTTCCTCCAGAATCCGCGCCACATCGAGATCCAGATCCTGGCCGACAAGCACCGCAATGCGGTCTACCTGGGCGAGCGCGACTGCTCCATGCAGCGGCGCCACCAGAAGGTGATCGAGGAGGCGCCGGCCCCGGGCATCCCGCGCAAGCTGATCGAGAAGATCGGCGAGCGCTGCGTTGCTGCGTGCAAGAAGATCGGCTACCGCGGTGCGGGCACCTTCGAGTTCCTCTACGAAAACGGCGAGTTCTACTTCATCGAGATGAACACGCGCGTGCAGGTGGAGCACCCGGTGACCGAATGGATCACGGGCGTGGATATCGTGCGCACGCAGATCATGGTCGCCGCCGGCGAGAAGCTGCCCTTCACCCAGCGCCAGATCGAGATCCGGGGCCATGCCATCGAGTGCCGCATCAACGCGGAAGATGCATACAAGTTCACCCCCTCACCAGGGCGCATCACCACCTGGCATCCACCGGGCGGGCCCGGTGTGCGCGTGGACTCGCATGCCTACACCAACTACTTCGTGCCGCCGAACTACGACTCGATGATCGGCAAGATCATCGTGCACGCCGATACGCGCGAACAGGCGCTGGCGCGCATGCGCACGGCGCTGTCGGAGACCGTGATCGAAGGCATCAACACCAATGTGCCGCTGCACCGCGAGCTGATGGTGGACGCCAAGTTCATGGCCGGCGGCACCAACATCCACTACCTGGAAGAGTGGCTGTCCCAACACAAACGTTGAGCGGCCTTCCCGTTGGTTGATCCACATGCTGGCCCCTGGCAACGGGGGCCGGCATTTCATTTTTTCTGAGAGGCCTGTGCCCATGTTCGAGCTGATGCTGATGTGCCCCGAAGACCGGATCGAGCCGGTCAGTGACGCGCTGGACGCGCTGGACGCGCTCAGCGTCTCGGTCGAAGATGCCGACGCGCAGACCGATGCCGAGCAGGCCCTGTTCGGCGAGCCCGGCATGCCGCCACCCAAGGATGGCTGGCAGCGCAGCCGTGTGGTGGCCCTGTTCCCCACGCGCGAGGCCGCTGTCGAGGCGCAGCAACTGCTGTCGGTGCAGGACTTCTTCGAGGGTTGCCAGGTGCTGGGCGTGGCCGAGGTGGCCGACCAGGACTGGGTGCGGCTCACGCAGTCGCAGTTCGCGCCCGTGGACATCACGCCCGATTTCTGGATCGTGCCCACCTGGCACGAGCTGCCGGCCGCGGCCGTGCGCAGCATCCGTCTGGACCCGGGCCTGGCCTTCGGCACCGGCACCCACCCCACGACGCGCATGTGCCTGCGCTGGATCGCCCGCAAGGGCGCAACTGGCGAGGGCGCAGCCGCCTTCGGCCGCGTGCTCGACTACGGTTGCGGCTCGGGCATCCTAGCCATCGGCACGGCCAAGTTCGGTGCCACCGACATCGATGCGGTGGACATCGACACGGCGGCGGTCGAATCGACGGTCCTGAATGCGCAGGCCAATGGCGTGCAACTGCGCGCCGGCCTGCCCGACAAGGCCAGCGGCCAGTACCATACCGTGCTGGCCAACATCCTGGCCACGCCGCTGCGCGTGCTGGCGCCCCTGCTGTGCAACCACGTGGCGCCCGGCGGCCACCTCGTGCTGGCCGGCATCCTGGCCCGTCAGGCGGACGAGCTCAAGGAGGCCTACGCACCCTGGGTGAAGCTCGAGGTGGCGGACACCGAGGACGGCTGGATCCTCATGACGGCATCGCGCTGATGCCAGGTGCGGGGCGGTACATGCCGCACCCTACAATCGACCGCAGATGAGCCAGATCACACGCTGCCCGGCCTGCGCGACCCAATTCAAGGTGGTCGCCGACCAGTTGCGCATTTCCGAAGGCTGGGTGCGCTGCGGGCAGTGCAAGGAGGTGTTCGATGCGGCGGCCTACCTGGTGGCTGCGCCGCCTCCGCCGATGCTGCCCGACGTGTCGCTCACCGACACGCGCCCACCACCCGTGGTCGTGTCCCGACCCGCCGAAGAGCGGGGCGCCTGGGGCGTGTTCGACCCGCCCGCGCCCCGGCCTGCTGCGGGCCGTGCCGTGGCCCAGCCAGCGGCACCTGTCCCGGCGCCGGTGCCGGCCATGCCTTCGCCCGTGGCACCTGCTGCGTCTGCGGCGGGCTCCTCCGGCGCCCGGGTCGGCGAGGCGTTCGATATTCCCGCCCCCACGGTTCCGGCGTTCCTGTCGGCCACGCGCCCGCCCGCGGTGGCACCCGGTGCCGATGGGCTGAGCCTGGAGCCCTTGCAGACCTTTGGCTGGCGTGCCCCGGTGCCGCTGGCGCCCCTGGCCCCCCTTGTGCCGCTGGCTCCTGTGGTGCCGGTTGCGCCGCTGGCGCCCCCGGTACCCGCCACGCCACCCGCGGCGGCGGTGCCGCCTGCTGCTGCCGCCGCCGCGTTCGTCCCCCCGCCGCCGCGCGAGGAGAGCCGTGTGCTGCCCGGCCTGGCCGCCTCGCTGCTGGCCGACCTGGCCCCGGTGGCGAGCCCGGCGGCACGGCCCAGGGAGGTGGTGGATCCGGCCGCCGAGGGCATGGCGCTGCCTGCCGGCTACGAACTGCCGGTGGCGGATTTTTCCGATTCCCTGCCTGCGGTCGATCGTGACGGCTACGGCGACGATGGCCCGGACACGGAGATCATGTCCCTGCCCGAGGGCCCGGGCGATGGGGGTGCCTATCCGTCCCTGGACCTGCCGCCGGCCGTCCCGGCGGCGCAGCGCGATTTCCTGGTGCCGGACGAAGAGGACGACGACCACGATGACGGCGTGCCGCTGTTCGGCCATGTCGACGCGGTGCCCGAACCTGGGCCACGGCGCACGCCCGTGGCTTCGCCATCGTCCACCAGCGGGTTTTCCGACTCCGTGACGCCCTTTCCCGCCGATGCGGATTTCGAGCTGATGCCCGATCCGGTCTTTCCGGCATCGGCACCCGCCCGACCTGATGTTGCCAGCGGCGCGCGCGGGCCTGCAGCGGCGGCGGCCCTGGACGCCGACGAAGACGACGAGCTGCCGGCCGGCCATTCCGGTGCCGAGGAAGTGAGCTTCGTGCGGGCTGCGCGGCGCAAGGCCTTCTGGCGCCGGCCGCTGGTGCGCAGCGTGCTGGCGCTGGTGCTGGTTCTCCTGCTCGGGGTGCTGGCCCTGCAGGTCGCCGTGCACGAGCGCAACCGCATCGCCGCGATGGACAGCCGCTCGCGCCCCTGGCTGCAGCAGCTGTGCGCGCATGTGGGTTGCGCGCTGGCCCCCCAGCGCCAGATTGCCGACCTGGTGATCGACAGCTCGTCCTTCAACAAGGCGCGCGGCGATGGCTATGTACTGGCGCTCACCGTCAAGAGCCGTGCCGAGATACCGCTGGAAATGCCAGCGGTGGAGTTGACGCTCACCGACGCCCAGGACCAGCCTGTGCTGCGGCGCGTGCTGCTGCCGGCCGACCTCGCAGCGCCGGTCGAGCTGGCGGCGCGCGGCGAGTGGAGCACCTCGGTCTCGGTGGTGGTGACCTCGGGCGCCTCGCGGGTGTCGGGTTACCGGGTGATGACCTTCTACCCCTGATCCCGCCGGACCGGGGCCTTTCCTTCCTCCAACCCTCTCTCTACCTTCTTCCTACTATGGCTGCCCTCATCTGCGGTTCCCTGGCGTTCGACACCATCATGACCTTCGAGGGCCGTTTTGCCGAGCAGATCCTGCCCGAGCAGCTGCACATCCTCAACGTGTCTTTCCTCGTGCCCTCGCTGCGCCGCGACTTCGGCGGCTGCGCCGGCAACATCGCCTACAGCCTGAAGCTGCTGGGCGGCGAGCCCCTGCCCATGGCCATGCTGGGCAGCGATGGTGCCGATTACCTGCAGCGCCTGGACACCCTGGGCATCAGCCGGCGCTTCGTGGGCCAGGTGGAAGACGTCCACACCGCCCAGGCCATGATCATGACCGACCGCGACAACAACCAGATCACGGCCTTCCACCCCGGCGCCATGATGCAGGCCCATGCCAACCGCATCGAGTCCGGCGATGGCATCCGCCTGGCCATCATCGCGCCCGATGGCCGCGATGCCATGCTCGAACATTCGGCGCAGCTGGTGGCGGCCGGTGTTCCCTTTGTCTTCGATCCTGGCCAGGGCCTGCCCATGTTCAACGGCGCCGAGCTCTCGCGCTTCATCGAACAGGCCACCTGGGTCACCGTCAATGACTACGAAGGCAAGATGCTCAGCGAACGCACGGGCTGGAGCCTGGCCGAGATCTCGCAGCGCGTCGACGGCCTGGTGGTGACGCTGGGTGGCGAGGGCTGCGAGGTATGGGTCAAGGGCGAGAAGACGCTGGTGCCCGCCGTGGTGCCGGCCGCTGTCGTGGACCCCACGGGTTGCGGCGATGCCTGGCGCGGTGCGCTGCTGTTCGGCCTGGAGCGCGGCTGGTCGTTGGTGAAGTGTGCGGAACTGGGCAACCGGGTCGGAGCCCTCAAGATCGCGCAGCGCGGTCCGCAAAGCTACACGCTGGACTTCCAGCCCGCGTGAGTTGAAGTGCCCCCGGAGGCGCTGCGCGCCTTCACGCCTCTCTCAGTTTGCTTCGCAATCTGGGAGGGGGAACGCCCCCAGCGCACGCAAGCGAAGCGCCGCATATGCGGCGGGGCGGCCCTTGCGCGGGGGGCACTGGCCATGGCGCACCAGTTTCATGCGCCGCGGGTGGCGCGCAGTGCAATGGATGCCTGATGGATTGCGTCGCTGTGCCGGTGCCACGCACGGTGCAGGAGGCGCGTCCCGTGCTTTCCGTTCGGGCATAAAAAAACCCGGTGCCGAAGCACCGGGTTGAGCGCGAAGCGCGTAAGCCAGAGACTTACGGCTTGGTGCCCGTGGGGAAGGGCCATGCTGCCTGAGGGTTCAGCGTGGTCTGCGCTGCGGGAGCGGCTGCGGCTGCAGCTGGCGCAGGGGCTGGGGCCTTGGCCGCTTTCTTGGCAGGAGCTGCCTTTTTGGCGGGTGCAGGGGCGGCCTTCTTGGCGGCTACGGCCTTCTTGGCAGGAGCGGCAGCCTTCTTGCTGGGCGCAGCAGCCTTCTTGGCAGGAGCGGCA
>NZ_AKJX01000273.1 GCF_000276605.1 Acidovorax sp. CF316 | reverse complement strand
CGCCTTCTCTTTGGTGACTTTCTCTTGGCGACGCAAGAGAAAGTTACTGCGCCGCCGGGCGCACATCCCGGCTCCTGCCCTCAAACCAAGCATGCAGCAACAACAACCATGGAAACGAAGAACACCTACCTCCGCTTCCGCGCCGGCTTCACCGCCGGCCCCTTGATCAACGGATCATCCAACACCTTCAACAAACACTCCCTCAACCACCGATGCGCCGCATCCGCGCTGTACCGCGGATGCCACGCCATACGCGTGGTGTCACTCGGCAAAGGCAGGGGCAAGGCAAAGACCTCGAGCTTGAGCGACGGCGACATGCCCCGCGCCACCCGCTCAGGCACACACGCCACCAGGTCCGACCGCGACGCCGCAATCAGCGCCGCAAAGGCACTGGGCACCTGCAGCGCCACCAGGCGCGTGAGCCCCAGCACAGCCAGCGCATCGTCCAGCGTACTCGGCTCCCCGGGCCGCAGCGTAACGCCCACATGGCGCACAGCGGCCAGGCGCGCCGGGGTCAGCGGCCTGGCGAGCAAGGAATGGCCCGCGCGCGCCGCGCCCACCAGTTGCTGCTGCGACAGCTCCTGCCACTCCACCTCGGGGTCGCGGCTGCGGAACACGCCCACATCCAGGTCCACCCGGCCCTCGCGCAGGGCCGCAGGATCGCTGTGGCTCTCCGCCAGGAACTGCAGGCTGGCCAGCGGCATCTCCTGCGCGAGTGCCTGCGACAGCGCAGCGCCGTAGACCACCGCCATGCCCTCGGGCGCGCGCACCACGAAATGCCGGCGCACCTGGGCCAGGCCGCCCGGCCCCTCACCCGGTGACTGCAGCGCCCGGGCCTGGGCCAGCAGCTGGCGCACGGGTTCGGCCAGCGCCAGGGCGCGCGGCGTGGGCACCAGCTGGCGGCCCGCACGCACCAGGATGGCGTCGCCGAACGCCTCGCGGATGCGGGCCAGCGCATGGCTCATGGCCGGCGTGGAGAGGTGCACGCGCTCGGCCGCCGCCGTCACGCTGCCGGTGGCCAGCAGGGCGTCGAGCGCGACCAGCAGGTTGAGGTCATAGGCTTTCATACGGTGCAACTGTATGTTCAGATCATTGCACTGTACACAACCACCACCAGCCAGGACACTGCTGGCCATGACGACCACGACTTCGACCACCTCCCCCACCCGCCGCGGCATCGCGCTGACGATGGCAGCGCTGATGCTCATGCTGGTGCTGGCCGCGCTGGACCAGACCATCCTCTCCACCGCCCTGCCCTCCATCGCGCGCGACATGCCGGGCACGCTGCCGCCGGCCTGGACCTTCTCGGCCTACCTGCTGGCGGCCACCGTGGTGATCGCGCTGTACGGCCGCCTTGCCGACGTGCATGGCCAAAAGCCCATGCTGCTGGTGTCCATCGGGCTGTTCCTGGGCGGCTCGCTGGCCTGCGCGCTCAGCCAGAGCATGCTGCAGCTGGTGCTGGCGCGCGCCCTGCAGGGTGCGGGCGGCGGCGGGCTGATGACGCTGACCATGCTGACCGTGGCCGCCATGTTTCCGCAGGCAGAGCGCGGGCGCTACCAGTCGCTGCTGGGTGCGGTGTACGGTGTGGCCACCATGTTCGGGCCGCTCACGGGCGGCTGGCTCACCGAGCACCTGTCCTGGCGCTGGGCCTTTGGCCTGAACGTGCCGCTGGCCCTGGTGGCTTTCGGCATCCTCGCGGCCACGCTGCGCCGCCAGCCGACGGGGCCGCGCACGCCCATCGACCACCTGGGGGCCCTGCTGCTCACCGGCGCGCTGTGCAGCGCCCTGCTCATGACCCAGCACCAGCGCCTGCAGCTGCCCGACTGGCTGTCAGCCGCCGTGCTGGGCACTGCGTGCGCGGTCTGCACCGCCGCCTTCCTGCTGCGCCAGCGCCGCGCCGCGCACCCGCTGGTGCCGCTGTCGCTGTTCGGCCGGCCCGTGTACGCAGCAGCCTCCGCCATCGGCCTGGTGACGGGGGTGGCGCTGTATGCCGCCGTGGTCTTCATGCCGGCCTACCTGCAGACGGCCCTGCACCTGGCGCCCACCGCGGCCGCCTGGCACCTGCTGCCGCTGATGGCCGGGGTCACGGGCGCGGCCATTGCCAGCGGTCGCCTGCTGCGTGCCCGCATTGCGGCACGCCGCATGGGCATGCTGGCCAGCGCGCTGGTGGTGCTGGGCTTTGCACTGCTGGCCGCAGGCATGCAGTGGGCCCCGGCCCAGCCGCTGGTGTTGTCGCTGTGCCTGCTGCCGCTGGGCGCGGGCATCGGCGTGCTGTTCCCCATCATCACCATGGTGTCGCAACGCGCATCGCCCCTGCCGCTCATGGGCATCGCCACCGCCGTACCGGTCATGCTGCGCAGCCTGGGCGGCGCCGTGGGCGTGGCCTTGCTGACCACGCTGTTCGCCGAGGTGATGCACACGCTGGTGGCCGCCCACCCCGCGGCCATCGCCGAAGCCGGCCCCCATGCGCTGCAGGCCGTGTGGGCTGCGGCCGCCGCCGTTGCCGTGCTCGGCGTGCTGGCGTGCCGCTGGCTGCCGGATACGCCCATGGAGCAACAGGCGCAGCAACCGGCGGTGAGCGCGGTCGCCGCAGGTGGCGCCGTAGCGGCCTGAGCCGGGGATCGATCAGAGCGAGCGCGTCAGTCCGCCATCCACGCGCAGGTTCTGGCCCGTGATGTACGCCCCGCCTTCCGACGCCAGAAAGGCGATGGTGGCGGCGATTTCCGCGCTCTTGCCATAGCGGCCCAGGGGCACGGTCTCGCGGCGCTCCTCCGTGGCGGGCAGGCTGTCGATCCAGCCGGGCAGCACGTTGTTCATGCGGATGTTGTCCTTGGCGTAGCTGTCGGTGAACAGCTTGGTAAAGGCGGCCAGCCCGGCGCGGAACACCGCCGAGGTCGGGAACATCGCGCTCGGCTCGAAGGCCCAGGCGGTGGAGATGTTGATGATGCTGCCCCCGCCCTGCTTTTGCATGTGGGGCACGACCAGGCGCGTCGGGCGGATCACGTTGAGCAGGTAGACGTCCATGCCCGTGTGCCATTGCTCGTCCGTCAGGTCCAGCACCGGCGCGCGCGGGCCATGGCCGGCGCTGTTGACCAGCACGTCCACACGGCCCCAGCGGGCCACGGCCTGGTCCACCAATCGACCCAGGTCCTCCACCGACTGGTTCGAGCCGGTCACGCCCAGGCCGCCCAGTTCGGCCGCCAGCGCCTCGCCCTTGCCCGACGAGGACAGAATGCCCACGCGGTAACCATCTGCCGCCAGCTTGCGCGCTGCAGCGGCGCCCATGCCGCTGCCACCAGCGGTGACGAGGGCTACTTTTTCTACTGCCATACGGAATGCTCCTGAAAATGCTGGCTCAAAGAATAGCATCCAGAGTCCGCCCGAGGGTGTAGCGGCCCAGGCATTTGCCTGTAGATTGGCTACACCCTGACGACAAGCCCGGGGCTGGTGAGCAGCACAAAAAACAGCAGCAACCGCCGAGGTGTCAGCCCACTCCCCGGGGCGCCAACAGGGCCCCGACCAGCGCCTTGCCGTACTTGCGGACGGCAAGCACCGACAGCACCAGCGCCACCAGTTGCTCGCCAAAGACCAGCACCATGCCCAGGAAGGGAACCTCCAGCCAGGGCGCCACCATGCCCACGATGGAAAACGGCAGGCGCACAAAACCGATGACGGCATAGACCAGCCCCACCAGAATGGCATAAGACCAGGCACCCGGCGGGTAGCCGCAGATGAAGAAGGCCGGCAACAGCAGCGGCCATGCCAGGTAGATGAGCTGAAAGCCCAGCATGTAGGCCAAGGCCCCCATGTCCGACGCGTGCGCCGCACCCGACGCAGCGCACATTGCGGCCAGCAGCGCTGGTTTGATTATTGCCATCTTCTTCACCTCCCCCGTTGTGTCTGTGGTCGCGGGCGGCCTCGCCATCCTCTCCTACCGGCCCGCGGCGCATGGTGCCACAAACGGCCAGGGAACCACGCCGCAGAGGGCTGCGTGCGGATCGCCTACCGCTCTTGCCGGGCCTGCGCGCGGGCCAGCGCCACGGCGTCGGCCCCTGCAGGAAAGCGCAACTGCGCCCCCTCGTCCGTCGCGGCGCGCCACACGGCCTCGGCCACATCGGCCTCGGTGGTCACGGCACCGATCTGTGCGAACGATGCGAACACACTCTGCGCATAGGGCGCATAGGCCTCGGGGATCAGGCCCTGCATGCGCTCGCTGCCATTGCTGGTGAAGCGGGTGGACGGCGCATAGCCCGGCTGCACTAGCTTCACGCGCACGTCGAAGGCTTCGAGTTCGAAGGCCAGCGACGCCGTGAAGCCCTCGATGGCCGTCTTGCTCGCGGTGTAGGCCGCCACCAGGGGCATGGGCGCCAGGGTGGCGCTGGAGGTCACGTTGACGATGGTACCCGCGCGGCGCGCACGCATCTGCGGCAGCACGGCCTGCGCCATGGCCATCACGCCGAAGGTGTTGGTCTCGAACACCTCGCGGGTCGTGGCCATGGGCGTGGCCTCGAAGGCTCCGAGCAGGCCGATACCGGCGTTGTTCACCAGCACGTCGATGGGCCCGGCCTCGGCCAGCAGCGCGGCAATGCTGTCGGCGCGGGTCACGTCCAGGGGCAGCACGCGCATGCGCTCGCCAGCGGGCAGCAGGCCGGCGCGCGGGCTGCGCATGGTGGCGATCACGCTCCAGCCCTGGGCATGGAAATGGCGCGCGGTTTCGAGGCCGTAGCCCGAGGAGCAGCCGGTGATGAGCACGGTTGGGGTCATGGTGATGTCCTTGAAGAAGAAGAAAAAAGAAGAAGAGGAGAGGGGTGGGTTGACAAGGCCTCAACGATAGGGATCAATAGCCGGACCATCCACAATGAAAAGTCCTTTTTTCATTAGCAATCGTCCGGTCATGAACGATCCCCTTGCCGAAGTCATCGCCCTCTTGCAGCCCCGTGCTGTGTTCTCCAAGGGCATCAGCGGCGCCGGCCGCTGGGCCGTGCGCTATGCGGATTTCGGGCATCCGAGCTTTTGCGGGGTGCTGGAGGGCAGTTGCCGCCTGGCGGTGGACGGGCAGGACGCCATCACCCTCGACGCAGGCGACTTCGTGCTGCTGCCGGCCACGCCGGGCTTCACCATGGCGGGGGCAGAGCCTGCGGCGCCCCGCTACATCGACCCGAAGACGGCGCCCGCGCCCACCAGCGAAGTGCGCCATGGCGATCCCGACGGCCCGCCCGACGTGCGCCTGCTGGGCGGCTACTTCGTTTTCGGCTCGCCCGACGCGGCGCTGCTGGTCTCGCTGCTGCCGGCGCTGATGCATGTGCGCGGGGTCGAGCACCTGCAGGCGCTGGTGCAACTGGTGGGCAGGGAGTCGATCGCGGACCGCCCGGGTCGCGAGCTGGTGCTTTCGCGCCTGGTGGAGCTGCTGTTGATCGAGTCCCTGCGCTCGACCTCATCGGGCGATGACGCGCCCCCGGGCCTGCTGCGCGGCCTGGCCGATGCGCGCATTGGCCTGGCCATGCGCCACATGCATGCCAGTCCGTCCCGCCCCTGGACCATGGCCCAGCTGGCGCAGACGGCGGCCCTGTCGCGCTCGGCCTTCTACGAGCGCTTTGCGCGCGCCGTGGGCATGCCGCCCATGGAATACCTGCTCGCCTGGCGCATGGCCCTGGCCAAGAACCTGCTGCGCCGCCAGGACCTGGCGATTGCCGAGGTGGCCGAACGCGTGGGCTACGGCTCGGCCAGCACCTTCAGCACCGCCTTCAGCCGCCAGGTGGGGCTGGCGCCGGGGCGGTATGCGCGGGCGGGCTGAGGCTGCGCAGCGCCCCCTCCTGCAAGGCCGTCACCGGCCCGGCCACCAGGGAGGCCGCCATGGCCAGCGCCCACAGCAACAGGAGCAGCAAAAAGCGCCTCGCGTCGCCCGAAAGCGCCAGGAGGTGTCGTTGCAGGCGGGGCAGCAGGCGCCGCAGGATCTGGAATGTGTTCATGGCAGTCCACGAATGCTATCGGGCACTCGCGGTTCTGTATGTCCCTAGAACTTGTGACAAGGACACCCGGAACCGACCCGTGCCAGAAGGCGTACAGGCGCTGCAGGTTTTACTCAAGAAGCCGCCGATTGCGGCGCAAAGCCTTGCCATTCAATGGGCAAGGCGCACGCCCTGCGCCTGGCTGCCCAGCTTCAGGTACAACAGCCCGTCTGCGCCCAGCCACCAGTTCGCAGCCGGTGCGGGCACTTGCGCCGCACTGCCCTCGGGCAGCACCCACTGCGGCACCAGCCGCCAAGTCTGCCCACCCTGGGCCACGGTGAAGGCCCCGTCCCTGGATGCGGCTTGCACCGTCAGCCCGGAGCCTGGCATGGCCGCCCGGAAAATCGCCTGGGCCTGGGTGGCATTGAGCAGCGCCGGCAACAGCAGTTGCCTTGGGCCGGCTCCCACCTGGAAGAAGATGTGGCCTTGTTCGTCCACACCGATCTGAGGACTGCCAGTCGCCGATCCCGAACCGGTCCAGCCAGGCTTGAGCACGTAGGTGCGACCTCCTGTGCGCAGCTGGATGGCGCCCTCGGCACCCAGCCTGATCTGCGCATCGGGCAGCAGCGCCGTGACGGCACCTGCCAAGCCGGCAAGATCTGCCACCGCCGGCGCAAACTGCACCACCACCCCGCCGCGCCCCCAGCGCAGCAGGCCCAGGGGAGTGAAGGCCAGGCCATCGGGCTGCGTCGCATCGATGGTGATGGGCATGGCAGGCAGCAGCTGGAACACCTGGCCCCCGTCGCGCACCAGCACCACGCCCGAGGTGGCGATTTCCAGCCCCTGGGCCAGGTTCACGCCCGACAGGCGCGCCAGCGGGCCGCTCAGCCGGGCGAAACCCTGTTTGTCCACCGCGATAGAGGTCGGCAGGTTGGCAAACGCCATCGGATCGCCGGGCTGCGAGGCATCGCCTTTCAGCGAGCCCAGCGTGATGGAGACCACGGCCCCTTGCTCGTTGACCTGCAGCCTCTCACCCGCCTGCAGTCCCATGCGCCCCACCTGCGGCAGACTGCCCTCGGGCGGCACCAGGGCCCCCGTGAGCACCGCCACGGTGAGCGGCTGGGCCTCGATGGCCGTACCGGCACGGCTTGCGCTGAGCAACACATCCCCCGCCAGCGCCATGGGCTGGCCTTCGGCGCTGGCGGTCATGGACGCCCACCCCTCCAGCACCACCAGCACCAGCACACTCTGGCCGTTGACCTGGGCCACGCGCAGTTGCGTGCCGGGGCTGGCCTGCACCTGCAGCGCCTGGCCGTTGATCGTGACCTGCAGCGTGACGGGCGTGGTTCCGGTGCCCGGAACGACGATGGCTGCGCCGCCAGCGCCCGGCCCCACCACCACCGGCAGCGCGGGGTCGGTGATGGTCGTGGTGCCTGGGCTGGTCACGGGCAGGCTGGGGGCCGAAGGCAGCGGATCGACCGCCGCGGCCGTGGGCGTGACAGCGGCGCTGGCCGCCGAGGCAGCGCCCGCACCCTGGGCACTCGAGGCCACCACGGTGAAGGTGTAGGCCCGGCCGCTGGCCAGGCCTGTCACCGTGCAGGAAGTGGCAACCGGGCTGCCGGTGCCCACGGAGCAGGTCCTGGTGCCATCCTCGACGGCGGCCACCGTATAGCCGGTGATGGCGCTGTCGCTGGCGGGAGCAGTCCAGGACACGCTGGCTCGCTGCGTGCCAGCCGTGGCCGCGACAGCCGCAGGCGCGCCAGGCGGCTGCAGCTCGACCGCGCCGATATCGCAAGCGCCATGCACATTGCGCGCCAGGCCACGCTGGTCGATGGCCTGTGCAGTGCAAGAGCCCGTCACGTCGATGGCCGGACTGCCCGCGCCCGGCAGCATGGTGTGCGTGGCGCCACCGTTGTCGGCCAGGGGCTGCAGCAGGGGATCCGCGTTGACCAGGTCCGTGCAGATCACAGGGCTTGGGCAACCACCCTCCACGAGGCTGCGGGCCACGGTCAGCCCGGCGCCGGATCGAACGGAGACCTGTGGCTGGGACGAGGCTCCGCCCTTGCCGAAGACCGAGGACGCCACCGTGTGGCTGCCTGCAAAAGCATAGATCGCGGCCCCCTGCCAGGTGGAGGTATTGCCGCTGAAGGTGGATTGGGAAAACGCGACTGGTCCGGTCCCGTTCATGTACACCACCGCACGGTCGGACGCAGAGTTGCCGCTGAAGGTGGATTGCCCGATGAGCCCGGCAACCGGGTTGGAATTGGCCGCCAGGACAGCACTGCCCTTGACGGCGGCATTGCCGGTGAACGAAGAGCGGGTGATGGTGAAGCCGTCATCCGAAAGGTACAGCGCACCTCCGTCCGAGGATGCTGTGTTGCCCCTGAACACGCTCTGATCGATGGTCGTTGCGTTGCTTGCGTTGCCTGCAACGCGGATTGCGCCTCCGTTGCGCGAAGCGTTCCCGTCGAACACCGTTTTCGAAATGCCCATGCTTCCAGCGCCCGTCAGATAGATGGCGCCTCCCCGGGCACTTGCGGTGTTGTTGCGAAAGACGACATTCGCGATGCTGGGCCCGCATTGCATTCCCGATCCCCAGCCATTGCAGAACAAGCCGCCACCACCATACTCGGTGAACGGACTGGCATCGTCTTTGGCATACCCTGCGACGATGGTCAACCCATCCACGGCAGTATTGCTGCCGGTATAGACGCCATTGCCATTCGCACCCAGGCCGCCGATCACCACCACATGAAAGCTGTTGTCCGTTGCATCGCCCGCCACGCCGATGTCACCCGACAGCACCGTCAGACTGGCATCGCTGCTGCGCTGGGCCAGTGTTGCCTCGGTGCCGGCAAAGCCGCCATAGAGTTTGAGCGGCCGGTCGATTGCAAAGCTCACTGTGCGGTCGGTGCCCGTCGTGGGCTTGTAGGTACCCTGCCTCACCCAGATTTCCGAGCAGGCCGCACCGGCCAGCGCGCCCTCCAGCGACGCTGCCTGGGCCCAACTGCTGCCGTTGCCTGTGCCGTCTGGCGTCACCCGGCACTCGCCTGCCGCATGCACCGCGCCCATCGACCACAGCAGGGGTAGCACCAGCAACAGTGAGCGGCGTGGGCGAGGCTCCCGACGGCAAGGCAAAGAGTGTGTCATGGCAGTTCTCGTCTTCTGAACAATTTGTGCAAGCGGCAGCCTCTGCGGTGCGATACGAGGCATGGCAAATGCGATGTGGCCGGGATGCTATTTTTTTTGCGCGCACCTGTCTGTCCCCAGAACTGAGGACAGACAGCACCGCCCCACTGGCCATAATTGCGGCCATGCCTGCTGCCCCTGACGCCGCCCCCTTGCCCCTGCGCACCGCCACCATCCGCGTGGGTCTGGTGGAGGACGACGCCACAACCCGGGCCATCCTGGAAAGCGCGATCACAGGCCAGGCCGACATGCAGCTGGTACTGCAGGCCGCAAGCCGCCAGCAGGCGCTTGCGCTGCTACCGCGCGCGCCCCTGGACGTGCTGCTGGTGGACCTGGGCCTGCCCGACGGTTCGGGCTTGGACGTGATCACCGCCGCGCGCCGGCAATGGCCTGAATGCAGCGTGCTGGTGAGCACCATCTTCGGCGACGAGATGCATGTGCTGCCTTCCATCGAGGCCGGCGCCATGGGCTACCTGCTCAAGGACGCCAGCGCGCCCGGCCTGGTGGACGAGATCCGCAGCGTGCATGCCGGTGGCAGCCCCATCAGCCCGATGGTGGCACGCAAGATCCTGGCACGCACCGCCCTGCGGCAGGCGCCGCGGGAGCCCGGGACGACGGATCGACCGGCCCTTGCGGCATATGAACAGCAGGCCGCGCCGGCACCCCGGCCCGCCGTCACCCTGTCGCCACGCGAGCACGAGGTGCTGCTGCGCGTGAGCAAGGGCTTCACGGCCGAGGAGACCGCCCATGCACTGGGTGTATCGCCCAGCACGGTGCTGACCTTCGTGCGGCGCATCTACGCCAAGCTGGAAGTGAACACACGGGCAGAGGCCATCCTCGAGGCGCAGCGGCATGGCATCTTGCTGCAATAGTGGCAGCCGCGGGCAGCGGCCATCGAAGGAAGGCCTGCGGCCCTGGATGTTGGCTGTGGCACTGGTGCTCTGGCTGACCTTGTGGCTGCTGCTCGCCGCGGCTCCCGCGCAGGCCCAGGGCACCCAGCCGGACCGCCGCATTGGCGAGGCGGTCTTGCTGCACCAGCCTGGGGTCGGCTGGGATGCTCCGGCAACGGTGCCGCGTGGCGAGCTGGAGGCTACCGCCGGGGAGTCCGTCGCCCTGCCGCATGCACGGCCCCGCTCGGTCGCAGAACCCGATGAATCCCTCACGGCCCAGCCGCAGGTGGTGTGGTACCGGCTGCCCGTGCCGGATGCACTGCAGGGGTGGAGCGGGGCCGCACTGGCCCTGTACCTGCCACGCTGGCAGACCATCGGCAACATCGCAGTGTATGTGGATGGCCACCGGGTCCATGGCACCGGCATCCACGGCGGCAGCCGGGTCTGGAACAGCTTCAACCGGCCCCTGTGGGTGCAGTTGCCGGCCATGGCGCCCGGCACGCCCGGACCACGCGAGGTGCTGCTGCGCATGGCGAGCCAGCCCGGGGTCGGCGGGGCCCTGTCTGCGGCCTGGATGGGCCCTGTCCCCGAACTGCTCCCCTCCTACCGGCTGCGCACCTGGATGCAGGTGGACTTGCTGGCCATTGTCTCCGCGGTGTACCTGGCCCTTGGGCTGATGGCGCTGGCCGTCTGGTGCGTGCGCCGGCACGACACTCCCTACCTGCTGTTCTTTGCCGCCTCGCTGGCGCATGGCCTGCGCACCGTGCATTTCACACTGGGCGACCAGCCGCTGCTGTTGCCCGAGGCCTGGTTCGGCTGGCTCACGCTGAATGCGCTGGGCTGGTCCATGGTCTTCATCTACCTGTTCATCCTGCGCATCCATGGCCAGCGCCGGCCCCGGCTGGAGCGCGGCATGCTCGTGCTGCAGTCGGTCACCTCGGTCGCCACCCTGCCCATGCCGTGGTTGCTGCAGGTCGACGCCATGCTCCCCCTGGCCACTGCCGTAGCACTCCTCATGCTGGCCGTCGCCGTGGTCTCTGGCAGCCGCGTGGCCTGGAGCGCGGGCACACTGGAAGGCCGGCTGCTGGCCGTGTGGATGCTGCTGTTCATCCCCACCGGCGTACACGATCTGCTGCTGCAGAACTATGTGCTGGACATGGGCCACGTCTACCTGGCCCCCTACACGTCCATCGGCGCGCTGGCCACCTTCCTGGCCATCGGCTACCGCAAGTACGTGGGCGCCATCCGTGCGGTGGAGGAGGCCAATGCCGAACTGGAGCGGCGCCTTGTCGCGCGCGAGGCCGAGCTGGCCGCCAGCTACCGGCAGCTGAGCGCGCTGGAACGCCAGCAGACGCTGGACGCCGAGCGCCGCCGCCTGATGCAGGAGATGCACGACGGCATCGGCTCCTCGCTGATCAGCGCGCTGCGCATGGCACAGGGCAGCCAGCTGACCGAAGCCGACATGGCGCGCGTACTCACCGAATGCATCGAGGACCTCAAGCTCTCCATCGACTCGCTGGAGCATGCCGACACCGACCTGCTGGGCCTCCTGGCCGCCCTGCGCTTTCGCCTGGGGCCGCGCCTGCAGGCCGCGGGCCTCACGCTGCACTGGCGCGTGGAGGACGTGCCCCCCCTGCCCTGGCTGGATCCGCAGAGCGCGCTGCACATCCTGCGCATACTGCAGGAGGTGCTGACCAACATCGTCAAGCACAGCGGGGCCCGTACCATCGAGATCGCCACGGGCACGCAGGCCGGCCACGTGATGGTATGGGTGCGCGACGATGGCCAGCCCTATGCCGGGCCGCTGCAGGCCCACGCATCGTCGCCCGAGCGCACTGCGGGCAAGGGCCTGGCGAATGTGCGCAGCCGGGCAATGGCCATTGGCGGGGAGTGCCGCTGGCAAGCCGCAACGGGGGTACCCGGCCAGGGCAATACGTTCGAGCTGGGCCTGCCGCTGCAGGCGCCGGTGCGCTGACAGGCACCGGCCTTGGGGCAACGGGCGCCGAAGTGCCTGCCATCCGGGCAGTATCAACCCACGCTACTGCCGGTACCCGCCAGCAGGCCGTGCGCAGGAAAACGACAGAACTGCACAAAAAGTCACCGAAGCTCTCTTCACCGGCCCCGGCGAGGCATATAAAGCCCTGTGCAAGGCCATCCCTCCATCCACGACCACTGATCTGCATGCTCTCCACAGACGACCACCCCGCCCCCCTGCCCTGCCTGTGGGCCACCCTCGCCTATGTCGTGGGCGCGCAGTGGGTCCACTGGGGCTGGAGCCGCATCGCGAGCAAGTCCACGGGCCAGGAGGTGTTTCTCCTCATGCTGTTCAGCATCCTGGCCTGGCCCATCGCGGTGGTCATCGCAAGCTCCATCCTCGTCGCCGTGTTCAAGCGCACTCCGGGTGCAGTGCGCGCGGCCATCACGCTGGGCCTGATCGCGCTGGGGCTGGCGGTGTTTGGCGTGCCCACGCTGTGGAATACGGCGTTCACCGCCGGCATCGGCATCACCGCGTTCATCCATTTCCAGCGCGAGGAACAGGACGACGCCGACCTGGAGAAGCTCTAGCCATGGCGGTCAAGGAGCCTCCGCCACCCGGCCTGCTCGACTCGTTTTCCAACCCGGTGTGGGAGCGCGTCAGGCTGGACGATCCCAAGCCGCTGTGGATCGTCCAGAGCAGCCACCGCGGCTACAAATGGATGGCCATCGAGCTGGAGCACCGCTCCGAGGGCCTTTTCAGCGATGGCGCATCCAGCACGGACACCACCACCGTCTTCGTGGTCCGGCTGCCCGAGAAATCGGGAGACTGGTTCCTGCCCGCGAGCCGCATCACGGCCCACCGCCAGGTGTGCGTGGACGATGAATGCGTGTATGTGGCCGCCGTGGGCCAGAGCCCCCGCGTGCGCGACTGGCCGCGCTGGCTGGATACCGCCGCCGATGCGGCCGACGAGGTCATAGGTAATCGAGGCAAGAAGGCCCACCCCCCTCGGGGCGACGACGGGGCTGCCGACGACGATGAAAAATCGTGGAACCCGCACGATGGCCGATGGGTGCTGTTCTGGATGATGATCACCGTGCCCGCGGCCTTCATGCTCGCCATGCTGCTGATGGTCTTCTACAAGGAATGGGCGGGAACGGGTGCCGTCAGCCATTGCGACAAGCTGGCCCACCTGGGCTACCAACTGCAGGGCTGGAAGGCCAAGGCCTACCTGGGGCTGTTCATCGTGCCCTTCATCGGCTGGGGCCGCTTGCTGCACACGGTGTCCACCCGCATGCACAAGCCGGGCTTCGTGCTACGCCTGAACCTGGAAGGCGCCGCGCTGGCGGCACTGTCGGTCCTGGCCTTGTTCCTGCAGCAGACCCTGACCGGGTGGGCCAGGACAGCCTGCTGACAAAAGCGGACCGCAAGCCATGGCAGCATGTGCACTTGCGGCAGAGGGCGCTCCACGCCACGCCACGCCACGCCACGCAACCATCTTCCTCCCTGGAGAACACCATGCCCTCTGCTGCCGACCGCGTTACCCAACTGCTCGAAGACACCCGCGCGCACGATGCGGACCGCTTCACCCTGGTCCAGGCCCTGCGCGAAGCCGTGCTGGGCCTGGATGCTTCCGTGACCGAAGAGGTGAAGTACGGTGGTCTCCTGTTCTCCGCCACCAAGCCGTTCTGCGGCATCTTCTCGTACACGAAGCACGTGTCGCTGGAGTTCAGCGAAGGCGCTGCCCTTCCCGACCCGCATGGGGTGCTGGAGGGCGCAGGCAAAGGGCGCCGCCACATCAAGCTGATCGCGGTGCAGGACCTGACCGCGAAGCACGTGGCGCAATACCTGAAGCCGGCGTTCAAGGCGGCAGCCACGGCGTGACCCGCGCGCTGGCTGCTGGAGCCGCGCGTGCGCAGGTTCTTCGACCTGCAGATCGATGAGCCCGGGGCATGAAAAAAGGGCCCACAGGCCCTCTCTCCGCCACCAGCGGGAACGGTTTGAACCGCCCTGCCTCGTTCAGGCGAACAGCCCCTTGTGCTGGTCGCGCAGCAGGTTCTTCTGCACCTTGCCCATGGTGTTGCGCGGCAGTTCGTCGGCAACGAAGCAGCGCTTGGGGATCTTGAAGTTGGCCAGCTGCGACTTGAGCTGCGCCACGATGGCCTCGCCGTCGAGCTTGGCGCCCGGCTTGGCGATCACCACGGCCACGCCCACTTCGCCGAAGTCCGGGTGGGGCACGCCGACCAGGGCGCTTTCGGCCACGCCGGGCATGTCGTTGATGTAGCCCTCGATCTCGGCGGGGTAGACGTTGTAGCCGCCGCTGATGATCAGGTCCTTGCTGCGGCCGACGATGCTCACGTAGTCGCGCTCGTCCACCTTGCCCACGTCGCCGGTCTTGAACCAGCCGTCCTGGGTGAACTCCTCGGCCGTCTTCTCGGGCATGCGCCAGTAGCCCTTGAACACGTTGGGGCCCTGCACCTGGATGCTGCCGATCTCGCCCACGGGCAGCGGCTTGTTCGCGTCGTCCACCACGCGCAGGCCCACCCCTGGCAGGGGGAAGCCCACGGTGGCGCCGCGCCGCTCGGTCTGGCCGGCATGGCGCGCATCGGCCGCGTAGGGGTTGGAGGTGAGCATGATGGTCTCGCTCATGCCGTAGCGCTCCAGGATGGTGTGGCCCGTGCGCTGCTGCCATTCGTTGAAGGTCTCGATCAGCAGCGGCGCAGAGCCCGCGACGAACAGGCGCATGTTCTTCGCGGTCTGCTTGTTGAGCCCGGCTTCGGCCAGCAGGCGCACATACAGCGTGGGAACGCCCATGAAGACGGATGCGCGCGGCATGGCGGCGAGCACGGCCTTGGGGTCGAACTTGCTGAACCAGATCATCTTGCTGCCGTTGATCAGCGCGCCGTGAATGGCCACGAACAGGCCGTGCACGTGGAAGATGGGCAGCGCGTGGATCAGGACATCACCGCTCTTCCAGCCCCAGTAGTCCTTGAGCACCTGGGCGTTGGACAAAAGGTTGCCGTGCGTGAGCATGGCGCCCTTGCTGCGGCCCGTGGTGCCGCTGGTGTAGAGGATGGCGGCCAGGTCGTCGGCCGAGCGCTGCACGGGCGTGTGCTCGTCGCCATGGTGCGCGGCGCGATCGAGCAGGCTGCCGGTGCGGTCGTCACCCAGCGTGAAGACATGCTGCGTGCCCTGGGTGAAGGCGATCTTGCTCACCCAGCCGAAGTTGCCGGGCGTGCAGACCACCACGGCAGGCTCGGCGTTGCCGATGAAGTACTCAATCTCGGCGCTCTGGTAGGCCGTGTTGAGCGGCAGGAACACATAGCCCGCGCGCAGGGTGGCCAGGTACAGCAGCAGCGCTTCGACCGATTTTTCGACCTGCACGGCCACGCGGCTGCCCTCGGGCAGCTTGAGCGAGGCGAGTAGGTTGGCGATGCGGGCGCTGGCGCGCTCCAGGTCGCTCCAGCTGTAGAGCAGCGGCCGGCCATCGGCGGTGGAGGTCTCCACCGCCGTGCTGGCCAGGTCGGCGGGGAAGGCAGCGCGCAAGGCGCTGAACAGATTTTGCTGGGGGGTGGTGGAACTCATGGTGCGGTCATCCGGATGTGCAACAAAACGGTGGTTCATTCAAAACACGGGGGGACGTTTTTCGAGGAAGGCGGTGATGCCTTCGCGGTGCTCGGCGCTGTCCGCATAGGCATAGGGGTCGGGGGCATGGCCCGAAAGTGTGTCTGCAGGCGGCACGCCCTTGAGCGCGCGCAGGGTCTGCTTGTTCAGGCGTGCGGCGCCCGGCGCCAGCGCCGCGATGCGGCAGGCGCTGGCCAAGGCCTCGGCGCGCGCTTCTTCGGCACCGGCCACCACGCGGCTCAGAAAACCGCGTGCAAGCATCTCGTCGGCACTGAAGGTGGCCGCCTCCAGCAGCATCTGGCGTGCGGTGACCTCGCCCACGGCGCCGGCCACCAGCTGCGCCTCGCGCGGCGCCATGGGGAAGCCCAGGCGCGCAATGGGCGCGCCGAAGCGCGCCCCCGCGTGGGCCACGCGCACGTCGCAGCAGCTGGCAATCTCCACGCCCGCGCCCATGCAGGCGCCAGCGATGTGGGCGACGATGGGCACATCGCAGTCGAGCATGGCCGACAGCCCGCCCCAGACATCGCCTTCGTGGAATTCGCGCAGCGCCGCCGCATCGAAGCGAAAGCCCGGGTACTCCGAGATGTCGCCGCCCGCGCAGAAGGCCGTGCCATCGCCCTCGATCAGCACGCAGCGCACGTCGTGGCTGCGCTGGATGTCCTTGAACACCGCACGCAGCTGCTGCCACATGGCGCGCGACATGGCGTTGAGCCGGCCGGTGTGGCGCAGCGTGACCTGCACCACGCCGGCCTGCCCTGCCTGCCCGGCAGCGCGCTCTGCAACGACCTCTGCGGCTGCCATGCTGCGCATCAATCGAGCTTGGCGCCCGAGGCCTTGACCACCGTGGCCCAGCGCTTGACTTCGCTGCTGACCATGGCGCCGAACTGCTGCGGCGTCAGGGTGCCGTACTCGGCGCCGTTGCTGGCCCAGATGGTCTTGATCTCATCGGCCGTGCCGATGCGTTTGACCTCTTCCACGATGCGCGCCTGGATGTCGGCCGGCGTGCCCTTGGGCGCCCACAGCCCGTACCAGGTGGTCACGGTGTAGTCGGGCAGGCCCACCTCGGCGGCGCAGGGCACGTCGGGGAAGGCCGGGTTACGCTTGCTGCCCGAGACCATCAGCGCCTTGATGCGGCCGCCCTTGATGTGCGCTGCCGATGAACCCAGGCCGTCGAACATCATGTCCACATTGCCCGCGATCAGGTCCTGCAGGGCCGGGCCCGCGCCGCGGTACGGGATGTGGGTGATGAAGGTCTTGGTCTGCTGCTTGAACAGCTCGCCCGCCAGGTGGTGCGAGGTGCCGGCGCCGGCCGAGCCGTAGTTGAGCTTGGCGGGGTTGCGCTTGACGTGCTCGATGAACTGCTGGTAGTTGGCCACCGGCACGGCCTTGGGGTTGACCACCAGCACCTGGGGCACGTTGGCCAGCAGGGCCAGGGGGATGAAGTCCTTCTCGATGTCGTAGTCGAGCTTGGGGTACATCGACGGAGCGATGGCGTGGTGCACGGCACCCATGAACAGGGTGTAGCCGTCGGGTGCGCCCTTGGCCGCGAAGCTGGCGCCCACGGTGCCGCCGGCACCGCCCCGGTTGTCGATGACCAGGGTCTTGCCGACGGTCTTGGAGAACTGGGCGGACATGGGCCGGGCGAAGGCATCGGTGCCCCCGCCAGCAGGGAACGGCACCACCAGGGTCACCGGCTTGCTCGGCCATGCGGACGCCTGGGCCCAGCTGCTGCCACAGGCCAGTGCAGCGGCCGCAGCAGCGGCACCGCGCAGCACGTCGCGGCGCTGCAGGTCGTTGTCTTTCATCTTGTCTCCTGTCTTATAAAAATAAAAATGAAATGGAATTGCCAACACACAAGAGGCGCATGGTAGCGCCGGCTCACTACACGGGTGTCACCGATGCACACCCTGTCTGCAGGGATTGCCACCAACCGCCTGCATACCGAGGCACCGGGCCCACGCCCGGGTTCTTCAGATCAGTTTTTGCACAGGCTGTCGATGTCCCCGGAGGTGGGGATCTTGCCCTGCGCGAGCAGGCTGCGGTGCTTGTCGATGCGCTTCAGGTCATACAGGTAGTTGACCATCAGCCCGTACGACTGCTTGAGGCCCTTGGTGGAGGGGTCGCCGCCCCAGTTCAGGCGCTCCACGCGCGCACCGTTGCCCAGGTGAAAGCGCGCCACCGGGTCCACGGGCTTGCCCTCGGCCAGCTCGCGCGCCAGGTAGTGGGCCGCGCATTCGAGCAACAGCTGCCGCACGGGCGAGCGCGCGTCCAGCTCCAGCGGCTTTTCGAGTGCGGTGAGCAGGTGCGCGGCCTGTGGCGGCTCGAAGCCCACGGCACGGCCGAGCTCGCCGCGGCGTTTCTCGTCCAGGCGCTCCAGCATGGGCGCGGCATGCTTGGCCAGCCAGCCACGAAAACCCGGAATGGGCGAGAGCGTGGCAAAGGTGCGCAGGCGCGGGAACTCCTCGGTCAGGGTCTCCACCACGTGCTTGATCAGCGAATCGCCGAAGCTCACGCCGCGCAGCCCCGTCTGGGTGTTGCTGATGGAGTAGAAGATGGCCGTGGTGGCCCGGGCCAGGTCGGCTGGTGCGGCGGCCTCGTCGAGCAGCGGCGTGATGCTGCTGGAGATGTGGTCCACCAGCGCCACCTCCACAAAGATCAGCGGCTCGTTGGGCAGGCGCGGGTGGAAGAAGCCGTAGCAGCGGCGGTCGCTGTCCAGCCGGTTCTTCACGTCGGCCCAGCTGCGGATGTCGTGCACCGCCTCGTACTTGATGAGCTTTTCGATCAGCGAGGCCGGCGAGTCCCACGACAGGCGGCGCAGCTCCAGGAAGGCCACGTCGAACCAGGTCGAGAACAGGTGCTCCAGCTCGGCATCGAGCGCCAGCAGGCGCTTGTCGGCCTTGAGCAGGGGCAGCAGCTCGGCGCGCATGTCCACCAGGAAGCGCATGCCCTCGGGGAACACCGCAAAGCGCTGCAGCAGCCGCGTGCGCGGCGACACCAGGGCGCGGCGCAGGCTGATCTCGGCCTGGCCCTCCTCGGCCGTGCCGGCCGCGGCCTCGTAGCGCTGGCGGGCCGACTTGAAGCGCGTGGCGTCGGGCGCGAACTGCTCGCACAACAGCAGCCACATGTCGCGCCGCTCTTCCGCAGAAGCCTCGGCATACCACTGGGCCACGCCCTGGGCGCGGCGCCCGCCTTCGAGCTCGCTCACCTGCGGGGCCACCACCTCCTGCAGGTCGGCCAGCAGGCGGCGCAGCGCGCGCGGCGACAAGGCCTCCTGCCCGCGGCGCAGCGTGGCCGCCAGCCGCTCGTTGGTGGAGCGCGGCGCGGCCACCTTGGCCACCACGTCGGTCACGTTGGCCTTGTCGGCAGCCGCCGCTCGCGCGGGCTTGTCGCCGGGGGCCTTGTTGTCGCTGGCAGGGGCAGCGGAGCGCAGGCGCGAGACACTGCGGGCGATCCATTCAGGGGCGGTGTTCATGTTCATCGTGTCAACCTCGATTGCTGGGTGCGGGCTACGTCGCGCAGGGCCTCGCGCTGGCGCAGCAGATGGGTGCGCATGGCCTCCTCGGCGGCATCGCAGTCCTGGGCCTTCAAGGCGGCAAACACCGCCAGGTGCTCGGCCAGGCTCTGCTGCAGGCGGCCTGGCGCATGCAGTTGCTGCAGCCGCGCCAAACGCAGGATCTTGCGCAGGTCGCCGATCACCTGGGCCAGCCAGCGGTTGTCGGCCAGGGTGATGAAGGCCTCGTGGATGGCGTGGTTGGCGGCGTAGTATTCGGGGATGCGCCCGGCCGCCGCGTGCGCCTGCAGGCGCTGGTGCAGCACCTCCAGCGCGGCCACGTCGGCGGCGCTGGCGCGGCGCGTGGCCTCGTGGGCGGCACGCCCTTCGAGCAGCGCGATCACGGGGAAGATCTCGTCCAGATCCTTGCCCGTGACCTCGGCCACAAAGCAGCCGCGCCGCGGCTCATGGCGCAGCAGCCCCTCGGCCACCAGCACCTTGAGCGCCTCGCGCAGCGGTGTGCGCGAAATTTCGAGCCGCTCGCACAGCGCCACTTCGTCCAGGAAGCTGCCCGGCGCCAGCGTGCCGGCAAAGATCTCCTCCCGCAGCCGCGAGGCGACTTCGTCGTGCAGGGAATTGGATACCAGGCGCATATTCAGGCGAACTCCGGGCGATCGGCTGCCGGCCCTTTGCATCAGGGACCGGCTTTTGCCGCCAACGTGTCCTCAAATGACGACAAACGCTGGCTTTGCTTTCGCATGGGTGTAATTTCTCATAATTATGCAAAATGACAAGAGGGAAAGCGTGATTTTTCGTAAGACAGCCCAAAAATCAGGGGAATGCGGCGGGGGAGCAACAAGACAAGGCCTGGATAAGCCGGGCTGTGCCCAGTTGCAAGGTGCCGACCACCTGAAATTGGCGTGGCCGGCAGCATTGGACAACGCCACAGCGCAGCCATGCGCTGCAGTCCGTCGCGCCGTGCTCAATCAGCAGCGTTGCGCCGCGCCACCCAGTACGTCGCCCCCTGTACGCCATAGCGCTCCGAATGCGGCTCGTTGCGGTACAGCGCAAAGCTATCGCCGGGCACGAGGTGGCGCTCCTGCCCTGCGCAGGTGAGCCACATCTCGCCCTGCACGACGATGGCGCTCACGCCGAAGTCGTGGCGGTGCTCGGGCACCACCTGGCCCGGCGCCCATTCGCGCACCAGCACCTCATCGAAACCGTCGGCCAGCGACCGGGCCTGGAACTGCTCGAAGCTCGCGTGAACAGGTGGGTTGGCGGGCGGGGTGGTCATCTGGCTCGTCTCCTGGTGGGGTAGCGGGGCAGGACACTAGGCCGGCGCGGACTGGCGGGGCCGCTTCGCGGCCGGCAGGGCAGCAACCGCCCTGGTGCCCTCGCCCGCCGCGATCAGCGCCTTCACGCGCGCCAGGTCACGCGGCGTGGCCGGCGTGTAGACCACCATGCCCAGGTCGGGCCGGCCATCGACGGCGAACGCCGAGTACTCGAGGTCGATGGGCCCGGCCACCGGGTGCACCACGTGCTTGGGGTGCTCGCCGTAGCTGCCCTGCACATCGTTGCCGCGCCACAGGGCGCGGAATTCGGGGTCGAGCGCGCACAGCTCATCCACCATGGGTTGCACGCGGGCAGCGGCGCCGGCGCGCGCCACGTCGGCACGGAAGGCGCCGACGACGAAGCGCGAGTCGCGCTCCCAATTGGGCATCTTGCGGCGCAGCAGCGTGCTGCCGAAAACCACGCGCAGGATGTTGCGCTGCCCGGTGGGCAATGCGCCGTAGTCGGTCAGCACCCGGGTGGAGGCATGGTTCCAGGCAACCACGTCCCAGGTGGAAGTCTTCACATAGGCCGGGCTGGTTTCCAGCGAATCGAGCACGCGCTGCAGCCGGGGCGTCACGCCCTCAGCGTCCAGAAAGCGCACCTCCGGCGGGCGGCCCAGGGCGAGCAGAAAGACGTACTCGCGCTCGGCCTCGGTGAGCATCAGCGCGTGGGCGATGCGCGAGAGCACCTCGGCCGAAGGCGCCCCTCCCCGCCCCTGCTCCAGCCACGTGTACCAGGTGGCGCTGACATGGGCGCGCTGGGCCACCTCTTCGCGGCGCAGGCCGGGCGTGCGCCGGCGCGCCAGCGGAAAGCCCAGAGCGGCCGGATCGAGCCGGGCGCGGCGGTCGCGCAGGTAGTCGCCGAGCGCGTTGTCGTTGGTGTCGGGCATGGGATGGGGCGCTCTTCCTGTTATCTCTTATACCTGTATACGAACACTACTTTACCGGGATAAGCAGTCTAACGACACTGCCCTTCTTTTTACAAGCCAAGGACATCACCATGCGAGTATTTGTGACCGGCGCGACCGGTTTCGTCGGAACGGCCGTCGTCAACGAGCTGATCGATGCGGGCCACAGCGTGCTGGGCCTGGCCCGCTCGGACGAGGGCGCCGAGCGCCTGGCCGCCGTGGGCGCCGAGGTGCACCGCGGCTCACTCGACGACCTGCCCAGCCTGCGCCGCGGCGTCGCCCATGCCGACGGTGTGATCCACACGGCGTTCAACCACGACTTTTCCACTTATGCAGCCAACTGCGAGGCCGACCGGCAAGTCATCGCCACGCTGGGCGCAGAGCTCCAGGGCAGCGACCGCCCCCTGCTCGTGACCACCGGCATGACGCTGCTGGGCACGGGCGGCGTGGGCACCGAAGAGCATGCGCCCGTTCCCAGCAGCGCGGGCGTGCCGCGCAGTGCCTCGGAAGAAGCCGCCGCGGCCCTGGCGCAGCAGGGCGTGCATGCCTGCGTGGTGCGCCTGCCGCAGGTGCACGACCCGTTCAAGCAGGGGCTCATCACCTACCTGATCGCGCTGGCACGCGAAAAGGGTACGGTGGCCTATGTGGACGAAGGCGCCAACTGCTGGCCCGCCGTGCATGTGCTCGACGCCGCCTGCCTGTACCGGCTGGTGCTGGAACAGGGCCAGGCCGGCGCACGCTACCACGCGGTGGGAGAGGAAGGCGTGGCGCTCAAGGCGATTGCCGAATCCATCGGCCGCGGATTGAACCTGCCCGTAGTCTCGGTGCCGGCCAGCGGCGCACAGCAGCATTTCGGGTGGCTGGCCCGCTTTGCCGGCATGGACAGCCCGGCCTCCAGCGCGCTCACGCAGCAACGCCTGGGCTGGCGACCAGTGGAAACCACGCTGATCGAGGACCTGGACCGGGCCCAGTTCTGAGCGCCGGGGCAGGCGTCCAGCGCAAGGCGACAAGCCTCCCTACAATGGGCCGCACAGGAGGAGTCCAACGCATGAAGCTGCCCCAGCCAACGCCCCGCCCCATCGTCTCCATGCCACGCCGCACAGCCCTGCTGGCGGCGGGCGCC